>DASSKF010000001.1:0-8502 GCA_035690725.1 Segeticoccus sp.
GCGGTCATGCCGACGCCGAACAGCGCGAACAGCCAGATGAAGCGGCCACCCTGCACCACTGCCCCGATGGCGAGCAGCAGCGCGAAGATCCCGCCCAGGAGGGCAGCGGTCTTCAGGCCGTTGAAGTGGTTGTGCATGTCCAGTGAACGCCCAGCGCGGGTGCCGTGTTCCGCGGCCCAACCCCCGCAGGTTCCGGGGAGGTCAGGAGACGAGGTCGAGGACCAGCTGGGGCGCCAGGCTCGTGACGACGAGCGCCGCGAACGACAGCACCACCGCCACCGCGTGCGCCGGGTGCCACGCCCGCCAGCCGGCCAGGGGGGCGCCGGCGACCGAGGGGTCGGGGTCCGGCCGCCGCAGCACGACCACGAGCCAGCGCAGGTAGACCGCGACGCCGATGACCGCGTTGACGGCCGCGACGACGGCGAGCACCCACAGCTGGCCGGCGACCACCGGCCGCAGCGCCACGACCTTGGCCACCAGCCCGAGCACGCCCGGCGGCAGCCCGGCGAGGGACAGCAGGGCGAGCGCGAGGGCCGCGCCCATCAGCGGGTGCCGACGCAGCAGCCCGCGGTATGTCGTGAGCTCACGCAGCAGCCCCATCCCACCGACGTGCCCGAGGGCGGCGACGACGGCGAACGCGAGGACCGTGGCGACGAGGTAGGCCAGCAGGTAGCCGCTCGCGGCCCCGACCGCCAGCGAGGACACCGTGGCCAGCGGCAGGACCACCCAGCCCGCCTGCGCGACGGTCGACCAGGCGAGCAGCCGCACCACGTCGTCCTGGCGCAGCGCCATGACGTTGCCGACGGTCATCGACAGGCCGGCGACGACGGCGAGCGCGGTGAGGGCGGGCGCGCCGAGGGCAGTGACGGCACGCAGGAAGACGAGCAGGGCGGCCAGCGCCGCCACCTTCGACGTGGCCGCGAGGAACGTCGCGATCGACAACGGTGCCCCGACGTAGGCCTCCGGCGTCCAGGCGTGGAACGGAGCCAGCGACAGCTTGAAGCCGACGCCCGCCACGACGAGGACGACGGCGAGCACGAGCACCGCCCGCCGGGCCGGGTCCTGCGCGGCGGCCACCGCGGCCGAGCCGTCGAGGAAGGGGCTGCCGGAGGCGGCGTACCAGCACGCCGCGGCGAGCGCGAGCACGGCGAAGGAGGTCAGGGACGTCGTCAGCAGCGCCATGGCGCCGTCGACCGCCCGGCGGCCGCGCCGCAGCGCCACCAGGGCGACCGTGGGCAGGGTGGCCAGCTCGAGGGCGACCAGCCACGTGCCGAGGTCGTGCGCCGCGGCGATCGCCGTCGCGCCGGCGGTGGCGCCGAGCAGCAGGCTGATGACCACCGCCTGGTGCCCCTGCCCGGCGGTGCGGTGCTCCGGCCAGGCGAGCAGCACCGTCACGAAGGCGGTGACCAGCGCCGCGAGCTGCAGGCCGGTGGCCACCGCACCGGCCTCGTAGAAGCAGGGCCCGCCGCCCGATGCGTTCACGGCCCCTGCGACGTCGCTGCTGCGCACGCAGAGCGAGGTGAGCGCGTCGCCGGGCGGCTGCCCCAGGCCGGGCAGCGCCCCGGCCGTGCCGACGGCGAGCGCCAGCAGGGCCAGCGCCGAGTGCACCCACCCGAGCCGGGGTGCCAGCACGTCGAGCAGCAGCACCGCGCCGGCGCCGAGGACGGGGGCGAGCACCGGCAGCAGGACCAGCACGTCGACGGAGACCACGCCGTTCACCGGGCGCCACCCCCCTCGGAGCCGACGACCACCGTCGAGGGGTGGGCGCCGTGGGTGATGGTGGCCACCTCCGGGGCGGTGCTGTCGAGCAGGGCCTTCGGCCAGACCCCGAGGGCGACCACGGCAGCGACCAGCACGGCCACGACCCACCGCTCGACGCCGGCGAGGTCGGCGACGGCCGGCTCGAGCCGGTCCCCGGCCCAGACCAGGCGCAGCACCCGCAGGGCGTACCCGGCGGCGAGCGCGGTGCCCACGACCGCCACGGCCGCGAAGGCGTGGAACGCGCCGACGGGACGGTCGGGGGCCGGTGACCACGCGGCATACACCGAGAGCCACTCGCCCCAGAAGGTGACCAGTCCCGGGAGGCCGAGGGTGGCCGCGAATCCGATGACCAGCGCGAGCCCGGTGCGCGGCGCGGTCTCGCGCAGCGCGGCGCGGGCGATTTCGAGGTCGGCGCTGCCCCAGCGCTCCTTGAGCCCGCCGACGACGAAGAAGAGCAGGGCCGAGACGACACCGTGGGCGATGTTGGCGAACAGCGCCGCCTGCAGCCCGGTGTCGGTGCCGCTGGCGATGCCGAGGACGACGAAGCCCATGTGCGCGACCGAGGAGTAGGCGACCAGGCGCTTGAGGTCGCGCTCGACGAGGCAGGCGAGGCCTCCCCAGAGGATCCCGATGACCGCGGCCCCACCGAGGTAGGGCGCGAGCACGCCGAGGCCGTCCGGCAGCGGCGCGGCGACGAGCCGGACGATGCCGTAGGTGCCCATCTTCAGCAGGACCGCGGCCAACAGCACCGACCCGGCGGTCGGCGCGATGGTGTGGGCGGGCGGCAGCCAGGTGTGAACCGGCCACAGCGGCACCTTGATCGCGAGCCCCACCAGCAGGATCGCGGCGACGACGGCCTGGGTGGTGGACGACATCCCGGCTCCGCCGCTGGCCGCGAGCCGGTCCAGGTCCGCCGTGCCGGCCGCGTTCACCAGGGCCAGGATCCCGATGAGCATGAGCGTCGAGCCCAGCACCGTGTAGAGCAGGAACCGGCCGGCCGCGTCCGAGCGTGCCGTGGCGCTCCGCTGGTCACCGAAGCGGTTGATCAGCACCCACATCGGGATGAGCACCGTCTCGAAGGCGATGAAGAAGAGCACCGCGTCGCGGGTGAGGAAGGTGCCGAGTGCTCCGAGCTCCACCAGCAGGAGGCAGCCGTAGAAGGTGCCGGGCGTCCCACCACTCGGCAGGTGGTGGCGGGCGTGGGCGACGACGGCGACGCCGAGGGCGGCGGTCAGCAGCAGCAGCGGGGCGCTGATGCCGTCGACCGCGAAGTGCCAGCGGAGCCCGATCGCCGGCACCCAGGGCGCGTCGACCACCGGCCGCTGGACGACGTCCCAGACGGTCAGGCCCAGCGTCACCACCGACGCCACCAGGGCGACCAGGTGTGACGTCAGCGGGCGGGCGGCGACCGGCGCGCGGTCACCGAGGACGAGGGCGGTGCCGGCGACGGCCGGCACGGCGAGGGTCAGGGCGAGCAGGATCACCAGAGCCGCACCCCCAGCGCGGCGACGCCGAGGACGCCGACGAGGACCCAGACCAGGTTGGCCGACGGCCGGCGCCGGTGCGCGGCCTCGCCGAACGCCCCGGCGACCCGGGTCGCGGCCGCGCTCCCCCGGACCCACGCGTCGATCACGTCGCGGTCCACCGCCACGACCCAGCGGGCCAGGGCCAGCACCGGCCGGGCGACGAGGGCGAGGTAGGCCCGGTCGGCCGCCCACCCCTCGTCGAAGGCGGAGCGGACGCGATCACCCGCGTGGCGCATCGCGTCGCCGTCCAGGGAGACCGGGGACAGGGCGCGCACCCCGAAGGCGGCGCCGGCCATCAGCAGCAGCGAGCAGCCGACCAGCCAGACGTCGACGTGCCAGTCCACCGTGACGAACGGGGTCAGGACGACGAGTCCCCCGACGACGGTGAGCCACTTGAGCACCGACACGCTGAGCCAGGCGGGGGTGTCGATCTGCCGCTCCGCGATCGCTTGCTCCTCGGGGTCCGGGGTGAAGGTGCGCGTGTCGAACATCTCGGTCAGGTCGACCTCCTGCGGCCGGTGCGACTCGCGCGAGACCTCCTGGTCGACGGCCCGCTCCTCCTGGGTGCGGAACGCCAGGACCATCCACGCCCGCATGCAGTAGGCGGCGGTGAGCGGGATCGTCAGGAACAGCGCCACGAGCACGAGCCATGCGCCCGCCGTCCCGGCGGTGATGCCGTGCTCGCTCGCTCCCACCACGAGCTCCTTGGAGACGAACCCGACGAACGGCGGCACGCCCGTCAGCGCGAGGAGCCCGACCCCGAGCGGGCTGCGCAGCTCGCGGAAGTGCCGCACCCCACCGGAGAGGGCGGCGGCCGTCGTCCCGCCGACCAGCACGCTGAGCCAGCCGACCCCGAGGAACAGCAGCGCCTTGAACATCGCGTGCGAGACGAAGTGGACGATGCCGGTGTCCGGCCCCATCGGAGCGGGCACCACGGCGAGGGCCGCGAGCATGATGGCGACCTGGCTGACGGTCGACCACGCGAGCATCCGCTTCAGGTCGGTCTGCCCGAACGCCAGCACCGCCGAGCCGACCATGGTCACCCCGGCCACGACGGCGAGCAGCAGCCGGGCCGGCCCGGACTGGACGAGGATCGGGAAGAGCCGCGCCAGCACGTAGGTCCCGGCCGCGACCATCGTCGCCGCGTGGATCAGCGCGGAGGCCGGGGTGGGACCCTCCATCGCGTCGGGCAGCCAGTCCTGGAACGGGAACTGCGCCGACTTGCCGGCGATGCCGGACAGCAGGCACACCATCGCCGCGGTGAGCAGCGCCCCCTGCTGGGTGCCGGGCTGGTGTGCCCAGTGGCGGACGACGTCGGGGATCGACGTGGTGCCCGCGCCGACCGCGAGGATCACCAGTCCGATGACGAACGCCAGGTCACCGATGCGGGTGACGAGGAACGCCTTGTATGCCGCGCGGCGGGCCGCCGCTCGGCGGCTGTCGAGTCCGATGAGCAGCCAGGAGCACCAGCCCATCAGCTCCCAGCCCACGAGCAGCAGGACGAGGTCGCCGGTCTGGACGACGAGGAGCATCGCGGCGAGGAAGAGCGAGACGCCGGCGGCGAACTGCGGGTAGTGCGGGTCCTCGGCGAGGTACCAGGTGCTGAAGCCCTGCACCGCCAGGCCGACCACCGCGACGGCCACGGCGACGAGGGCGCTCAGGTGGTCCGACAGCAGGGTCAGCGGCAGGTCCAGTCCGCCGACCGGCAGCGGGCCGACCGTGCCGGTCGGGGTCTCGGCGTGGTCGGTGAGCACCTGCACGACCTGCCAGGCGGAGGCGCCGAGCGCGACGAGGGTCCCGAGCACCGCCAGGGTGGCGGCGACCCGCCGCTGGCCACGTCCCCACCAGAGGCCGAGCAGGCAGGCGGCAGCAGGGGCGAGGACGACCAGCTGCGCCGGCGCGAGGTGGATCTCGGGCCAGGGGACGGGGGGCAGGACGAGGAGGGGCGTCATACCGTCTCGTCCACCTCCTCCCGCTCGGCTCGCTCCGGCGCCGCGGAGGTCGGCTGCGGGGCCGGGTCGTCCGCCTCCGGCTCGGCGCTGGCGCGCTCGGCCAGGTCGATCGAGCCGCGGGCGCGGAACATGGCCAGCACGAGCGCGAGCGCGATGCCGACCTCGGCCGCGGCCACGGTGATGACGAAGAGTGCGAGGACCTGGCCCGACCAGAGCGCGTCCGTCGTCGCCGAGCCGAACGTGACGAGCAGCAGGTTCCCCGCGTTCAGCAGCAGCTCGATGCCGATGAGGACGAGCACCGCGTTGCGGCGGGCGATGACGCCGTAGGCGCCCGCTCCCGCGAGCACGGCGACGAGCAGGATCGGCCCGGCGAGGTGGATCACCGGCCGCTCCCCGGGGTGCGGGCGGCCGCCGGGACCTCGGCGGCCCGGGCCCGCGTGCGCATGCGGGCCACGGCCAGCGCCCCGACCAGGGAGACCAGCAGGAGCACCGACAGCAGCTCGAACGGCCAGACCCAGGAGCCGAACAGCGCCTGGGCGATGCCCGTGGTGCCGCCCGCGCGGACCGTGGCGAGGTGGCCGCCGAAGGCGGGGAGGAGCACACCGGCGAGGAGGGCCACCGTCCCCGCGCCGACGGCCGCCGACGCGACGCGCTGCGCGAGCCCGGTGTCGTGCCCGGTGCTCGGGCCGATGGGGGCCTTGGTCAGCATGAGGGCGAACAGGACGAGCACGACGATCGCGCCGACGTAGACGAGCAGCTGCACCAGGGCCACCAGCTCCGCACCGAGCACGAGGTAGCAGCCGGCGAGGGCACCGAGGGTCAGCACCAGCCACAGCGCGGCGTGCACGAGGTGACGCGTGGTGACCGCCAGCACGGCACTTCCGGCGGCGATCACCCCGAGGACGGTGAACAGCACGTCGAGCGTCGTCACGTGGGCCTCACCCGGCCGGCGGATCCGGTGCGGGCGGGGCGGTTCGCTGCGGCGACCTCGCCCGGCTCGGCGGAGTTCTCGGCGAGGGCGGGCGGGGCCGGGACCGTCTCCATCCACTCGCCCAGCCGCTCCTTCTCGTGCAGCAGGTCGCGGATGTCGGTCTCGGCGTACTCGAACTCGGGGCTCCAGAAGAGCGCGTCGAATGGGCAGACCTCGACACAGATCCCGCAGTACATGCACAGCGAGTAGTCGATCGCGAACCGGTCGAGCACGTTGCGCTGCCGGTCGCGTCCTCCCTCGGGCCCGGCGGGGACGGTCTCCTTGTGCGAGTCGATGTAGATGCACCAGTCGGGGCACTCGCGGGCGCAGAGCATGCAGGACGTGCAGTTCTCCGTGAGCAGGGCGATGACGCCGCGCGACCGGGGCGGCAGGTCCGGCTCGACCGACGGGTACTCACTCGTGTGCGCCGGGGCGACCATGGTGCGGGCCGTGGTCGCCAGGCCCTGCAGCACACCGGGAAGGCCGGAACGCTTGGGTTGTTCGGTCATCGTCACCTCACCTCACGACTGGGTGACCGCCACGACGGCGGCGGTCAGGACGAGCTGGGCCAGGGCCAGCGGGACGAGCACGAGCCAGGCGAACCGCTGCAGCTGGTCCTCCCGCAGCCGCGGCCAGGCCACGCGGAACCAGATGACCACGGTCGCCACCACCGCGGCCTTGAGCAGCGTCCACAGCGGGCCGAGCGCGCCGTCCAGGACACCGAGGCGCCAGCCACCGAGGAACAGGACGGTGAACAGCAGGGCGAACACCACGATCCCGGCATACTCCGCCAGCAGGAAGAACGCGAAGCGCAGACCGGTGTACTCGGTGTAGGGGCCGAACACGATCTCGGAGTCGGCCACCGGCATGTCGAACGGCACCCGCTGCAGCTCGGCCAACGCCGCGGCCAGGAAGCACAGCGCGCCCGGCGCCTGCCAGAACAGCCACCACCAGTCCCACTCCGCGACGATGCCGGTCAGCGAGAGGGTTCCGGCGGCGAGCGCGACCGACGCGGCGGCGAGGACCATCGGCAGCTCGTAGCTCAGCAGCTGCGCGCCGGCACGCATCGCGCCGAGCAGGGAGTACTTGTTGGCGCTGGACCACCCCGCCATCAGGGTGCCGAGGATGCCCACGGCGAGGGCGGCGAGGACGAACAGCAGCGCGTCCGGCACCGGGGCCCCGACAACCTCGGCGCCGAGCGGGATGACCGACAGCGCGACGAGGTAGGGCACGAGCGAGACGGCGGGCGCCAGCCGGAACACGCCCTTGTCGGCGGCGCGCGGGATGACGTCCTCCTTCTGGGCGAACTTCACCCCGTCGGCGACCAGCTGCGCCCAGCCGTGGAACCCGCCGGCGTACATCGGTCCGAGCCGGCCCTGCATGTGCGCCATCACCTTGTGCTCCGTCTGCCCGACGAGCAGCGGCAGCACGAGGAACGCGACGAGCACGCCGACCGTGCGCAGCACGATCTCCACCCCGCTCACCGGGGACCCCACTCCGGGTCGGGCACGCCGGGTGGCTGCATCCGTCGCCGCTTGCCGCGCCGGGGCGTCGCCTCGCTCTCCCCCGGCTCCTTGGCACCGGGCCACGGCTTGCTCGCGCGGGCGGCGAGCACGAACGACTTGCGCAGCGGGGTGCCCTCGAAGCCGTGCGGCAGCAGCAGCGGCCGCAGGCCCAGGCCGGTCCCGTCCTCGAAGCCGGTGAAGTCGAGCCCGAACATCTCGTGGGTCTCGCGCTCGTGCCACGCCGCCCCGCGGAACAGGTCGGTGAGGCTGGCGACGGCGGCACCCTCGGGGACCCGGGTGCGGAGCAGGGTGTGCCGCAGCCCCTCGCCGGCTGCCGCACCCCGGGGCACGGAACTCGTCGCCACCAGGTGGCAGACGACGTCGAAGCCCGCGGTCTCCCCCTCGGCCTCGACGTCGATGTCGGTCTGGTCGACCGCCGTCAGCCAGTCGAAGAAGTCGAAGCCGTCCGACCGTGCGGCCGCGACGGCCTCGTGCCACTCGGCGGCCGGAACCTCACGACAGCGCGTCCCCCCGGCGTCGGTGCTCACCAGGTGTCACCGACCTCGTGCTCGGTGCGCCGACGCGGGGTGAGCACGGGGCGGGTGAGCTCGGCGGCTCGGGCCAGCCGGCGGGGGCGCGCGCGGGAGCGGTCGGGCAGGGCCTCGGCCGCGATCTTCTCCTGCAGCTTGACGATCCCCTGCAGGAGCGCCTCGGGCCGGGGCGGGCAGCCCGGCACGTAGACGTCGACCGGGACGACCTGGTCGACACCCTTGGTCACGCTGTAGGAG
>DASSKF010000002.1:0-37340 GCA_035690725.1 Segeticoccus sp.
TGCCGAGGTCCTGGCCAACGTGGCGCTGCGGGAGGGGCCGGACGCCGACATCGGCCAGGTCGTCATGGACGAGTTCCACTTCTACGCCGAGCCGGACCGCGGGTGGGCCTGGCAGGTGCCGCTGCTCGAGCTGCCGAAGGCCCAGTTCCTGCTGATGTCGGCCACCCTCGGCGACGTCACCCGCTTCCAGCGCGACCTGGCGCTGCGCACCGGGCGGGAGACCGCGGTGGTCAGCTCGGCCGAGCGGCCGGTGCCGCTGTCCTTCTCCTACGCCCTCACGCCGCTGCACGAGACGCTCGAGGAGCTGCTGACCACCCACCAGGCGCCCGTCTACGTCGTCCACTTCACCCAGGCGGCGGCCCTCGAGCGGGCGCAGGCGCTGATGAGCATCAACGTGTGTACCCGGGAGGAGAAGGACCGGATCGCCGAGCTGGTCGGCGGCTTCCGGTTCTCTGCCGGCTTCGGCAGGACGCTGTCGCGCCTGGTGCGCCACGGGATCGGGGTGCACCACGCCGGGATGCTGCCGAAGTACCGCCGGCTCGTCGAGACCCTTGCCCAGGCGGGGCTGCTCAAGGTCATCTGCGGCACGGACACGCTCGGCGTCGGCATCAACGTGCCGATCCGCACGGTGGTGTTCACCGGGCTGACGAAGTTCGACGGGAGCCGGCAGCGGGTGCTCAAGGCGCGCGAGCTCCACCAGATCGCGGGTCGTGCCGGCCGCGCCGGGTACGACACGTCCGGCTACGTCGTCGTGCAGGCCCCGGACCACGTGATCGAGAACGAGCGGGCGCTGGCCAAGGCCGGGGACGACCCGAGGAAGCGGCGCAAGGTCCAGCGCAAGAAGCCGCCCGAGGGCACGGTCAGCTGGAGCGAGAAGACGTTCGAGCGGCTCGTGGCGGCCGAGCCGGAGCCGCTGGTGTCCCGGATGCGGGTGTCCCACTCGATGCTGCTCAACGTCATCGCCCGGCCCGGCGACCCGTTCGAGGCGATGCGCAGGCTGCTGCGCGACAACCACGAGGAGCCGCGGAACCAGGCCCGGTTGGTGCGGCGGGCGATCGCGATCTACCGGGCGCTGCTGGCCGCAGGAGTGGTCCGCCGGCTGGACGAGCCCGACGAGCACGGCCGCACCGTCGCTCTCACGGTGGACCTGCAGCCGAACTTCGCACTCAACCAACCGCTCTCACCGTTCGCGCTCGCAGCGTTCGAGCTGCTGGATCCGGAGGCTCCGGCATACCACCTCGACGTGGTCTCGGTGCTCGAGGCGACCCTGGACGACCCACGGCAGGTGCTCCGGGCACAGGAGCACAAGGCGCGTGGTGAGGCGGTCGCCGCGATGAAGGCCGAGGGCATCGAGTACGACGAGCGGATGGAGCTGCTGGAGGAGGTCAGCTGGTCCAAGCCGCTGGAGGAGCTGCTGACGGCGGCGCTGGAGATGTACCGGCAGAGCCACCCCTGGGTCGCCGACACGGCGCTGTCGCCGAAGTCGGTGGTGCGAGACATGTCCGAGCGGGCGATGACGTTCGGGGAGTTCGTCCGGTTCTACGGGCTGGCGCGCTCCGAGGGCCTGGTGCTGCGCTACCTGACCGACGCCTACCGGGCGCTGCGGCAGACGGTGCCGGGGTCGGTGCGCACCGAGGAGCTCACCGACCTCATCGAGTGGCTCGGCGAGCTGGTCCGCCAGACCGACTCCAGCCTGCTCGACGAGTGGGAGCAGCTCACCGATCCCGAGGCGGTCGGGCGCATCCTCGAGGGGGAGGACGCCGCCGCCCCGGAGGTGAAGCCGATCACCGGCAACGAGCGGGCCTTCCGCGTCCTGGTGCGCAACGCGATGTTCCGCCGCGTCGAGCTCGCAGCCCTCGACAGGCCGGACGAGCTCGGGGACCTGGAGGCGCAGGCGGCGGCGCTCACCGACCCGCCGCGCGACGTGGTCATGGACGCCGACGCGTGGGACGAGGCGCTCGCGGCCTACTACGACGAGCACGACGACATCGGCACCGGCCCGGACGCCCGCGGGCCCGCGCTGCTGCAGGTCCGCAGCGCCGGCCGCACCTGGCACGTGTGGCAGGTGGTCGACGACCCCGAGGGCGACCACGACTGGGCGATCACCGCGGAGGTCGACCTCGACGCCTCCGACGAGGTGGGCGAGGCGGCCCTGACGGTGACCGGCTTCGCCCGCCTCGACGCCTGACCCGCGCCCCGCTGCCGCGGGATCTGCTCGTCTCGAGCCGCATTGCGCGCCCCAGACCGCCTCGAGTGCGCCAGAATGCGGCCCCAAGCGAGCACACTAGCCTTGGCCGAGCACACGACGAGGGGACCGGATGACGAGCGCCACCGCCGCCGAGACGAGCGCCCGTGGGGCACGCCCTGCGGTGACCGGGACCTACCGGCTCCAGCTGCACGCGGGGTTCGGTTTCGCCGACGCGGCCGAGCAGGTGCCCTACCTGACCCGGCTCGGCGTCTCCCACCTCTACCTGTCCCCGATCCTGGCGGCCGTGCCCGGCTCGATGCACGGGTATGACGTCCTCGACCACACCCGGGTGTCTCCCGAGCTCGGCGGGGAGACCGGGTTCCGGTCCCTGGTCGCCACCGCTCGCGAGCACGGGCTGGGCGTCGTGGTCGACGTGGTCCCCAACCACATGGCCTTCGTCGCGCCCGAGTGGACCAACGAGCCGCTGTGGCAGGTCCTGCGCGAGGGACGCGACGCCGAGACCGCGGACTGGTTCGACATCGACTGGGAGGACGGCGAGGGCCGGCTCGGCCTGCCGCTGCTCGGGGAGCCGCTCGAGGCCACCCTCGACTCCGGGGAGCTCCGGGTCGACCGGCTGGAGGAGGGGCCGCACGCCGGCGAGTGGGTGGTCCGCTACCACGACCACGCCTTCCCGCTCGCCGCCGGGACCTGGGACGAGGTGGCCGACCCGCCCCGGCTCGAGCGGCAGGACCTCGCCGCGCTCCTGGATCGCCAGCACTACCGGCTGGCCGGTTGGCGTGAGGCGGAGGAGGCCCTCGGGTACCGGCGCTTCTTCGAGGTCGACCAGCTCATCGGGGTCCGCGTCGAGCTGCCACACGTCTTCGAGGCGACGCACCGCCTGCTCGTCGACCTGCACCACGAGGGCCTGGTCGACGCCTTCCGGATCGACCACCCCGACGGCCTCGCCGACCCCCGGGGCTACCTCGAGCGGCTGCGGGACGCGCTCCGCCCCGGGACGCCCATCTGGGTGGAGAAGATCCTCGAGGGCGACGAGCCGTTGCCGGACGACTGGCCTGTCGCCGGCACCACCGGCTACGACGCGCTGCGCGCGGTCCAGGGCGCGCTGGTCGACCCGGCGAACAGCGACGTCGTGAGCCAGGCCTGGGTGGCGGCCGGCGGGGACCCCTCGCTGTCCCGTGTCGTGGAGGCCTCCAAGCGGCTCGTCACCGACGAGCTGCTGCGGCCGGAGGTGGCACGCCTGCACCGATCCGCCGGCACCTGCCTCCCGGACGCGGAGCCCGTCCGGCTCCGGGACGCGATCACCGAGCTGCTGGTCGGCTTCCAGGTCTACCGGGCCTATGTCCGCCCCGGGGAGCTGCCCAGCCCGCTGGCCCTGAGCCACCTCGACGACGCAGTGGGCCGGGCGCGCGAGGCGCGGCCCGACCTCGCTCCCGAGCTCGGCTCGCTCGCCGTGCTCGCCGCCCGGCCGGACCCGGCGAACGGTGCCGCCGCGGACTTCGCCGTGCGCCTGCAGCAGACCTGCGGACCGGTGATGGCCAAGGGGATCGAGGACACGGCATTCTACCGCTGGCACCGGCAGGTCGCCCGCAACGAGGTGGGCGGCGACCCCGGCCGCAGCGCCGAGTTCTGCATCGGGGACCTGTACGGGTGGGCCGGTCGCCAGCACGAGCGCTGGCCGCTCGGCCTGACCGCCCTGTCGACCCACGACACGAAGCGGTCCGAGGACGTCCGGGCGCGCATCTTCGCGGTCGCGGGAGACCGCTCCGCCTGGGAGCGCTGCTCTGCCGCTGCCGCGGCAGCCGCCGAGGACGCGAACGTGGACGCCGAGACGGCCCACCTGGTCTGGCAGACCCTCGTGGGCACCGGCTTCATCGAGGAGCAGCGGGTGCACGACTACCTGCTCAAGGCGCTGCGGGAGGGCAAGCAGCGCACCGCCTGGGTCGACGGCGACCCCGCCTACGAGCAACGGGTGCTCGACCTCGCGTCCACTTGGCTGCGGGGCGGACCGGTTCACGACGCGGTGCAGGCGGCGGTCGACAGCAGCGGAGCGGCGATCCGGGCGGTCACCCTGGCGGCCAAGCTGCTGCAGCTCACCCTCCCCGGCGTGCCGGACGTCTACCAGGGTTGCGAGCTCGTCGACCTCTCCGTCGTCGACCCGGACAACCGGCGTCCCGTCGACTACGTGGACCGGTCGCAGCGGCTGTCCCGGCTCGACGGCGGCGGCGCACCCGCCGACCTCGCCGACGAGAAGCTGGCCGTCACCGCGCACGCCCTGCGGGTGCGTCGCGAGCGGCCGCAGTCCTTCGGTGACGGCGCGGCCTTCACGCCACTGGTGCCCGGGCGGGGAGCGGGACTCGCGCACCTGCGCGGGGACGACGTCGCCTGCGTCGTGACCCGGCTTCCGCACGCCCTGCGCCGGGAGGGCGGCTGGGGCGACGCGGTCCTGCCGTTGCCCGAGGGGGAATGGGTCGACCGGGTGGGCGGTCGGCAGCACCGGGGAGGGGCGCTCCGGTGGGCGGACCTCCTGGCGGACGGTCCGGTCGCGCTGTTGGTCCGCGGGTAGCAGGCTGCGTCCTCGGGGGCGACGGAGCACGACGAGGGGAGCAGGACGAGGAAGGAGCGACGCAGATGGCGGCACCGGCGGTCTGGGCACCGAAGGCGCAGGATCGGGTGGACCTCGTGGTCGGGGAGGAGCGTATCCCGATGGCGAGGGGCGAGCGCGGCTGGTGGAGCGCACCGCAGCCCCTCCGCGGCGGCACCGACTACGCCTTCAGCCTGGACGGCGGCGCGAGCCGGCCCGATCCCCGCGCTCGCCGGATGCGCCACGGGGTGCACGGACCGTCGACCTGGTTCGACCCCGCGGACCTGGCCTGGGACGACGACCACTGGGACGGAACCGATCTCGAGCGTGGCGTCGTCTACGAGCTCCACGTGGGCACGTTCACCGAGCAGGGGACCCTGGACAGCGCGGTCGAGCGCCTGGACCACCTCGTCCGGCTCGGGGTGACGATGGTGGAGCTGATGCCCCTGGCCGCCTTCCCGGGGCAGCACGGGTGGGGCTACGACGGTGTCGACCTGTATGCCGTGCACGAGCCCTACGGCGGCCCGGAGGCTCTCCACCGCTTCGTCCAGGCGTGCCACTGGCGCGGGCTCGGGGTGTGCCTTGACGTCGTGTACAACCATCTGGGGCCGAGTGGCAACTACCTCGCTGAGTTCGGTCCGTACTTCACCGACGCCTACGCCACCCCCTGGGGCGACGCGGTCAACCTGGACGGACCGGGCAGCGACGAGGTCCGGGCCTTCTTCATCGACAACGCGGTTCAGTGGCTGCGCGACTTCCACGTCGACGCGCTACGGCTCGACGCGGTGCACGCGCTGCACGACGACGACCGGGCCATGTCCTTCCTCGAGGAGCTGTCGGGCACGGTGGACGGACTCGCCGAGGACCTCGGGCGGCCGCTGTGGCTCATCGCCGAGTCGGACCGGAACGACCCCCGCACGGTGCTGCCGCGCACCCGGGTGGGTTCCCTCGGGGGTGGCTCGGGCATCGACGCCCAGTGGGCGGACGACGTCCACCACGCCCTCCACGTGGTGATGACCGGCGAGTCGCACGGCTACTACGCGGATTTCGCGGACCCGACGGCACTGGCGAAGGTGCTCACCACCCCCTTCTTCCACGACGGGACCTGGTCCAGCTTCCGCGGCCGGACGCACGGGCAGCCCGTGGACCGCGAGCGACAGCCCGGGTGGCGCTTCGTCGCGTCGCTGCAGACCCACGACCAGGTCGGCAACCGCGCGTCCGGGGATCGGCTGTCCCAGCTCGTCGACGCCGGCACGCTCGCCTGTGGTGCCGCGCTGCTGCTGACGAGTCCCTACACCCCGATGCTGTTCATGGGGGAGGAGTGGGGCGCCGGCACGCCGTGGCAGTTCTTCACCGACCACGAGGAACCGGAGCTGGTGGAGGCGATCCGGCAGGGGCGGCGGGCCGAGTTCGCCTCGCACGGCTGGGAGGCCGAGGTGCCCGACCCGCAGTCCCCGGCCACCGTCGCCGCGTCGACGCTGGACTGGAACGAGCTTGCCGAGGACGCGCACGTCCGGTTGCTGCGGTGGTATGCCGGGCTGCTCGCCGCCCGACGAGCACGACCGGACCTGCGCGACCCGCACCTGGACCAGGTCGTCGTCCACCACGACCACGACGCCCGGACGGTGGTCGTCGAGCGCGGGCGACACCGGGTGCTGGTCAACCTCGGCGACGAGGAGCGCGCCGTCGACGCCCACCTCCCGGCGACCGACCGGTCCACGGTGGCCGTCGTGCTCGCGTGGGTGGGGGCGACGGTGGTCGGCGACGACGGGGTCGTGGCCCTGCCGGCCCGCTCGGCGTGCGTCCTCGGCCCTCGTGCGGCAGGGTGAGCGGCATGTGGAAGTGCCGCCTGCTCGGGCACGAGGTCCGGTTCGGGGCGGAGGGCCCCACCATGTCGTGGGCCTGCGAACGGTGCGGCGGGCAGTCGGGTTCGAAGACCTACGGGTCCGCCGCCGAGGCGCAGAAGTTCGCGGCGGCCTTCGACCACCGGGACAGCGACGACATCGGGCAGCGAGCCCCATTCCTCGGCATGTTCCCGCTGCGGCTGTGGCGGCTCTTCCGCAAGCCGAAGCGGTGACCGGCGAGTAACTCCCGGAGAGTCGGGTACGACGCAGGATGCGGCGTGTCCGGGCGACACACCGCGGCTTTGCTCGGGAAGCGAACGACTGCCCGATGTCCGGAGGTGGCTGCGGATGAGCGTGCAGACCGGCACGATCACGACACAAGTACCGTCACGGCTCGACCGTCTGCCGTGGTCGAGGTTCCACTGGCGCGTGGTGATCGGCCTCGGCAGCGTCTGGATCCTGGACGGCCTCGAGGTCACGATGGTGGGCAACGTCGCTGCCCGCCTGACCGAGAACGGCAGCGGGATCGAGATCTCGGCGTCGCAGATCGGGACGGCCGCCGCCATCTACATCGTGGGCGCCTGCGTCGGCGCCCTCTTCTTCGGCCAGCTCACCGACCGCTTCGGCCGAAAGAAGCTCTTCCTGCTGACCCTGACCATCTACATCCTCGCCACGGTGGCCACCGCCTTCGCCTTCGCGCCCTGGTACTTCTACCTGATGCGGTTCCTCACCGGGTCCGGCATCGGTGGGGAGTACGCCGCGATCAACTCGGCGATCGACGAGCTGATTCCGGCCCGCGTGCGTGGCCGGGTCGACCTGACGATCAACGGCTCCTACTGGGCCGGGTCCGCGATCGGCGCTGCGGTGGCGCTCCTGCTGCTGAACCCGGCCATCCTGCCGAAGGACCTGGGCTGGCGCGTCGCGTTCGCCCTCGGTGCCGTGATCGGGCTGCTGGTCCTGCTCGTCCGGCGGCACGTGCCGGAGAGCCCGCGCTGGCTGTTCATCCACGGTCGGGAGGACGAGGCCGAGCAGATCGTCGGTGACATCGAACGAGATGTCGAGGAGGACACGGGGGAGGACCTGCCCGAGCCGGAGGACAGCCTGACCGTCCGGCAGCGCGAGACGATCCCGTTCACCGAGATCGCCAAGGTCGCCTTCAAGCTCTACCCGAAACGGGCCATCCTGGGCCTGGCGCTGTTCATCGGCCAGGCGTTCATCTACAACGGGGTGACGTTCGACCTGGGCACCCTGCTGAGCACGGCCTACGGGATCTCCTCGAGCACCATCCCGATCTTCTTCATCCTGTTCGCGGTCGGGAACCTGCTCGGGCCGCTGCTGCTCGGACGGCTCTTCGACACCGTCGGCCGCAAGCCGATGATCTCCGGCACCTACATCGGCTCCGCGGTCATCGCCGTGGTGCTCGCCGGTGTCATGGTCTGGGACGTGGGCGGTGTCTGGACGTTCCAGGGCATCCTGATGCTCACCTTCTTCCTCGCCTCGGCCGGCGCCAGCGCCGCCTACCTCACCGTGAGCGAGATCTTCCCGATGGAGACCCGTGCGCTGGCGATCGCGTTCTTCTACGCGATCGGCACCGCGGTCGGCGGTATCAGCGGTCCCCTGCTGTTCGGCCGGTTCATCGAATCCGGCCGCGAGGAACTGATCGCCGTCGCCTTCCTCATCGGCGCCGCCGTCATGACCCTCGGCGGCGTCGTCGAGATCTTCTTCGGCGTGAAGGCCGAGCGGGCCAAGCTGGAGGACCTGGCCATGCCGCTCACGGCCGAGGAGGCCGACGAGCAGCAGGAGACCGGACAGGCTGCGGGCCAGCAGGCCGAGGCCGGCGACGAGGACACCGGCGAGACCGCCGGGGGCGAGCGCGAGGAGACGGACGAGGAGCGGGCTCGTCGTGAGCGCGACGAACGGATCGCGGCACGCCAGGAGCGGCAGCAGCGCGAGAGCACCACGGGCGCTGCCCGCTACCGCCCCGGCCCCGCGCCCGGCCGCATGGCCGCGCCGCGGATGTCCGTGGCGGACACGACCGAGCCCCCCTCGGCGCTGGACAACGAGATCGAGCAGATCTCCCGAGCCCTGGGCGATCGCGGCCCCCTCACCGACGACGGGCTCTCCCGCGTCGTGGGTGCCCGCTACTGGGGGCCGGGTCGGTTCCGCCGGGCGTTGCGCGAGGCGGTCGCCGAGGGCCGTGCGGTGCAGTTGTCCCGCGGCCGGTTCGGCCCGCCCGAGCGGGACGAGACCGCAGGCAACGGCAACGACACCGGCGGTGCCGGCGGTGACGGCGGCGGCAAGCCGCTGAACGACCCGCCCGGCTGACGGGCGCCGTGACGCGGTCAAGGCCGGCCGTGCGCGGCAGCGCGGTCGGCCGCCGGGTCCGGTACGTGGGACGATCGGCCCGTGCCTGAGAGCCCCGGACCCGGTCGCCCCCGTCGGCCCGCGCTGTTCACCCCCGACACGATGGACCAGCACGCCGGTGCCCTCGACCCGGCTGAGGTGGCCGAGGCCGCCCACCAGACGGCGGCGGTCATCGTCGGCACCGGCCGCGCGGCCCGCGACCCCCAGGTCACCGCACGGCTCGTGGCCCTCGTCGAGGAGCTCGGGCTCGACACGCTCGCCGAGCTGTGGGCCGACCGTCCGGGACGCAGCCTGCCGGGCGCACTCTGGCGGCTCTACGCCCTGCGCGAGTGGGTCCGGCGGGACCCGCACGAGGCGAGCCGGGACTATGCCGCGGGAATCTGCTTCGCGGACGTGCCGCACGTCGTCGCCGGTGTCGCTGAGCCGCCCGGACCGGACGAGCTGCGCGACCTGACCGACGCGATCCTCACCGGCGTCTTCGAGGGGGACCTCGCGATCGCCCTGGAGCGGGCAGCCGCCTTCTGCCGGGTCGTCTCCGCCGGCCGCGCCTCGCTCGCCGACCAGCGGGACCTCGACGACCCGGCGGACGCGAGCCGCCGCACTCGGCGTGCGGCCGCCCTGCTGGGCACCGGCGAGGACCTGGAACGGTGCGCGCGGCTGTGGCGCGCGGGCGACCTGACCTGAGCACACCGCATACCGTCCGTGTCGGTGGGCCCGGGAGGGACGTCGTCCACAGAAACGGCGGACTACGGGAACACACGCGCCCCCGGGGGAGTTAGAGTTTCCGTGCGCCGGGCCGCGGCAGCCCCGGGTCCCAAAATTCGCCGCTACGAGCGGCCGTGCGCCGTGAGGCGCTCCCGGCCCGGCGCAACACTCCCCACCGTCCCCCACCGTCCCGGGTGGACGACCGGGACCGCATCCACCCCGTCGGGAACCGGTTTCCCGCCGTTCGTCCCCAGTTCCCGTCGGTCAGCCGCCACTTCCCGGCCGCAGCGGCTACATTTGGCGCATGACAGGCGAGGGCGCGGGCGGAGATCCCCTCACCGATTCCGCACTGCAGTCCGAGATCGAGCTGGTCGGCGACCTGGTGGCCGCGGCCAGCGAGAGCGAGGGACCGCTGTGCGAGGGGGAGATCGACCGGCTCCTCGGCGTGGAGTCGGCCGAGGAGGAGCCGACGGTCGCCGGTGACGACACCGCGGCCTCCGTGCCGGCACCGGGCGAGACCGGACGTGACCCCGCTCACGGGGAGTCGGCCCCCGGACCGGCCTGAGCCACGCCACGGAGGAGTCAACACGCCGTGCCACCTGCACCGATGCCGGTTCTGGTGCCGCCCCCGGCCCGCCGGCCGGGTGACCTCGGGCGACGGCATGCGGCGCCGGGTTGTGCCGGCCGACCTCGCTGCCCTTAGCATCGCTTACGGCCACCATCCCGATGACCGGAGATTCCCGTGGGTTTTCGCCTCACTCCGCAGGACAACAGCTTCTACGACATGTTCGCCGAGCAGGCCAAGCACCTGGTCGACGGCTCGCAGGAGCTGACGACGCTGCTCGGCGTGGAGATCGACGAGCGTGAGGCGTCCGCCAAGCGCATGCGGGACCACGAGCACGCCGCCGACGAGTCCACGCACGCGATCATGCGCAAGGTCAACAGCTCGTTCATCACGCCCTTCGACCGGGAGGACATCTACTCCCTCGCGTCGAACCTCGACGACTGCATGGACCACATGGAGGCCGCGGTCGACCTGATCGTGCTCTACCAGATCGGCACCCTGCCCGACGCGATTGCGTCGCAGGTCGAGGTGCTGTGCCGGATGTCGGAGCTGACCGCCGAGGCGATGCCCCGCCTGCGGTCGATGCAGGACCTGTCCGAGTACTGGATCGAGATCAACCGCCTGGAGAACCAGGCGGACCAGATCTACCGGCGCCTGCTGGCCGAGATGTTCAACGACGGCTCGGACGCGATCTCGATCCTCAAGCTCAAGGAAGTGATCGACGAGCTGGAGTCGGCCGCCGATGCCTTCGAGACCGTGGCCAACACGGTCGAGAGCATCGCCGTCAAGGAGTCGTGAGCCGGCCGTGGAGTGGCTGCCGGTTGCCCTCGTCATCGTCCTGGCGATGGGCTTCACCTACACCAACGGCTTCCACGACGCCGCGAACGCCATCGCCACGTCGGTGTCCACCCGGGCTCTCACGCCGCGGATCGCGCTCGCGATGGCCGCGCTGTGCAACCTCGCCGGTGCGTTCCTCGGTGAGGGCGTGGCCAAGACCGTGGGATCGGGGATCATCGACCCGCCCGGGGGCCGGCAGGGCCTGATCATCGTCGCGGCGTCGCTCATCGGCGCCATCGGCTGGAACCTGCTCACCTGGTGGTACGGCCTGCCCTCCTCCTCCTCGCACGCCCTGATCGGCGGGATGGCCGGCGCCTCGATCGCGGCCGGGACGACCGTGCTGTGGTGGGGCATCGTCGACAGCATCATCATCCCGATGATCGTCTCGCCGATCGCGGGCGTGGTCCTCGGCTTCCTCGCCATGGCGGCCATCCTGTGGCTGTTCCGGCGCGCGAACCCGGGCCGGGTCTCCCGGGGGTTCCGGACGGCCCAGACCATCTCCGCGGCGGCGATGGCGCTCGGCCACGGCCTGCAGGACGCCGCCAAGACCATGGGGATCGTGGTGCTGGCCCTCAGCGTCGGCGGCTACCACGAGGGCGCGACCATCCCGTGGTGGGTCAAGGTCACCTCGGCGCTGGTGATCTCGGCCGGCACCTACTCCGGCGGCTGGCGGATCATGCGCACCCTGGGCCGTCGGATCATCCACCTCACGCCCCCGCAGGGCTTCGCGGCCGAGACGACCGCCGCCGCGATCCTCTACATCGCCGGCATCGGGTTCCACGCGCCGATCTCGACCACGCACACCATCACCTCGAGCATCATGGGCGTCGGCGCCACCAAGCGCCTGTCCGCCGTCCGCTGGGGCGTCGCGTGGAACATCATCGCCGCGTGGGTGGTGACCTTCCCGGGGGCCGGCATCGTCGCCGCGATCGGCTACCTGGTCCTCCACCTGGTCACCTGATACCGCGCTCTTCCGGGGTGTGCTCGTCTCGGCCTTCTTTGCTCGGTTCAGGCCGCTCCTGGACACTCCGAACGCGGCCCGAGACGAGCACACGCGGCTAGCTGGCGCGCCGCCGAGCCGGTTCCAGCCACGGTGGTGACGGCAGGTATGTCGTGTGTCCGCGGAACCGGCTCCGGTCGCCTCGCGCTCGCGCGGCCTGGAGGCGGGCCAGCAGGTCCCGGGTGTGCCGGACCGCGTCGTTCGTCCCCCACCGCTCGATGCCGACCCCGAGGTCGCGCAGGGTGCGCTCCCGCCGGCTCTGCTGCTCCATCGATCGGGCCAGGCGACGGCGCAGCTCGTCGGCACCGGCGTCGAGATCGGGAGGCAGGCCGTCCTCGCCGAGGAAGTACTTCTCCCGCCCGTCCGCCTCGAGCACCAGCGCGCAGTCGTCGAACCAGCCGTCGACCCGAGCGACCGGCTCGCCCTTGCCGTCCCGGATGACGACCTGCGGCTCGGGCATCGGCAGCCCCAGCAGGTGCAGGCGCACGAACGAGTGGCTCTCCAGCCAGGTCTCCCGGCGCGGGTCCACCAGCCGGGCCGCCAGGTGGCCGCGCTCGGCATACGGCCAGTCGGACTGGCGGTCGAGCGCCGCACTGACCGCCTCGTGGCTGGTCAGCTCCCGGCGCAGGGCCGCGTCCGCCAGGGCCACTCCGTCCGGGGTGTGCAGGTGGCGCAGGTTGTCCGCGACGGTGCGGGCGGCGGTGGTCATCCGCACCGGCTCCCGGTGACCGGCGACGCTGACGTGCCGCACCGTCCGCTCCCGGTCGCCCGTGCTGGCCACCTGCACGAGCAGCCGAGGGTAGTGGCGGGTGGACCGCGAGATGTCGGTGCAGGTGAGGGTGACGACCTCGTCGGGGTGGTCCAGTGGCAGCGGGAGGTCCAGCACGCAGGCGGCGCTGAGATGGCTTGCCAGCTCGTCGTCCCCACGCGTCCGCAGGGTGGCCAGGACCGCCAGGAGGTGCTGGTCGCGGGGCGACAGCTCGTCATACAGGGCGGTGCGGCAGTAGACGTCACGGCGCAGCGCGCGCCAGGCCTGCGTCCGCACCCTGTTCGCCACCTGGTGCCGGGTCATGCCCGCGGCGATCGCCTCGGTGCGGGAGAACAGCGGCGGGAGGTCCGGGTCGCGGGGCATGGGGACACCCTGTCCCGACAACGGTGCTGCCCGCTGCGGCTGTCCACAGACGCGTGCTCGTCCCAGGCCGCCCCGCGCTCCCCTCGAGGCGGCCTGGCCCGAGCAAAGAAGGCTGAGACGAGCACACCCGGGCGGGGCCGGTCAGCCGAAGCGGCCCGCGATGTAGTCCTGCGTCGCCTGCTGCTCCGGATCGTTGAAGATGCCTGCGGTCTCGCCGATCTCCACGAGCCGCCCGGGACCGCCGCGCCCGTCGACGTTGAAGAAGGCCGTCCGGTCCGAGACCCGTGCTGCCTGCTGCATGTTGTGGGTGACGATGACGATCGTGTAGCGGGCGCGCAGCTCGGCGATCAGCTCCTCGACGGCCAGCGTCGAGACGGGGTCCAGCGCGGAGCAGGGCTCGTCCATGAGCAGCACCTCCGGTTGCACGGCGATGGCGCGGGCGATGCACAGCCGCTGCTGCTGGCCACCGGAGAGCCCGCCGCCGGGCTCGCCGAGGCGGTCGCGTACCTCCCGCCAGAGGTTCGCCCCGCGCAGCGAGCTCTCCACGCGCTCGGCCAGCAGCTTCTTGTCGCGGATCCCGTTGAGCCGCAGGCCCGCAGCGACGTTGTCGAACACCGACATGGTCGGGAACGGGTTGGGTCGCTGGAACACCATCCCGACGACACGGCGCACCTGCACCGGGTCGACGCCCGGGTCGTAGAGGTCGTCCTCGTCGAGGCGTACCGACCCCTCGACCCGCCCGCCGGGCACCAGCTCGTGCATCCGGTTGAGGGTGCGCAGGAAGGTCGACTTGCCGCACCCGGAGGGCCCGATCAGGGCGGTCACCGAGCGCGGCGGCACCCGCATGGACACGTCCCGGACCGCGGTGAACGAGCCGTAGTGGATGGACAGGTCGTGGACGTCGATCTGCTTGGACATCAGGGCATCCTGTGGGTCGGGCCGGGTCAGCGGCCGGTGTGCGGGGAGTAGCGGCGGCTGATCCAGCGCGCCAGCAGGTTGAGCAGCATCACGACGACGATGAGGACCAGGGCAGCCGCCCAGGCGCGGTCCAGGTAGGCGTCGATCGGGATGCCGGGCGTCGCCCAGGAGTAGTAGGAGAAGACGGGCAGGGTCGCCATCCGCCCGGAGAACGGGTTGAGGTTGGTCCCGGTGGTCGTGCCCACAGTGACGAGCAGCGGCGCGGTCTCGCCGATGATGCGCGCCACGGCGAGCGTGACGCCCGTCGCGATGCCGCCCGCGGCCGTGGGCAGCACCACCCTGGTGATGGTCCGCCATGTCGGGACGCCGAGCGCCAGTGACGCCTCACGCAGCTCGTCCGGCACGAGCCGCAGCATCTCCTCCGCCGACCGCACCACGACGGGGACCATGAGGACGCTGAGGGCGACCGCACCGATCACGCCGGCCCGGGCCCCCGGGCCCACGAACAGGACGAAGAGCGCGGAGGCGAACAGCCCCGCCACGATGGACGGTATGCCGGTCATCACGTCGACCAGGAACCGCACCGTCCGTGCCAGGCGGCTGGAGCGGCCGTACTCGACGAGATAGACGGCCGTGAGGATCCCGACGGGCACCGACGCGATCGTGGTGAGCGCCGTGATGACCAGTGTGCCGGCGATGGCGTGGTAGGCGCCCCCACCCGCGCCGACCACGCCCCGCATCGACCAGGTGAAGAACCGCGCGTCCATCCGCTCCACTCCCGCGCCGACCACGGTGACGAGCACCGAGACGAGGGGGACGAGGGCGAGCAGGAAGAAGCCGGTCAGCACGACCGTCGCGAGGCGGTCCTTGGCACGTCGCCGCAGCGAGGACCGCTCGGTCAGCCTGGCCCGGCCGACGACGCCGGAGCCCCACCGGCTCGGCTCGGCGGGCTCGACCTCCTGCTCGGGCGAGCGCGGGGGGAGGGTGGGCAGCAGGCTCATCGGCGTCCTCCGGTGCCGCTTCGGGCGATCGCGCGGGCCGCGACGCTCACCGCCATGGTGATGACGAACAGGACGAGCCCGGAGGCGATCAGGGTGCTGACGTCGAGCCCGCTGGACTCGGGGAACTGCAGGGCGATGTCGGCCGCGATGGTGCCCGAGCTCGCCGACCCGACGAGGTCGAGGGTGTAGCGGGCCGACGGCGACAGGATGATGGCCACCGCCATGGTCTCGCCGAGCGCGCGGCCCAGGCCGAGCATGGCACCGGAGACGATCCCGCCGCGGCCGAGCGGCAGCACGACCTGCCGCACCATCTCCCAGCGGGTGGCGCCGAGTGCCAACGAGGCCTCCTCGAGGGCGCGTGGCGTCTGCCCGAGGACCTCGCGGTTCACCGCGGTCATGATCGGCAGCACCATGATCGCGAGGACCACGCCGGCGACCAGCATCGTGCGGCCGGTCTGGCTCGCAGGCCCGGTGAAGAAGGGCAGGAAGCCGAGGTGCTCGGTGAGCCAGTGCCCCACCGGCACCGAGCGCGGCGCGAGCACCTGGATGCCCCAGAGACCGAAGACCAGGCTCGGTATGGCGGCCAGCAGGTCGATCGCGTAACCGAGCCCGCGTGCCAGGCGCCGGGGCGCGTAGTGGGTGGTGAACAGTGCCACCCCGATCGACAGCGGAGTCGCGACGGCCAGGGCGATCGCGGAGGCCAGTGCCGTGCCGAAGGCCAGCGGCCCGATGTAGTGCAGCAGCCCCTGCCCGCCCCGCACGTCCCCCGGTGCTGCGGTCAGGGCCGGCCACGCCTGCCACAGCAGGAATCCCGCCACTCCGGCGAGGACGAGCACGATCAGGGTCGCGGCCGATCGGCTGACCGCGGCGAAGACGCGGTCACCGCGGCGCCGGGGGGCGGCGGAGCGCCGCCGTGGTGCCGCGGTGTCGGTCGATGCGGTCACTTGGCCCCCATGGCCGCGACGGCGTCGGTGACCAGTTGGCGTCCGCTGTCGCTCAGCGGGGCCGATCCGGCGGCCTCGGCCGCGACCTGCTGCCCCTCGGCGCTGCTGATGTAGCCAAGCCACGCCTTGGCCACCTTCGTCGTCTGCGGGTCGTCGTAGGCGGTGCAGTAGAGCTGGTAGGAGGCCAGCACGATCGGGTAGGTCCCGGCCTGGGTCGTGGTGCGCTCCAGGTCCAGTGCCGCGTCGTACCTGCCTCGGCCGTCCACCCGCGAGGAGGCGTCCACGATGCGGGCGGCGCTGTCGGCACTGGCCGCGACGTACTCGGATCCCACCTTCACCCTCACCGAGGGGAGGTCCCCGATCTGGCTGTGGTCGGCATACCCGATGGCGCCGTTGCCGCTCCGGATGGCTTGCACGACACCGGTGGTGCCCTTCGCCGCCTCGCCGCCGCCGGTCGGCCAGGTTCCCGCGACCTCGTGCGGCCAGGCGTTCGGCGCGGCCTGCGCGAGGTAGTCGGTGAAGTTCTCGGTGGTGCCCGAGTCGTCGGAGCGGTGGACGGGGGTGATGCGGGTGCCCGGCAGGTCGGCGCCCGGGTTGTGCTTGGCGATCGCCGGGTCGTCCCACGTCGTGACCTCGCCCGAGAAGATCTTCGCGAGCGTCGTCGGAGCGAGCCGCAGGTTGTCGACGCCCTCCAGGTGGTAGGCCACGGAGATGGGGGACAGGTAGATGGGAACCTCGACCAGCTCGCCCGGAGCGCAGCGCTCTTGGCTCTGCTTCAGCTCATCGCCGGTGAGGTGGGCGTCGGTTCCCCCGAAGTCCACGCCGCCGGACAGGAACTGCTCCCGGCCACCGCCGGAGCCGACGGGGTCGTAGTTCACCGTCACGCCGGGGTTGGCCTGCTCGAACGTGGCTTTCCAGGCGGCGATCGCCGCGGCCTGGGCGCTCGAGCCGGCGCCCGAGATGGTCCCGGTCAGCCCGGAGCCGCCACCGGGCGCGCCGCTTGGCCCGGCAGCCGACTCGTTGGCCGCGCCGCACCCGCCGAGGGCCAGCGTCAGGACGGCCGCGGCCGGGACTGCGACCCGGCCGAGGGTGGTGCGCTTCACAGGCAGTGCCTCTCTGGTGTGCCGTTCGCGAGGCACCCGCTGGCGACCCCGCGTCGTACACCAAGGACGCTAGGCAGTGCAGGTGTCCGCCGGTCACCGGCGAGGTGAACGGGGGGTGAACACCGGGGGACGTCTCGCCGGCCGGACCATCAGGGCCGGTGCCGCTCTGCCGCCACCACCCGGGTGTGCGCCCCGGTGCCGCGCAGGTGGACGACGAGCGCCTCCCCCTTGGCCACGGCCGACTTGGCCGACTCCCCACGCGCACGCCGCAGCAGCTCGGCCACGTCGCCCTCGGCGATCTCGGCCAGGGCCTCGAGCAGGTCGGGGAGCACCTCACCGTGGGTGCACAGGACGAGCGCGCGCCCTCTGTCGAGGACGTCGCCCAACAGGTCGGCGGGCGTGCGGGACGCCGTGCCACCGGCAGCCGCCTCGACCGAGAGCTCCTCGGCGGCAACGGTTTCCACCCCCGGGCACGTGCTCAGGTCCAGCACCGAGTCCACGCAGCGTGTGGCGGACGAGGTGACGACCTGACCGACGCCGAAGGGGGTCAGGAGCGGTGCCAGCTGGCGCGCACGTCGACGTCCCTTGGCCGAGAGCGGCCGGTCCCGGTCGGGGCCGGACCAGCGGGAGCGCGGGCGGGCGTGCGCGTGGCGCAGCAGCACCAGCGGCCAGGTCGGTAGCGCCGCGTCGCGTTCGGCGCGGACGAGTGCGCGCAGCTGCTCACGGTCGTGGGCGTAGCTGAGCCGGCGATCGGCCTCGGACGCCGTCAGCCAGACGACCTCGTCGACCTCGTGCAGCAGCTCGCCGCCTCCGCCCACGACGGCACCGGCCCAGTAGCGGACCTGCTTGGTGCGCCACCCGGACGAGGTGGTGGTCCGGTAGCGCGCCCCCGGCAGCGGCTGGCCCAGCCGGACGGTGAGGCCGGTCTCCTCGAGGACCTCGCGGACGGCGGCCGCGCACCAGCCCTCGCCCGGGTCGAGCTTGCCCTTGGGCCACGACCAGTCGTCGTAACGCGGCCGGTGGACCAGTCCCACCTCGAGCACGCCGGCCCGGCGGCGCCACGGCACCGCGCCGGCGGCGCGCACGGTGGTGCCTCCGGCCAACGCGGCCCGCCACCCGGTCTCGTGGGACGGCTCGCCGTCCGCGCCGGTCATGTCCGGCGCCGGCGGGCCTTGCGGCGGCGCTTGGCGTAGCGCGCGATCAGCACGGCTTGGACGTCCTGCAGGGGCTGCCCGTCGGCGTCGAGGTGGTGCCGGGTCCAGCGGCCGTCCGCCTCCAGCTCCCAGCGCGAGACCTGCTCGCTCATGCCCAGGTCGAGCAGCTCGGCCAGCGCGGACACGTGCGCGGGGTCCTCCACGCTCACGAGGGTCTCGACGCGGCGGTCGAGGTTGCGGTGCATCAGGTCGGCGCTGCCGGTCAGGACCTCCGGCTCGCCGCCCCCGCCGAACCAGAACACCCGTGAGTGCTCGAGGAACCGGCCGAGCACGGAGTGCACGCGGACGCGGTCGGACAGTCCCGGCACCCCGGGGCGCAGGGCGCAGATGCCCCGGACCCAGATGTCGACCCGGGCGCCCGCCTCGGACGCCCGGTAGAGCGCGTCGATCACCTGCTCGTCGACGATCGAGTTGAGCTTGAAGCGAATCAGGCCGTCTCCCCCGTCCCGGGCCCGCTCCGCCTCGGCGTTGATGCGCTCGACGAGCCCGCTGCGGACCGAGCGCGGGGCGACCAGGAGCCGCTTGAACTTGCTGCGTGGGGCCACACCGGAGAGCTGGTTGAACAACCGGGTCAGGTCCTCGCCGACCTGGTCGTCGCAGGTGAGGAGCCCGAGGTCCTCGTAGAGCCGGGCCGTCTTCGGGTTGTAGTTGCCGGTTCCCACGTGGCAGTAGCGGCGCAGTCCCTCGGCCTCCTGGCGCACCACGAGGCACAGCTTCGCGTGCGTCTTCAGCCCGACCATCCCGTAGACGACGTGTACGCCGGCGTGCTCCAGCTTGCGCGCCCAGCTGATGTTGGCCACCTCGTCGAAGCGCGCCTTGATCTCGACGACGGCCAGGACCTGCTTGCCGGCCTCGGCCGCGTCGATCAGCGCGTCGACGATCGGCGAGTCACCACTGGTGCGGTAGAGCGTCATCTTGATGGCCAGGACGGCGGGGTCGGCGGCTGCCTGCTCGAGGAAGGCCTGCACTGAGGTGGAGAACGAGTCGTAGGGGTGGTGCAGCAGCAGGTCGCGCCGCCGGACGGCGTCCAGCACGTCGCTCGGTGCGGCCCGTTCCACCGGGGACAGCTCCGGATGGGTCGTCGGCACGAACGGCGGGTAGTGCAGGTCGGTGCGCTCGAGGTCGGCGAGCAGCTCGAGGCCGCGCAGGTCCAGCGGGGAGGGGACCCGGTAGACCTCGTCGGCGGTGACCCGCAGCTCGCGCACCAGCAGGTCCAGCACGTGGTCGTCGATGTCCGCGGCCACCTCGAGGCGCACCGGGGGGCCGAAGCGGCGCCGGGTCAGCTCCTTCTCGAGGGCGATGAGCAGGTTCTCGACGTCGTCCTCCTCCACCTCGAGGTCCTCGTTGCGGGTGACCCGGAAGGTGAAGTGCTCGCGCACGTCCATCCCGGGGAACAGCAGGTCGAGGTGTGCCGCGATCACGTCCTCGAGGGGGACGAATCGGGCGGCGTCGCGCGGCTCCTCGTCGTCGTCGGGGTGGACCGGTCCGCCCTGCACCCGCACGAACCGGGGGAGCAGCGGCGGCACCTTCACCCGCGCGAAGTGCTCCGCGCCGGTCTTGGGGTGGGCGAGCAGGACGGCGAGGTTCAGCGACAGCCCGGAGATGTAGGGAAATGGGTGGGCCGGGTCCACGGCCAAGGGGGTCAACACCGGGTAGACCAGCTCCCGGAACATGCCGTGCAGCGACTCCTGCTCCGCGTCGTCGAGCTCCTCCCAGCGGACGATGACGATGCCCTCGCGGTCGAGAGCCGGACGCACCTGCTCGTGGAAGACGCGGGCGTGCAGGGTCGCCAGCTCGTGCGCCGTCCGCGAGACCTCGTCGAGCACCTCCCGTGGCTCGAGCCCGGAAGCCGAGCGCACCGCGAGCCCGGTCGCGATGCGGCGCTGGAGGCCGGCGACACGGACCATGAAGAACTCGTCGAGGTTGCTCGCGAAGATCGACAGGAACCGGGCACGTTCGAGCAGCGGCACATTGCCGTCCACGGCGAGCTGCAGGACCCGCTCGTTGAACTGCAGCCAGGAGATCTCGCGGTCGAGGAACCGGTCGGCCGGGAGGTCGTCGGCCGGCAGCCCCGGGACGACGCGCGCGAACCGGCCGTCGGCCGGCCGGGGCACCGCGCTGATGGCCGGCAGGGTCGCGACCTCGTCGTCGAACCCGCTGCCGGTGTCCTCCGCCAGCGGCTCGCCCGTGGGGCTCATGGGCCTACTGTGTCACGGGCCCCACGGAGGCGCGCCTGTCACGTGCCGGCGTCCGGCGCTGCATACATGACGTCCACCGCGGAGCGCTCGAACCCCAGCCGCGCGTAGGTGGCCAGGGCGGCCTCGTTGTCCCCGTCGACGTAGAGCGTGGCCTCCTCCAGGCCCAGGGAGCGCAGGTGCTGCAGGCCGAGGAGCGTCACCGCCTTGCCCAGTCCCCGCCCCTGGTATGCCGGGTCCACACCGACGACGTAGACCTCACCAGAGGTGGGGCGACCCTGTCCGTCCTCCGGTGGTTCGACCTTCGTCCAGTGGAAGGCCGCCAGCGTGGCGGCCGGCGCGGACGGGTCGGTGGTGTCGTCGACGAGGATGAAGCCCTTGGCGTCGAACCACGGCTCGGCCATCCGCTGGTCCAGGTCCGCGCGGCTCATCCGCCCCTGCTCGGCGTGCGAGGCGAAGGCACGGGCGTTGACCCGGAGCCACGCCTCCTCGTCCGACTCGGGACCTGTCCTGCCCGCCTCGAAGGAGCGGGCCACGAAGCCGTCCGGCAGGCCGGCTGCGGGCAGCTCGCTCCACTCCCCGCGCAGTGGCCGCCGCATCTGCCACAGCTGCCGAACGCTGCGCAGCCCGGCCGAGGCGGCCAGGGCGCGGGCGGCCTCGAGGTCGCCGTGGGCCCACACCCGGGTGTGGGCGTCGTCGTCGAGGACGGTGTCGAGCAGTGCCCGGCCCACCCCGCGGCGCCGCGCCCGGGGAGCGACGACGACCTCGGCGGAGGAGGAGCCGCCCTCGTCCGCGCCCGGGGTGCGTTGGGCATAGCCGAGCAGCCGGTCGCCCTCCTGCACCAGGTGGTGGACGACCTGCGGCTGCTGGTCGGCTCCCGGGCGCAGCTGGAGCAGGGTCTGTTCCGACAACGGCCGGACCTGGTCGGCGCGCGTCGCCGCGCCCGCGAGCTCGAGGACCTGCTCGACCTGCGCCGGGTCGAGCCGAGCGGCTCCGTCCACCTGCATGGACCGCATTCCATCACGAGGGCCCTACCGCCGGCCCGCCCGGACCGCTAACCTGCAGCGATCGCGGGGCCGTTCCGCGGCGCACCGGGTGCCGCGTCCACCGGGGGAGCGGTCACGGCGTTTCACCCTGAGGAGAGACAGACACCCATGTCGAGAAGAAGCCGACGCCTGACCGGCGCCCTCGCGGTCAGCCTGGCCGCCACCACCGGCCTCATCGTCAGCAGCACCGCCTCCTGGGCCACCCCCGCCGGCGCGCACCACCGCGGTCAGCACGGTCACGGCCATGCCCACGGTCCTGGCCACGGCAAGCCCAACGGCCCGACGATGCCCATCCAGATCCTGTCCTTCAACGACTTCCACGGGAACCTCCAGCCGCCGGGGAGCCAGATCGTCGTCGGGCACACCCTCGACCCGGAGACCGGCGAGCCGGTCGACGTGGAGCAGTCGGCCGGTGGCGTCGCCAACCTCGCCACCCACCTCCGGGAGGCACGGCAGGGGCACCGCAACAGCATCACCGTGGCCGCGGGCGACATCGTGGGCGCCTCCCCGTTGCTGTCCGCCGCCTTCCACGACGAGCCGACCATCGAGGCGATGAACGAGCTCGGCCTGGAGGCGACCGCGGTCGGCAACCACGAGTTCGACGAGGGATACCAGGAGATCCAGCGACTGCAGGACGGTGGCTGCCTCGACGACGGCGACGGCGAGAACAACCAGAACTCGTGCCCGACCGGCAGCTTCGCCGGGGCCGACTTCCAGTACCTCGCCGCCAACGTGACCTACGAGGGCACCGACGACACGATCCTGCCGTCCTACTGGGTCAAGAACATCCGTGGCGCCAAGATCGGCTTCATCGGGATGACCCTCGAGGACACCCCGAACATCGTCACGGCTGCCGGTGTCGCCGGGCTGGACTTCCACGACGAGGTGGAGACGGCCAACGCCCTGGTGCCGGAGCTGCGGGCCAAGGGCGTCAACGCGATCGTCGTGCTGATCCACCAGGGCGGCTTCCCCGCGAGCGAGCAGTGGACGGCCGACGACGGCACGACCTACGCGGTCGACCCGACCTACGACTACACCTGCGGCAAGGGCGGCCACCTCGAGGACAGCTCACCGATCCTGCCGATCGCGCAGCAACTCTCGCCGGAGATCGACCTGGTCATCTCGGGGCACACCCACGAGCCCTACGTCTGCAACGTGCCCGACCCGTCGGGTGCCGACCGGCTCGTGACGTCGGCCTCGTCCTACGGCCGGCTGTTCACCGACACCGAGCTGACCTACGACCGGCGCACCCAGGACATCGTCCGCTCCTCGGTCACGGGCACGAACATGCTGGTGTCCCGTGACGTGACGCCGGCCCCGGACCTGACCCGCCTGGTGCAGAAGTACGAGCAGCTGGTCGCCCCGATCGCGAACAAGGTGCTCGGCACGGTCACGGACCCCGTGACGCGTGAGGCCACCGCCGCCGGTGAGTCCCCGCTCGGCGACCTCATCGCCGACGCCCAGCTCGCGGACGACTCGACGGTCACGAACGGACAGGTGCCGGTCGTGGCGTTCATGAACCCCGGCGGGATCCGTGCCGACCTCGAGGCCGGCGAGGTGACCTACGCGGACGCCTTCACGGTGCAGCCGTTCAACAACTACCTGGTGTCGCTGGACATGACCGGCGCCCAGATCTACGACCTGCTGGAGCAGCAGTGGTCCGGCAAGAACAGCGCGAGCGACCCGAAGATCCTGCAGGTGTCGGACGGCTTCAGCTACAGCTGGACCGGTGACGGCGCGAGCCGGTCGGTCGTGCCGGGCAGCGTCGTGATCAACGGCGAGGCGGTGCAGCCGGACCAGACCTACCGGGTGGTGACGAACAACTTCCTCGTCGGCGGCGGCGACGGGTTCGCCGCGTTCGCCGAGGCCGCGACCGGAGGCGTCTACTACGGCGGCCTCGACATCGACGCGTTCGCCGACTACCTGGCGGTGAACTCGCCGTACAGCCCGACGACGCCGACACGCATCACCAAGCAGTAGCGCACCACCGGGCAGGAGCCCCGAGGACCTCGGGAGAAGCTGCGGCCGGAACGGCCCGGAGACGGGCCCGTTCCGGCCGCAACTCATGTGCGGGGCTCGCCCACGGGGGGCGCCGGCGAGCCCTCGTCGACGGGGAGCCCGACGGCTCCCCGGCCGGCGAGCACGAATCGGTAGCCCACGTTGCGCACGGTGCCGATGAGCGACTCCTGCTCCGGGCCGAGCTTGGCGCGCAGCCGACGCACGTGGACGTCCACGGTCCGGGTGCCCCCGAAGTAGTCGTGCCCCCACACCTCCCGCAGCAGGTGCTCCCGGGTGAACACGCGGCCGGGGTGCTGGGCGAGGTACTTGAGCAGCTCGAACTCGATGAACGTCAGGTCGAGCAGCCGGCCGCCCGCCCGTACCGCGTAGCTCGCCTCGTCGATCGTCACGTCACCGGCACGGATCGGCTCGTCGGGGCCGGGCTCGACGGCAGCGGCGCGCTCGGCCGCCAGGCGCAGCCGGGCCTCGACCTCCGCGGGACCCGCCGAGTCCAGCAGCACGTCGTCGACGCCCCAGTCGTGGCTGACGGCGCTGAGGCCGCCCTCGGTGACGACGGCCAGCAGCGGGACGGACCGCCCGCTCGCGTGCAGCATCCGGGCCAGCGAGCGCGCGGCGGCGAGCTCGCCGCGGGCGTCGACCAGGACGACGTCGGCCTCCGGAGCCTGCAGCAGTGCGGCCGGCGCGGCGTCCACGACGTCGACCCGGTGGGCGAGCAGCTCGAGCGCGGGCAGCACCTCGACGGACCGCGTCGCGAGGTGGGTGAGGAGGAGCACGCGCGCCACGCGGGGCAGGATAGTGCCGTGAGCAGTGTGCCGAGCAGTTCCGCGCCCCAGACCGACCCCCCGGACGCGGGCGGCGCCCCGTCCGTCACCGTCCGCTACTGGGCCGGTGCCCGTGCGGCCGCCGGCGTCGACCGGGAGCAGCTGCGGGGCGGGACGGTGGCCGAGGTCCTGGACGCGGCGGTGCGGGCGCACCCGGCGCTGCGGGACGTCATACCGGCCTCGTCCGTGCTGAACGACGGGCGCACCGCGGCACCCGGGGAGCAGCTGGCGGCCGGCGCGGTCCTCGAGGTGCTCCCACCGTTCGCCGGGGGGTGAGGCATGATGCGCCCTATGCCGGACCAGCTCGACGGTGCCCCCGTGGCCGCGGAGCCGACCGGTGCACCGGGGGAGGCGCTGGACGACCCCCGCAGCGGCGCGCTCGTGGCCGTGGCGGCCGTGGTCGCTGCCGGTCTGGTGGTGCTGTCGGCCTTCGCGGGGCCCTGGGTCACGGCGCTGGCCGTCGCCGTCGCGGGTCTCGTGCTCGGCTGGGGGTGGCCGGACGTTCTGGACCTGCCCAGTCCGCGCGGTACCAGCGGCGTGCTGGGCGCCACGGCCCTCGCGCTCGCCGCGGCGGCGGCCGTCACCACCGACGACCCGCTCCTGCGCTGGGTCCCCGCCGCGGTCGGGGCGGGAGTGCTGCTCACCTTCGTCCACCAGCTCGCCCGGCGGGACGGACGCCCGCGTCTGGTCGCGACGGTTGCCGGGACGCTGACCGCCGTCGCCCTGCTCGCGGGCGGCACCGGCTTCGTCGGCCTCGCCCGCGTCCACCACGGGGCGGCCGTGGCCGCGGTCGCCCTCGTGGGTGTGGCCGCCGGACCGGCGCTCGACCGGGCGTGCGGTCCCGAGGGGCTGCGGGCGTGGCTGCTCCCGCTCGAGCTGGTGCTCGGCGCGGGCCTGGCGGTCCTGCTGGGGTGGTGGCTCGGCCTGCCGTGGGGCATCGCCCTGCTGCTCGGCGTCGTGTGCACCGGTCTCGCCCACGCGCTGCGCCGGGTGCTGGTGCCGCTGCCGTCGCTGGCCTCGGCACGTCCCCAGCTGACGACGGGTGTGGCGTCGGTCCTGCTCGTGGGCGTGGTCGCCTACCTCGTCTGCCGGACGCTGGTCGGCTGAGCCGCCCCCGCCCGCCGGCGCCCTCGCCGTTAGGATCGGCCGCGTGACCATCTTCTACGACGCCCTGCTGATCGTGATCACGCTGCTGATCATCTGGTTCGCCGGTTACGTGGTCTACCGGCTGAAGAACAGCGCTCGCTGATGCCCTTCGAGATCGATCCGGACCTCCCGCACGAGCTCGCCCCGCTGGCCTGGCTGGTCGGTCGATGGGAGGGGGCAGGGGTGGTCGGGTACCCGACCATCGAGTCCGTCCGCTTCGGTCAGGAGGTCGTCTGCACGCACGACACCCGCCCCGTCCTCGAGTGGCACAGCCGCACCTGGCTGCTGGACGACGAGGGGCAGATGGTGCGGCCCCTGGCGACCGAGCTCGGCTTCTGGCGCGTCCTGGAGTCCGGGGACGTGGAGCTGTCGCTCACCCACCAGTCCGGGATCGTCGAGCTGTATGTCGGCCGTCGTGACCCGGACAAGCCCGTCATCGAGCTGGCGACCGACGGGGTGATGCGGAGCGCGGAGGCCAAGGAGTACTCCGCCGGCAAGCGGCTCTACGGGCTGGTCGAGCAACGGCTCATGTGGGCCTTCGACATGAGCGCGGTCGGGCAGCCGATGACCAGCCACGCCTCGGCGGAGCTGAAGCGGGTGGCCTGACGGCCCCACCGGAGCGGCAGCACCACCGGGTCGTTCCCAGAATCGGTCAGGCACCGTCTCGAGGGTGCGGCGGTTACTCTCGAGGGGTGCGCGACATCGGACAATCCCTCCGGCAGCGCGGCATGCGGATGACGGCCCAGCGGCGGCGCATCCTCGACGTGGTCAGCGCGCTGGGGCACAGCACCCCGGACGCGATCGCCGGTGAGCTGGAGAAGCGGGGCGAACCGGTTCCCCCGTCGACGATCTACCGCACGCTCGAGGCACTGGAGGGACTCGGCGTCGTCACCCACACCCACCTCGGGCACGGGTCCCCGACCTGGCACCTCGCCGAGCACGCCGACCACCTGCACCTCGTCTGCCAGGGCTGCGGGCGGGTGGTCGAGGCCGACGTCGCCGTGACGGAGGGCCTCACCGGGAATCTTTCCGAGCGCTACGGCTTTGTCGCAGACGTGCGGCACCTCGCGGTGCACGGTTGGTGCGCGGCGTGCCGGCACAGGCGCAACGAGCAGGACGACCAGACGTGAGCGAGGAGTCGATGAGCACACCCACGGAGACCACGGCCCCGCCGAGCCCGCTGCTGCAGCGCTCCGGCGCGGTGGCCGACGAGGGACCCGACGCCGGGGTCGCCGCCCACTACGGCGACCCGCTCCGCGAGCAGCGGCTGCTGGCGGAGGGCCTGGCCGCGGTGGACCTGTCCCACCGGGGGGTCCTCACGGTCACCGGGCCGGACCGGCTCAGCTGGCTGCACTCGCTCACCACGCAGCAGCTCACCGACCTGTCCCCACGGCACTCGGCCGAGGCGCTCATCCTCACCCCCAAGGGACGGATCGAGCACGACCTGCACGTCGTCGACGATGGCGAGACGACGTGGATCACGGTCGAGCCGGGGACGTCCCCGGCGGTCACGGCCTGGCTGGACTCGATGCGGTTCATGCTGCGGGTGGAGGTCCGCGACGTCACCGCCGAGTTCGCGGTCCTCGGTGAGCCGGTCGGCGCCGAGACCACGGACGGCGAGCCGGTCGCGTGGGCAGACCCGTGGCCGGGGCCGGTCGGTGACACGGCCGCATACAGCGACGTGTCCGAGCATCCGGGCGAGGAGCGCCGCTGGCGCGAGCTCATCGTCCCCCGCGCCCAGCTGGCCGACGCGGTCGGCGACCGGGCACTGGCCGGCACGTGGGCGGCCGAGGCCCTCCGCGTCGCCGCGTGGCGGCCCCGTCTCGGGCTGGAGACCGACAACCGCAGCATCCCGCACGAGCTGGACTGGCTGCGCACCGCCGTGCACCTGCACAAGGGCTGCTACCGCGGCCAGGAGACCGTCGCCCGGGTGAAGAACCTCGGCCGGCCGCCCCGCAGGGTCGCCTTCGTCCACCTCGACGGCTCGGGGCACGTGCTGCCGGACCGCGACTCCGACGTCGAGCTCGACGGCCGGACGGTGGGGCGGCTCACCTCCGTGGCCCGGCACCACGAGGACGGCCCGATCGGGCTCGTCGTGGTCAAGCGCAACACCCCGGTCGACGCGGACTTCACGATCGGCGGGATCAGCGCGGCCCAGACGCCGATCGTCCGGCAGTAGCCCTTCGCCTCAGATGGCATACGGGTAGATGAGCACCGCGTAGGCGCTGTACCAACAGCTCGCCAGCCCACCGGCGAGGAGCAGCCGCACCAGCTGCGGGAGGCGCTCGCGCGCCAGTCGCGCGGCCACCGGCGCCAACAGTGGGAACGCCGGGATGAGGAGGCGGACCCGTGAGTTCATGATGCCGTCGCTGCCGAGCACCTCGAGCAGGATGAGGCCGCTGTACACGAGCACCGGCCAGGGCTGCCGCTGCCGCACGCACACGACGAACAGCACCACGGCCGCGACCATCGTGGCCACCGTGACCACGTCGAGCAGCGCCGGTGCGTCCCGCAGCGTGTGCAGCACGTACCGCGCCGTGCCCGCCCCGAGGTCGATGTGGGTGTCCCACCCCTGCTGCTGCAGCCGGAACCAGCCCAGCGGGTCGCCGGTGCGCGCCCCCACCCAGGCGACGTAGCCGACGAACCCCAGCGGGGCCACGAGCGCGGCGAGCCAGCTCCGCCACGAGTGCTGGTCGTCCACCCAGGCCACGAGCGCTGCTGCCACGACGGCACCGGCGACGGCCAGCCCCGTGGGGCGCACGAGGCCGGCGCCCGCCGAGAGCAGGCCCGCGGCCAGCCACCGCCGCTCGAGCAGGAGCACCAGCGCCCAGACCGCCAGCGCGCAGAACAGTGCCTCGGTGTAGACCATCAGCAGCACCACGGACATCGGCGCGAGGGCGAAGACGGCAACGAGCACCAGCCCCCGCCGTCCACCCAGCCCGGGCAGGTGCGCGCCGAGACGCACCAGACCGAGCGCCGCCACGACGCCCGCTACCCAGGAGAGCAGCACCCCGGCCCACACCGCCGGTATGCCGAGTGCTTGCGTGACCAGCGCCATGAGACCGGGCAGCCCCGGGAAGAACGCGGGGGAGTTCGGCACCCGGCCGCCCGAGGTGACGTCGTAGCCGTGCCGGGCGATCGCGAGGAAGTGCTGCCCGTCCCAGACCGTGAGCGCGCCGACCAGGTCCTCGTCGCGGGCGGCCGCCAGGGTCGCGAGCACGCCCAGGCAGAGCAGCTGCCCCAGCACGTGCACGACCGCGGCCCGGGCGGGCAGCGGGAGCCGGCGCAGGCGCTGGAGGAGGCGGTCTCCCGGCGGGCCGGGGCGCGAGGCCGTGCTGCTCACGGCGCAGAAGCCTACGTTCTGCGTCCGTCGCGCCCCGCGAACGTTGTGCCCTGACGGCCACCGGAGCGGCCGCCGGGGCACGACGATCAGGCGCGGGGGCGCTCAGCGGCGGTCAGCGGCCGAGGCCGGCGCGGTCCACGCGGCGGTGGTAGCTCATGCCCCACAGCCCGCCGAGCAGGGCGCCGACCAAGCCGGCGATCGCGACGACGATGAGCGCGATGACGCCCCAGGTCGTCACGCCGCCCTCGATCGGGATGCGCGGGAAGTCGTTCAGCAGGCCGAGGATGTCGTACTGGCTCCCGGCGAAGTGGGCGACCGCCGCGATGACCACTGCGACGACGAGGCCCCACAGCCACACGAGCAGGCCCTGACGGACGCCGTGGAACCGGGCCATCCGTCCCGCGACGTAGCCGCCGCCGAGGTAGGCCAGGAACATGATGATGAGCAGCACGATCGTGCCGCCCCACCCGATCGTCGTCGCCGTCTTGCTCGTCGTGCCGGTCACGCTCGGGATGCTCGTCACGGGGTTCGCCCCGACGGCGGTCCCGATCGCCTCCGTCAGCGCCGTCATCAGCACCGCCAGCCCGGTGGCGGCCATCCAGCCGAAGAAGCCGGTGCCGACCCGGGCGCCGCCGAACTTGTCGCGCTCCCGGTCGAGGACGGCCCGACGGTCGGTGGCGACTCCCGCGTCGTCGGGGTCGTCTCGGTCCTCGTCCCGCCGCGCGTAGCGGTTGTCCCGGTCGTACCTGTCGTCGTCGTACCTGCCGTCGGTGCGGTCGTCGTCGGTGCGGTCGTCGTGGGTCCGGTCGTCGTCGGTCCGGTCGTCGTGGGTGGCCCCGTAAGCGGCGGCGGCCCCGCCGGCGGCGCCGGCCACGGCCGACCCTCCGGCCACGGCGCCGGTGTGGCTGTCGCCCTCGTCGGTGCGGACCCGCCCGTCGGCGCCGCCGCGCTCCTCGGCGGCGTCGACGCGACGGCGCTCGTCCGCTCCCGAGCTGTCCGCGTGCTGCGGCATCGCGGTGGTGTCACCGCCGGCGGGGGTGGCGTCCTGGGGGCCGTACCGGTCCTCGCCAGTGGTCGCGACGTTGCGAGGCGGCGCGTCGGTGCCTCCGAAGCCGGTCCGGTTCGTCCCGGTGTCGCCCGTCCCGGTTCCGTCGCCCGGGTCACGCGTGCGCCCCCGCCCGGTCAGTCGTTGAGCAAGGGTCCGGTGGTCGTCCGGTCCCGTGGGCTCACCGCTCGGCAGGTCGCCCCGGTCACGGCCGGGGTCCGGCGTGCTGGACATGGCGTTCCCTCCGTTCGGGTGGGCAGGCGTTCGCCTGCCGACGACGTGTTCACTACCCACTGCACGGACGTCCACGCCTTCGCGGGAACCCGTGCCGGCCCCTGCTGGCCCGTGCTGGCCCGTGCTCGCCGGCGCGTCCCGCGCAGCCCGGTGCGCGCTGTGAGGACGCTCACGCTTGCCGGGTTTGCAAAACGCTAACTGAAGCAAGCACACTGGAGTCGTGAAGCCGCCGATCCACGTGTCCGACCTCGGGGCCTACCTGCGCGAGCAGCGCCAGGGCGCCCAGCTGTCCTTGCGGCAGCTGTCGGAGCTCGCGGGCATCAGCAATCCCTACCTCTCGCAGATCGAGCGGGGGCTGAAGAAGCCCAGCGCCGAGATCCTCCAGCAGCTGGCCAAGGGGCTGCGGATCTCCGCGGAGTCGCTCTACGTGCGGGCGGGGATCCTCGAGGACCGCGCGGACACCAACGACCGGCCGGACGTGACGAGCGCGATCCTCGCCGACCCCCGGCTGACCGACCGGCAGCGCCGGGTGCTGCTGGACGTCTACGCCTCCCTCGTCGGCGACGAGCCGGGCACCACCCCGCAGACCTCCCCGAACCCCACTGATGAAGGAGAAACCGATGAGCCCCGTGCATGACCTGACCAAGGACCTGCGTCGCGACCTCGGCGAGCTGACCCAGGCGCTGCGCGACGCCACCCCGGTGTATGCCGCGGTCGGCGCCACCGACCTGGCGGTCGAGCAGGTGCGCAACGCACGCACCCGAGCCGAGAAGTTCCGCAGCGAGCTCAGCCGCGAGGAGCTGCGCCGTCGCGCTGAGGAGATCACCACCCAGGCGCAGCAGGTGCCCAACGAGGCGCTCAGCCGCGGCGCGGTCGCCGCCGGCCGCGCCCAGGACGCCTACACCGACCTCGCCCGTCGCGGGCAGGGCCTGGTGCAGCGCGTCCGCAAGCAGCAGGCCACGCAGGACCTGCTCGCCCAGGCCGACACCGTCGTCGCCCAGGGCAAGGGTGCCGTCACGACGGTGCGCCGCGCGGTGGGTGACACCGAGCAGGAGACCCAGCGCAACGTCAAGCGCACTGCCACGACCACCCGCAAGCGCGCGGCCAACACCAAGCGTGCGACGCGGGCGACGGCGACCAGCACGCGGAAGACGGCGACCACGGCCAAGAAGGCCACCAAGGACGCCGGCCGCAAGGTCGGCGACTGAGCGCCGGCCCGACCTGCGTTCAACGGCTCGCGGCCGCACCGGCACCGCCCGGTGTGGCCGCGAGCCGTCTGCGTCGGCACGATGGCAGCAGTGGCCGCGCCCGCCGGCCACACCGAGGAGGTAACCCGATGAAGGTGAGCCGGCAGCAGGTCGTGGACTTCCTGCACGCACGCAGCCAGGACGACCTGGCCCAGCAGGCGGGGCAGCAGCTGCCCGATCCCGTCGACACGGACGCCGACCAGGGGGAGCTGTACGAGTACGGGATCGAGGTCGCCGACCTCGCAACGCTCGGGATGGAGGAGTCGGCCGAGGTCACCCCGGGCGACGACGCACGCCCCGACGACCGCACACCCGACGAGGAGGCCGACGCCACCGAGGAGCGACCCACCCGTCCGCGGGCGTCCACGGACGAGACGGCGGGCGCCGCGGTCAAGGCCTCGGGTGAGGAGGACAGCGCCTGACGCGGCGCCTCACCGGTGTGCGTGCGGCGCTTCGTTAGGCTCGGTCGCCGTGACCTCCCCGACCCCTGCCGACCTGGGCGCTGCGCCCGTCCTCGCCCACGTGACCCGTTCGGGTCTCGTGGAGTCCGTCCACCACGGGTGCGTCCTCGCCCTCCGGTCGGACGGCGCGCCCGAGCTCGAGCTCGGTGACTGCCGGGGGGCGGTCTTCCCCCGCTCCTGCAACAAGCCGTTCCAGGTGCTCGCCATGCTGCGTCACGGCCTCGACCTCGACGGCGAGCTGCTCGCGCTCGTCAGTGCCAGCCACTCGGGGGAAGCCTTCCACCTCAAGGGTGTCCGGCAGATCCTCGAACGTGCCGGCCTCGACGAGACGGCCCTGCAGAACACCCCCGACCTGCCCTTCGGCGCCGCGGCCCGCGAGGCCTGGCTCGCCGACGGCAACGGTCCCACCTCGCTGGCCCAGAACTGCTCGGGCAAGCACGCCGCCATGCTGGTGACCTGCCGGCTGAACGGGTGGGACCTCGAGGGCTACCGGGACCCGGACCACCCGCTCCAGCGGGCCATCTCCGACACGGTGGCCGAGCTCATCGGCGAACCGGTCGAGGCAGTCGGTGTGGACGGGTGCGGTGCGCCGGTCCTGGCCACCTCGTTGACCGGTCTGGCCCGGGGCTTCGCCCGACTGGCGGGTGCGGCCGAGGGGACGCACGAGCGTCGCCTGCGGGACGCCATACGGGCCCACCCGGAGTGGCTGGGCGGCACGGACCGGCACGTCACCAGGCTGATCCGCGCCGTGCCGGGCCTGGTGGCCAAGGACGGCGCCGAGGCGGTCTACGCCGCGGCCCTCGACGACGGCCGCGCGGTGGCCGTCAAGGTCGCGGACGGCGCCGAGCGTGCCTCCCGGGTGGCGATGGTCGCGGCGTTGCAGCGACTCGGGATCGAGGGACCCGAGCTGGCGGCGCTCGCCCAGGAGCCGGTGCTCGGCCACGGCGAGCCGGTCGGTTCGGTCACGGCGGAGGGGATCTGAGGTGCGCGCCGTCCTGCAGCGGGTCACCGAGGCCGGCGTCACCGTCGAGGGCGAGGTGGTCGGACGGATCGACCGGCCGGGGCTGCTCGCCCTCGTCGGCGTCACCCACGACGACGGTACCGAGCAGGTCGCGCGGCTCGCCCGGAAGATCGCGCAGCTGCGCATCCTGCGCGACGAGCAGTCCGTCCTCGACACCGGGGCACCGGTCCTCGTGGTCAGCCAGTTCACCCTCTACGCCGACACGAGGAAGGGGCGGCGTCCCTCGTGGGGGGCCGCGGCTCCCGGGGCGGTGGCCGAGCCCCTCGTCGACGAGGTCGTCGCCGCCCTGCGGGAGATGGGCGTCGAGGTCGCGACCGGCCGGTTCGGCGCGATGATGCAGGTCGCGCTCGTGAACGACGGGCCGGTCACCCTCGTCGTCGACGCCTGAGGCGGTCGACGCCGCACCCCGGACGTCGCACCCCGGTCGGTCACCACGCCGCCGGCCGGGACGTACGCTGGACACATGAACGGGTTCGGCGCGATCGGGTTCGGCCTGGCCGGCATCATCTCCCTCCTGCTGGCGGCGGCCGCGGCCGGGATGCAGCTGTTCGCGCTGATCGACGCCGTCCGGCACCGCCCCGACGCCTACGTGGCGGCGGGCAAGCGCACCAAGACCTTCTGGGTCGCGATCGTCGCCGTCTGCTTCGCGGTCGGCCTGCTGATCCTGCTGAGCGGGTCCAGCCCGCTGAACCTGTTCGAGATCGCCGCCGTCGTCGGCGCCGCCGTCTACCTCGCCGACGTCCGACCGGCCCTGCAACGGGTCTCCGGGCGCGGCGGGTCGTCCTCCCACCAGGGCCCCTACGGCCCGTGGTGACCCCGGGACGGCTGGGCTCGGCGTCCCTGACCTCGCTGCTCGACGGGCCGGACGGTCCGATCGAGTACCTCACCACCGGCAACGGCGAGCCGCGCACCGTCTTCGCGCACGGCCTCGCCGGGTCGATCGACACCACCCGCCCGTTCGGGTCCGGGGTGCGCGGCAGCCGCACCTTCTTCCACTTCCGCGGGCACGGCGCCTCGGCGGCCCCCGAGACCCCCTGGACGTATGCCGCCCTCGCCGGTGAGCTGCGCGTCGTCGCCGACCACGTGGGCGCGACGCGCGCGCTGGGCGTGAGCATGGGCGCCGGGGCACTGTGCCACTGGCTGGAGCGGGAGCCCAAGCGCTTCGAGCGGGTCGTGTTCGCGCTGCCGGCGGTCCTCGACACCCCGCGGAGCGACGCGGCGATGGAACGGCTCGTCGCGATGGCGCAGGCCGCCGACGACCGTGACGTCGAGGGCATGGCGGACCTGCTCGCCGAGGAGCAGCCCGCCGGCCTGCGTGACACCCGGGCGGTGCGGCACTGGTGCGATCAGCAGGCCCACCGGCTGGTGGGCACACCCGTCTCCCGAGCCCTGCGCAGCCTGCCGCACGAGGTGGCGATGGACGACCGGGAGGCGCTGTCCGGCATACCCGTGCCGGTGCTGGTGCTCGCGCAGGAGGGCGACCCCGCGCACCCGGTCCACATCGCCGAGGAGATTGCTGGGCGGGTGCCGCACGCCCGGCTCGAGGTGCTGCCCGAGGGCGGCATCATGTGGCGCCACCGGGCGCGGGTGCGCGAGCTCGTCGGCCGATTCCTCTGCGGCGACCCGGACGACTGAGGCACCATGGCCGGACAGCGACCGCCGAGGAGTCGGTCACTGCCGAGCGGGCGGAGGGGTGCCATGAGCCAGGTGACCGACCGCGTCCAGGAGGTCGTGGAGAGCGTGCGGCCGTGGGGGCGGTTCGAGCAGTTCGCGGTCAACGAGCCGGTCACCGTCAAGGTGATCACCGTGGAGCCGGGCCACCGGCTGTCGCTGCAGCGGCACCGGTCCCGAGCCGAGATGTGGCAGGTGCTCGACGGCCCCCTCGACTTCGAGGTCGACGGTCGCCGGTGGAGCGCCGGCGACGGTGAGCGGGTGTGGGTGCCGCGCGGGTCGACCCACCGGATCGGCAACAGCTCCCTGCGGCCCGGCCGCGTCCTCGAGGTGGCCTTCGGGGAGTTCGACGAGGACGACATCGAGCGCCTCGACGACGACTACGCCCGCTGAGGGTTGCTCGCCCCCGGCCACTTTGCTCGTCTCAAGCCGCTTCCTGCGCTGCCGCGAGCGGCCCGAGACGAGCACCCGGCCGCGGCGTGACAGACTCGTTGCATGCCTGCGGTCCCGCCCCGCGACCTGCGCCGTGTGGCGATGCTGAGCGTCCACACCTCCCCGCTGGAGCAGCCGGGCACCGGTGACGCCGGGGGGATGAACGTCTACGTCCTCGAGACCGCCCGCCGGCTGGCCGCCCGCGGCGTCGAGGTCGACGTCTTCACCCGCGCCACCACCGGGGCCCTCCCCGAACGCGTCGACGCCGCGCCCGGGGTGACCGTCCACCACGTGGTTGCCGGCCCGTTCGAGGGCCTGTCCAAGCAGGACCTGCCCGGCCAGCTCTGCGCCTTCGCGGCCGGGGTGATGCGGGAGGCCGCCACCCGGCCCGAGGGGTGGTACGACCTCGTCCACACCCACTACTGGCTGTCCGGGCAGGTCGGCTGGCTCGCCGCCGACCGCTGGCGCGTCCCGCTGGTGCACACGATGCACACCATGGCCCGCGTCAAGAACGCCTCGCTCGCCACCGGCGACACCCCCGAGCCGCCCGGCCGCGAGATCGGTGAGGCCCAGGTCGTGCAGGCCGCCGCGCGGCTGGTCGCGAACACGGAGGACGAGGCGTCCGCCCTCACCGACCTGTATGCCGCGGACCCCGCCCGGGTGCGCGTCGTCCCGCCCGGGGTCGACCTCGACGTCTTCCGCCCCGGTGGCCGCGCCGCCGCCCGCGCCGAGCTGGGCCTGCCCGCCGACGCCTCCGTGCTCCTGTTCGTCGGCCGGATCCAGCCGCTCAAGGCCCCCGACGTGCTGCTGCGGGCCGCTGCGGAGCTGCTGCGGCTGCGCCCGGAGCTGCGGGAGCGCCTCGTCGTCGCCGTGCTCGGTGGACCCAGCGGCTCCGGCCTCGCCGACACCGGCGCGCTGCAGCGGCTGGCGCGCCGGCTGGGCATCAGCGCACAGGTCCGCCTCCTGCCGCCCGTCGCCAGGGAGGAGCTCGCGGACTGGTACCGCGCCGCGGACCTGGCGTGCGTCCCGTCATACAGCGAGTCGTTCGGACTGGTGGCGCTCGAGGCGGAGGCGTGCGGGACGCCCGTCGTCGCCGCCGCCGTCGGCGGCCTGCCCACCGCGGTCGGTGACACCGGGGCGCTCGTGGAGGGGCACGACCCCGGACGGTGGGCGCGGACGCTCGCGGAGCTGCTGGGTGACGAGGTGCAACGACGCCGGCTGGGGGAGCGGGCCGTCGCGCACGCGGCCGGGTTCAGCTGGGACGCCACCACCGACCGCCTGCTGGAGGTCTATGCCGAGGCGTCCGGCCGGCGCGCCGCCCGCACCTCCCGCATCGACGACGCGCCGGCCCTCAGCGGGGTGCCCTCGGCGGTGGTGCCGTGAGCGCGGAGCAGCTGCTCACCGCGACCCGGTCCTTTCTGGACGGCGCGGGGATCGAGTGGGAGGACGGGGCCCGCGACGGCGAGCTCGTCGTCACCCTGCCGGGCGAGCGGAAACTGCGCACCGTGTGCTCGCTGCTCGTGCGCGAGCGGGCGCTGGCCGTGCAGGCGTTCGTCGTGCGCAACCCCGACGAGAACCACGTCGAGGTCTACCGCCACCTGCTGCGCCGCAACCTGCGCCTGCCCGGACTGGCCTACGCGATCGACGGCAGCGGCGACGTCTACGTCACCGGCACCGTGCCGCTCGGTGCCCTCGACGGGGACGACCCTGCGGGCCTGGAGCGCGTGCTGGACGACCTGCTCGGCGTCGTGCTGGAGGCCTCCGACGGCGCGTTCAACGAGCTGCTCGCCCTCGGCTTCCTCACCTCGATGAAGAAGGAGTGGGCCTGGCGCGTCTCCCGCGGCGAGTCCACCCGCAACCTCGAGGCGTTCCGCCACCTCCTCGAGTGACGCGACCCGTGCCCTAGGCTCGCGCGTATGACGTACACGCTGGTCCTGCTGCGCCACGGCGAGAGTGAGTGGAACGCCAAGAACCTCTTCACCGGCTGGGTCGACGTCGGCCTGACCGAGGCCGGCCGGGCCGAGGCGGTCCACGGGGGCGAGCTGATCCGCGAGGCCGACCTGCGCCCGGACGTCGTGCACACCTCCGTCCTGCGCCGCGCGATCACGACCGCCAACGTCGCCCTCGACGTCGCCGACCGGCACTGGATCCCGGTGCACCGCTCCTGGCGGCTCAACGAGCGCCACTACGGCGCGCTGCAGGGCAAGAACAAGAAGGAGACCCTCGAGGAGTTCGGCGAGGA
>DASSKF010000003.1:0-49621 GCA_035690725.1 Segeticoccus sp.
TGACGATGAGCCAGACCACCAGCCAGCCCAACGTCGCGGACGTCGAGGAGGCGCTGCGCGACGTCGTGGACCCCGAGCTCGGCATCAACGTCGTCGACCTCGGCCTCATCTACGGCGTCACCGTCGACCAGAACGCGCACGCGGTGATCGACATGACGCTCACCAGTGCCGCCTGCCCGCTGACCGACGTCATCGAGGACCAGTGCGCCCAGGCGCTCGAGGGGCTCGTCTCGAGCCACCGGATCAACTGGGTCTGGATGCCGCCGTGGGGCCCGGACAAGATCACCGACGACGGTCGCGAGCAGCTGCGCGCGCTCGGCTTCAACATCTGAGTCGTCGGGCTCCGTGTCCCGTCGGCCCGACCGGACGGCGCCCGCACCGGCGAGGTCCGTCGACGTCGACCCGGGACGCCTCGGCCGCTGGGCCGCCGGCTTCGCCGGACGGCACGGCGGCCGTGCCGTCGGAGACGAGCCGGCACCGGGTGTGCTCCGGCTGACGGCCGTCGACGGCTCCGTCGCCGTGCTCGAGCCGCTGTGCCCCGGTGCCCCGCCCACGGGTGTGGTCCTGCCCGAGGACGACCAGCCGACCGAGGGTGAGCCATGGGCCGAGGACGGGGAGTCCCGGCTCGACCTCGCCGCCCTGACCACCTGGGCGACGCCGCCGGCCCGGATCGGCCTGGTGCTCGTGCGCCGCGGCGGCTACGCCGTCGGTGTCGGTGAGGGCGACCGGCTGGCCGGGCACAAGACCGGCCGCCGCTACGTCCAGTCCCGCACCGCCGCGGGTGGGTGGTCGCAGCAGCGCTTCGCCCGGCGGCGCGGCAACCAGGCGGCCGCCCTCACGGGAGCGGTCGCCGACGAGGCCGCCCGCGTCGTCCTCCCGGCCGCTCCCGCGGCCCTGGTCGCCGGCGGGGACCGCCGGCTGGTCGCCGACGTGCTGGCCGACGACCGCTTGGCGCCGTGGGCCCAGCTGCCGCGGCGCGAGCTGTTCGACCTCCCCGACCCGCGTCTGGCCGTCCTGGAGCTGGCACTCCGTCGTGGCCGGGCGGTCCGGGTGCGGCTCACCGAGTCCTGACGTCGCGTCTCGACGAGCCGATGGCGACCGCCCCCGCACTGGTGGGCGGCCGCCATACCGCGCGGTGGGCGCCGTGCCGGTCAGGCGGGCACCGGCTCCTGGCTCGGGGCGGAGCCGGAGGAAGCAGCCGGCCCGGCGTGGTCGCCCGCCTGGGCGACGGCCTCGCGGAAGCCGCCGTCGCTGCGCGGGCCGTGGTAGATCGCCTCGTCGAGGATCCCCTCGCGCTTCGCGACGATCGTCGGCACGAGGGCCTGGCCCGCCACGTTGGTGGCGGTGCGGCCCATGTCGAGGATCGGGTCGATGGCGAGGAGCAGGCCGACGCCCTCCAACGGGAGGCCGAGCGTGGACAGCGTCAGGGTGAGCATCACCACGGCGCCGGTGACGCCGGCCGTCGCGGCCGAGCCGAGCACCGAGACGAACGCGATGAGCACGTAGTCCACGATGCCGAGGTGCAGCCCGAAGAACTGCGCCACGAAGATCGCGGACAGGGCCGGGTAGACCGCGGCGCAGCCGTCCATCTTGGTGGTGGAGCCGAAGGGCACGGCGAACGAGGCGTACTCGCGCGGGACGCCGAGGTTGCGTTCGGCGACCCACTCGGTCACCGGCATGGTGCCGACGGACGAGCGGGAGACGAACCCGAGCTGGATCGCCGGCCAGGCGCCGGTGAAGAACGTGCGCGGGGACAGGCCGTTGGCGCGGGCGATCGTCGGGTAGAGCACGAAGAGCACCACGAGGAGCCCGAGGTAGACCGACACGACGAACACGCCGAGCGAGCCGAGGGCACCCCACCCGTAGGTCGCCACCGCGCGACCCAGCAGGCCGACGGTGCCGATCGGGGCGAGGCGAATGATCCACCACAGCACCTTCTGCACGACCTTGAGCGCCGAGCGGTTGACGGTGAGGAAGGGCTCGGCGGCCGCGCCGAGCTTGAGGGTCGCGATACCGACGGCGATGGCCACCACGAGGATCTGCAGGACGTTGAACGACACCGACACCTCGCCGGCGTCGACGGTCGCCTCCAGGCCGAGGACGTTGCTGGGCACCAGTCCGGTGAGGAAGTCCAGCCAGGAGCCGGCGTGGTCGGGCCGCGCCGCCTGGGAGCGCTGCACGCTCGTGTGCAGTCCCGGGTTGGTCAGCAGCCCGATGACGATGCCGATCGTCACCGATGCCAGGGCGGTGACGGCGAACCAGAGCAGGGTGCGCCAGGCGAGGCGGGCGGCGTTGGTGACCTCCCGCAGGTTCGCGATCGAGGCGACGATCGCGAGGAACACCAGGGGCGGGACGACTGCCTTGAGCAGGGTGACGAACGAGTCACCGATCGTCGACAGGGTCGTGGTCAGCCAGTTGGGGTCGGCCTCGGTGCCGCCCAGCTGGCGGGCGACGAGGCCGAGCAGCACGCCCAGCACGAGGCCGATGAGGATCTGCGTCCCGAAGGACAGGTGCAGCAGGCGCCGCCACGGCGACGGCGAGGACGCGCGCGAGGGCGCGGAGACAGTGGACATGGGTGATCGCTTTCCGGAGCGGGACGCGGTGCAGTGCCGCGTCGACGAATCGGGGGAGGGGAGCCTGAGGGTGGTGCGCTCAGCGCGGACAGCAGGCGCTGGCGTGACGTCGCAGGTCGACGTCACGCCGCCTGGTCAGGGCCCATGGATTCGTCATCGTGATGCACACGGTAACACCGGGTTGGGGTGTGGCGTCCTGCCGTCGCGGTGCGGCGCCCACCGGTGGTGATCAGGCGCCGAGGTTCCCGGCGGAGAAGGTGTCGCACTGGTTCAGGTCCCCCGTGCGGTAGCCCACCAGGAACCAGTGCTGCCGCTCCCGGCTCGACCCGTGCGTCCAGGTCTCCGGCGTCACCCGGCCCTGCACGCGTCGCTGGATCCGGTCGTCGCCGACGGCCGCCGCCGCCGAGAGGGCCGAGTCGATGTCCTGTCGGGTGAGCGGCTCGAGCAGCCGGTTCCCTTGCGCGTCAGTGGTGTTCGTGGCGTGGTCCGCCCACACGCCGGCAAGGCAGTCGGCCATCAGCTCGGTGCGCACGGACGCGCTCTGCGCACCCTGGGGATCCTGCTGGGCGCGGTCGAGGAGGCCGAGGAGGTCCTGGACGTGGTGCCCGTACTCGTGTGCCACGACATACTCCTGGGCGAGCGCGCCGCTGTCGGCGCCGAACCGCGAGGTGAGCTCGCTGAAGAACGACGCGTCGATGTAGACCCTGCCGTCCAGCGGGCAGTAGAACGGCCCGACCTGGTTGGACGCGGTGCCGCACGCGGACTGGGTGGCCCCGGAGTAGAGGACCGTCTTGGCGGGGGAGTACTGCACGCCGTACTGCGGGAGGGCCCGGTCCCAGTAGTCCTGAACGCTGTTGACCGTGCCGATGACCCGGCACTCGACGTCCCGGTTGGCGTCCGCGCCCGTCCGGCAGCGGGAGAAGTCCTGGGACTGCGCCGGCTGCTGCTCGCTCCCGGCCGCCTGCTGCCCCTGGGCGCCGGCGCCGTCGTCGGTCGGACCGAGGAACGCGAAGACGAGGTAGATGAGCAGGCCGATGATGCCGCCACCGCCGCCGATCGCCAGACCGCCGCGGCGGAACCCCCCGCCGCCGCCCCCCTCGACCTGGGAGGTGTCCAGATTGGCGTCGTCGTTGAAGCTCACGAACTCGTAGACTAGGTCCGATTCCCCCGTCCCGGCGTCCTGGCGCGCCCCCGACCGTTCCGAAGGAGCCCTCGTCATGATCGCCGCGACCGGGATCGAGCTGCGCGCGGGGTCACGGCTCCTTCTCGAGGATGCGACGTTCCGGGTGAACGCCGGCGACCGGATCGGGCTGGTGGGTCGCAACGGCGCCGGGAAGACCACGCTCACCAAGGTGCTCGCCGGGGTCGGCGTGCCGGCCGACGGCTCGGTGACGCGCAGCGGCGAGGTGGGCTACCTGCCCCAGGACCCGCGCACCGGCGACCTGGAGGTCGTCGCGCGCGACCGGATCCTGTCGGCCCGCGGCCTCGACAGCGTCCTGCGCGACCTGCGGGCCACGGAGGGGGTGATGGCCAGCGTCGACGACGAGACCCGCGAGAAGGCGATGAGCCGGTATGCCCGGCTGGAGACCGAGTTCACGGCTCGCGGTGGCTACGCGGCCGAGTCCGAGGCCGCCGCGATCGCCTCGAGCCTCGGGCTGCCGGACCGGGTCCTGGAGCAGCCGCTGCTGACCCTCAGCGGTGGACAGCGGCGCCGGGTCGAGCTGTCCCGGATCCTCTTCTCCGGGGCCGAGACCCTGCTCCTCGACGAGCCGACGAACCACCTGGACGCCGACTCGATCATCTGGCTGCGGGAGCGGCTGCGGGCCTACCAGGGCGGCCTCATCGTCATCAGCCACGACGTCGAGCTGCTCGAGACGGTCGTCAACAAGGTGTTCCACCTGGACGCGAACCGGGCCGAGCTGGACCAGTACAGCCTGGGCTGGAAGGCCTATCTGACCCAGCGGGAGTCCGACGAGCGGCGGCGCCGGCGGGAGCGGCTCAATGCCGAGAAGAAGGCCGGCGCCCTGATGGCGCAGGCGGACAAGATGCGCGCGAAGGCCACCAAGGCGGTCGCCGCCCAGAACATGGCCCGGCGGGCCGAACGACTGCTCGCCGGCGTCGAGGGCGAGCGGGTCCGGGACAAGGTGGCGCGACTGCGCTTCCCCGCACCCTCGCCGTGCGGGCGCACCCCGTTGTCCGCCGACGGGCTGTCCCGCTCCTACGGGTCGCTCGAGATCTTCACCGACGTCGACCTGGCCATCGACCGCGGCTCGCGCGTGGTCGTGCTCGGGCTCAACGGCGCCGGCAAGACGACGCTGCTGCGGATCCTCGCCGGGCTGGACGACCCGGACACCGGCGCAGTGAAGCAGGGACACGGACTGAGGCTGGGCTACTACGCGCAGGAGCACGAGAACCTCGACGTGAGCCGGACGGTACTGGAGAACATGAAGCACGCCGCGCCGGAGCTGAACGAGACGGACACCCGCAAGGTCCTCGGGTCCTTCCTGTTCAGCGGCGACGACGTCAACAAGCCGGCCGGTGTGCTCTCCGGCGGCGAGAAGACCCGGCTGTCGCTCGCGCTGCTCGTCGTCTCCTCCGCCAACGTCCTGCTGCTGGATGAGCCGACCAACAACCTCGACCCGGCCTCGCGGGAGGAGATCCTCGGCGCGCTGCGCACCTACGAGGGGGCGGTCGTGCTCGTCAGCCACGACGAGGGGGCGGTCGAGGCGCTCGAACCCGAGCGCGTGCTGCTGCTCCCCGACGGCGTGGAGGACCACTGGAACGGCGACTACCAGGAGCTCGTGGCCCTTGCCTGACGACCCGCTGCCGGACGACCCTCTGCCTGACGACACTCTGCCGGACGACAGCCGGCCCGCGCAGGGGCTGCACCCGGCTCTGACCACCTCGCGGACGGGGCCGGTGCTCACGGTGTCGCTCGTCGACCCGGCCCACCACAACCCGCAGACGCCGAGCCTGTGGGCGGCCCTGGAGCTGGCCGCCCGGCAGGTCGACGACGGGGTCCGGATCGTCCTGCTGCGGGCCGAGGGCCCGTCGTTCTCCGCCGGGCTGGACCGCCGGCTGTTCACCCCCGGGGGCATCGAGGGGGAGCGGTCCCTCGTGGACCTGACCACGCTGCCCACCGAGCAGATCGAGGACGAGATCGCCGGCTTCCAGCGGGCGTTCGCCGTCTGGTCGGAGGTGCCGGCGATCGTGGTCGCCGCCGTGCAGGGGCACGCCATCGGTGCCGGCTTCCAGCTCGCGCTCGCCGCGGACCTGCGGGTGGTCGCCGAGGACGTGGGCTTCGCGATGCGCGAGCCGAGCCTCGGACTGGTGCCGGACCTGGGTGGGACGGCACGGCTGGTGCGGCTGGTCGGCGAGGCGCGCGCCCTGGAGATCTGCGCGACCGGCCGGGTGGTCGGCGCCGCGGAGGCGGTGGCGATCGGCCTGGCCCAGGCGGCGGTGCCGGTGGCCGAGCTCGACGGCGCGGCACGCGACCTGGCTGCCGCCGTCCTGGAGGCGCCGGAGGCCGCCATCCGGGAGCTGAAGCCCCTGCTGCGGCGGGCGCTGGACGGCTCCGAGGAGGACCAGCGGCAACGGGAGCGGGCGGCGCAGGCCCGGCTGCTGCGTCGCGCGGCACGCTGAGCGGAAGGATCTTCGCGCCTGCGCTGTTGTCCTGCCTACGGACACAGCAGGAGACGGCGACCACACCCGGAGGGCCCACGCATGTCGATGAACGGCTGGCACATGATGCGGTCGATGAGCCGCGACCAGTCGGTCAGGGACCGGCGGCTGGCTCCCGGGACCGTCAGCCGGGTCCTCGGCTACGCCACGCCCTACAAGCGGTGGATCGTCGTGTTCCTCGGCCTCGTCATCATCGCCGCCGGCCTGGGCGTCGTCCCGGCGCTGCTGCTCGGCCGGATCATCGACCACGGCGTGATCCCCGGCGACGTGAGCATCGTCGTCTGGTTGTCGCTCGTCACCGCCGGGGTGGCGCTGCTCGACGCGCTCGTCACGCTCGCGCAGCGGTGGCTGTCCTCCCGAATCGGTGAAGGGCTCATCTACGACCTGCGAACCGAGGTCTTCGGCCACGTGCTCCGCCAGCCGATCGCCTTCTTCACCCGCACCCAGACCGGCTCGCTCGTCAGCCGGCTGAACAACGACGTGATCGGCGCCCAGCAGGCGTTCACCTCGACCCTGTCGGGGACCGTGAGCAACGTCGTCTCCCTCGTCTTCATCATCGTGGCGATGATGTCGAAGTCGTGGCAGCTGACCCTGGCCTCGCTCGCGCTGCTGCCGTTCTTCCTCGTCCCCGCGCGCTACATGGGACGCCGGCTCGCCGCGCTGTCGCACGAGTCGATGAACCTCAACGCCGAGCTCGGCAGCCAGATGACCGAGCGGTTCAACGTGGCGGGCGCGCTGCTCGTCAAGCTCTTCGGCCGGCCCGCGAGCGAGGACGAGGAGTATGCCCGGCGGGCCGGGAACGTGCGGGACGTGGGCGTCCGCATCGCCATGAACCGCAGCGTGTTCATGGTCGGCCTGACACTGGTGGCCTCGCTGGCCACGGCCCTCGTCTACGGCCTCGGCGGCGCCATGGCCATCCACCAGGCGCTCACCGTCGGTGACCTGCTCGCGCTCGCGACCCTGCTGGCACGGCTCTACGGCCCGCTCACCGCGCTGTCGAACGTGCGGGTGGACGTGATGACCGCCCTGGTCTCCTTCGAGCGGGTCTTCGAGGTGCTGGACCTGCAGCCGCTGGTGCGCGAGGCGGACGACCCGCGACAGCTGCGGCGGGCACCCCTGTCGATCGACTTCGACGACGTGCAGTTCGCCTACCCCGCGGCCGAGGACGTCTCGCTCGAGTCACTGGAGCTGGTGTCCGTCTCGGACCGGCACGGTGGCGGCCCGGTCCTCAACGACGTCTCGTTCCACGTCGAGCCCGGACAGCTGGTCGCGCTCGTCGGACCGAGCGGCGCCGGCAAGACGACGATCACCAACCTCGCGGCACGGCTCTACGACCCGACGGCCGGCACCGTGCGTCTCGACGGGGTCGACCTGCGCGAGGCACAGCTGACCTCCCTGCACGACACGATCGGCGTGGTGACCCAGGAGGCGCACCTCTTCCACGACACCATCCGTGCCAACCTGGCCTACGCGCGTCCGGACGCCACCGAGCAGCAGATGACCGAGGCGCTGCGTGCCGCCCGGATCTGGGACCTGGTGGAGCGGCTCCCGGAGCGTCTCGACACCGTCGTGGGCGACCGGGGGCACCGCCTCTCCGGTGGGGAGAAGCAGCGCCTGGCGATCGCCCGCCTGCTGCTCAAGGGGCCGGGCGTGATCGTCCTCGACGAGGCCACCGCGCACCTCGACAGCGAGTCCGAGGCAGCCGTGCAGCGCGCGCTCGAGACCGCGCTCTCCGGCCGCACCGCCCTGGTCATCGCGCACCGGCTGTCGACCATCCGCGGCGCGGACCTCATCCTCGTCGTCGACGACGGCCGGATCGTGCAACGTGGCAGCCACCGCGAGCTGCTCGCCGAGGGTGGGCTCTACGCCGACCTCTACCGGACGCAGTTCGCCGATGACACGAGTGAGCGCGGCGAGGACCACGCTGATCCGGCGCAGGTGCCGGTGGCCGCCGACGCCTGAGCCGGCGTCACAGCGAGCGGGTCATCCCGCCGTCGACGGGGATGACCGACCCCGAGACGAAGGAGGCCGCCGGCGAGGTGACGAAGGCCGCCACGCGGCCGAACTCCTCGGGCCGGCCGTACCGCCCGAGGGGGATCTGCGCGCTGGCCTGCCGCCGCGCCGCGTCCGGGTCCCCGCCAGAGGCGTCGAGCTCCTTCACCCGGTCGGTATCGATGCGCCCGGGGAGGAGCACGTTGACCCGGTCCCCCTGCGGGCCGTACTCGTCCGCCAGCGTCTTGGCGGTCATCGCGAGGCCGGGGCGCAGGCCGTTGGAGATGGCGAGCCCGCCGATGGGGGTGCGCACCGACGTCGACAGCACGAACGTCACCGCCTTGCCGTCGGGCGACTCGGTGGCGAGGACGGTGCGCGCCAGCCGCACGGCGCCGAGGAAGACGGACTCGAAGGCCGAGCGCCACTGCTCGTCGGTGACCTGCGACACCGGACCGGGAGGCGGTCCGCCGACGCTGACGACGGACCCGTCCACCCGGCCGAAGCGCTTCAGGGCCGTGGCGACCAGGTCCTCCGCCGCACGCTCGTCGGCGAGGTCGGCACGGATGCCCACCGCCTGCTCGTCTCCCAGCGTCGCCGCGGCCGCCGAGACGCGCTCCCGGCTGCGCGAGCCGAGGACCACGTTGGCGCCGTCGGCCACGAGGGCCTGCGCCGTGGCGAAACCGAGGCCGGCGGAGGCGCCGCTGACGATGTAGGTGCGGTCACGAAGTCCCAGATCCATGCGGTCATCGTCGCACCGTGCTGCCCGCGGACCGGGCTCAGGCGTCCTCCTCGTCCCAGATGCGCACCTTCTTGGGGCGGGGTGGCGGCGCATCGGGCCCGCCGTCCGTGCCCTCGCCGCCGTGCTCCCGTTGCCAGTCCTCGTCCAGCTTCTGCCGGCGGACGCCGACGAACACGAGGACGAAGCCGACGATGGAGGCGGCCCACCACTGGAGGGCGTAGGCGAGGTGCGGTCCCCGGTCGGTGCTGGGCTGCTCGAGCGGCTTCGGCCGGGTCACCGGCTGCCCGTTCGCCGGGTCCTCGTGCTTCATGATCACGTAGGTCTCGAACACGTTGCCGTCGATGCGCTGCTGGGCCTGACCGAGGTTGATCGAGGCGAGCTGGCCGCCCGGCATGTCGCGGTGCAGGTTCGGCTCTCCCTCACGCATCCAACCGGTCACCGTCACCCGGCCGTCCGGAGGCGGTGGCACGTCGGGGAGGGTGGCGGCCGTCTTGGCGTTGCGGACCCAGCCTCGGTCGACGAGCAGCACCCCGCCGTGCTGCAGGTGGAGCGGCACGAGCACCTCGTAGCCGTACACCCCGTGGTTCGGCCGGTTGCGGATGAGCTGGGTGGAGCTCGCGTCGTACCGCCCCGTCACGGTGACGGGCGTCCACTCGTCCGAGGCCGGCATACCGGTGTGGGGGGTGGGCAGCACGCTGCGGAGGGGAACGGGATCCGCGTGGTAGTGGGCCGTGATCCGGTCCGCGACGGTGTCCTTCGCCTCGTAGCGGTGCCACTGCCACCGGCCGAGGAAGATCGCGGCGACGCAGAACGCCACGGCGAGTGCCAACGCGCCGAGCCAGCGACGTGTCTTGAGCACCCGGAACACCTCTCGACGGTACCCGGCCTAGGCTGGGCGGTATGACGTGGCTGCCCTCTCCCGAGGTACGGCCCCCGCACGGTGCCAGCGAGCTGGTGGACACCTTCGGTCGGGTGGCCCGGGACCTGCGTGTCTCGGTCACGGACCGGTGCAATCTGCGCTGCACCTACTGCATGCCCGCGGAGGGTCTGCCGTGGCTCCCGAAGCCGGAGATGCTCACCGACGAGGAGCTGGTCCGGCTGGTCCGCGTCTTCGTCGGGCTGGGCGTCCGGCAGGTCCGGCTGACCGGCGGGGAGCCGCTGCTGCGGCGGTCCCTGGCCGACGTGGTCGCGGGCATCGCGGACCTCGAGCCGCGGCCCCGGATCGCGATGACGACCAACGGGGTGGGGCTCGACCGGCTCGCCAGCCGGTTGGCCGAGGCCGGGCTGAACCGGGTCAACGTCAGCTTGGACACCGTGGACCCGGAGGAGTTCCGGTCGCTGACCCGGCGGGACCGGTTCGAGGACGTCGAGCGCGGGCTCAAGGCGGCCGAGGCGGCCGGGCTGACGCCGGTGAAGGTCAACGCGGTGGCGATGCGCGGGGTCAACGACCACTCCGTCGCCGAGCTGCTGCAGTGGTGTCTCGACCGGGACTACGAGCTGCGCTTCATCGAGCAGATGCCGCTGGACGCGCAGCACCAGTGGGATCGGTCGTCGATGGTGACCGCCGCCGAGGTCCGCGAGCAGCTCGAGCAGCACTACCACCTGACGCCGCAGCCGGACGAGGAGCGCGGGAGCGCGCCGGCCGAGATGTTCCTCGTCGACGGCGGCCCGCAGAAGGTCGGCATCATCGCCAGCGTCTCGGCCCCGTTCTGCGCCGCCTGCGACCGGGTGCGGCTCACCGCGGACGGCCAGGTGCGCAACTGCCTGTTCGCCCGCGGGGAGGCCGACCTGCGCGGGCCGATGCGCGAGGGCGCCACCGACGCCGAGCTCGCCGACGTCATGCGCGGCGAGATGTGGGCGAAGCGCCGGGGCCACGGCATCGGGGAGCCGGACTTCGAGCAGCCGACCCGGCCGATGTCAGCGATCGGCGGCTGACCGGCGCCGAGTCGCACCGGCGCCTGCCCGTCAGCCGTGCGCGTCGGTCAGCTGGTCCGGGGGAATGACGTCCTTGAGGAAGCCCCTCACGGAGAGGAAGTCCGACAGGTACGTGAGGTGGTCCTCACACGTCAACCAGACCTTGCGCCGCTCGACGTCGTGCAGCTTCGGGTTGTTCCACAGCAGGGCGTGGGCGGCGGTCGCCCGGCACCCCTTGGCACTGCACACGAGCGGGTCCGGCCCCGAGGACTCCGGCTCCGGCAGTCCGAGGGACACGGCGCGTCAGCCCCGACCGTCGCGTCGGGCACCCGAGCCGGTGCCGGTGCCCGTGCCACCGCCGGGGGGACCGCCCTGCCGCGTCCCACCCTGCTTTCCCTCACCGAGCTGCGGACGTGTGTCGCCGGTGGGGGTCGGGGGCGGAGCCTGCTCGACGCCACGCCCTCGCGAGGCGTTGGCCATGACCACGGCGACGTAGGGCAGGATCACGGCTCCGAACACGCAGATCCAGCCGATGATCATCCAGTGCAGCCAGACGATGAAGACGACGGCGAGCACGAAGCAGAGGGTGCGGATCGCCATCGAGGTGAAGTACCGCACCATCCGGGCATGCTGGTCGTCGCGGGGTGAGATCGGGGCGTTCGTCACCGAGTGGACGGTGCTGCGGTGGCCGTGTGCCCCGTGTGGCTGCCTGCTCACCCATCCACGATATGCCCCGGTGAGCGGGCAGGCAGGCCCGGGCGTGCGGGCGGAGGCTCTCGGCATACTCGGCGGTAGTCGGATAGCGTCCCGGTGCAGTGACGACCGGGGGCAGCACCCGCGCCAGGAGCCACCGGAGACCGACCAGCCGACCCGACGGAGGACCGATGACAGGCCGCAACGTGCTCGTGACCGGAGGCAACCGGGGGATCGGGCTGTCGATCGCCCAGGCGTTCGCGGACGCGGGGGACGAGGTCGTCATCGCCCACCGGAAGGGGGACGCGCCGGAGGGGCTGCAGGGAGTCAGCTGCGACGTCGGCGACAGCGCGTCGGTGGACCGGGCGTTCAGCGAGGCCGAGGAGCTGCTGGGCGGGCCGATCGAGGTCGTCGTCGCCAACGCCGGCATCAACCGCGACACCCTGCTGATGCGGATGACCGACGAGGAGTTCGAGCAGGTCGTCAACACCAACCTCACGGGCGCCTTCCGCTGCGCGCGGCGCGCCAGCAAGGGCATGATCCGCCTGCGCAGGGGACGGATCGTGCTGATCTCCAGCGTGGTCGGGCTCTACGGCTCCCCGGGACAGGCGAACTACGCGGCGAGCAAGGCCGGCCTCGTCGGCCTGGCGCGTGCCATCACCCGGGAGCTCGGCGGACGGGGGATCACCGCCAACGTCGTCGCCCCCGGTTTCATCGACACGGACATGACCCGGGAGCTCCCGGAGGACCGGCAGAAGCAGTACCTCGCCACCATCCCGGCGGGCCGGTTCGCCGAACCCGAGGAGGTGGCGAAGGTGGTGCGCTTCATCGCCTCGGACGACGCCGCCTACATCACGGGGGCGGTCATCCCCGTCGACGGGGGCCTCGGCATGGGGCACTGACCCGCCCCGGCGCCGCCGCGCTTCCACCCCCACATCCACCGGACGAGGCTGAGAGGCCGCACACCGAAAGGGAGTCCATGGCTCTGCTCGACGGCAAGAAGCTGCTCATCACCGGAGTCCTCATGGACTCCTCGATCGCCTTCCACGTGGCGAAGATCGCCCAGGAGGAGGGCGCCCAGGTGGTGCTCACCTCCTTCGGCCGCACCATGAGGATCACCCAGGCGATCGCCAAGCGGCTCCCCGAGACGCCGCCCGTGATCGAGCTCGACGTGACCAACCAGGAGCACCTCGACGCCCTCGCCGACCGGACACGGGAGCACCTGGACGGCCTGGACGGCGTGCTGCACTCGATCGGCTTCGCGCCGCCGGCAGCGTTCAACTTCATGGAGGCCGGCTGGGAGGACGTGTCCCAGGCGCTGCACGCGTCGGCCTACTCGCTGAAGGCCCTCGCCGCGGCGGCCCTCCCGCTCATGGGCAACGGGGGCAGCGTCGTCGGCCTCACCTTCGACGCCCAGTTCGCGTGGCCCGTCTACGACTGGATGGGAGTGGCCAAGGCGGCGTTCGAGTCGACCAGCCGCTACCTGGCCCGCGACCTCGGCCCGAAGGACGTCCGCTGCAACCTGGTGTCGGCCGGCCCGATCCGCACGACCGCGGCGAAGTCCATCCCCGGGTTCGAGCAGTTCGAGAACAGCTGGGACGAGCGCGCGCCGCTCGGCTGGGACGTCAAGGACGCCGTGCCGGCGGCCAAGGCCTGCGCGGCGCTGCTGTCCGACTGGTTCCCGGCCACCACCGGCGAGATCGTGCACGCGGACGGCGGCGTCCACGCGATGGGCCAGTAGCCGAACCGGTGCCACAGCCACCGCGCCCGGGCGCCCGCGAGCTCGGCCTCGCACCGGGCCGACTCGCGCCCGGGCGCACGAACTCGCTCGTCGACGTGCCGGGCGTCCGTGTCGGCCACACCACCGTCGACGACGGGGACACCCTGCACACGGGAGTCACCGCGGTGGTGCCCGACGCGGTCGACCGGCCCGGGGGCCGGCTTCCGGCGGGACTGTTCGTCGGCAACGGTTTCGGCAAGCTCATCGGCGCCACCCAGCTCGTCGAGCTGGGCGAGCTCGAGACGCCGCTGCTGCTCACCGGCACGCTGTCCGCCTTCCGGGCCGCCGACGCCCTGGTCACCCACTGCATCGGTATGCCGGGAGCCGAGCAGGTGCGCACGCTCAACCCGGTCGTCGGGGAGACCAACGACGGCCACCTCTCCGACGTCCGGGCGCGGCCGGTCACCGAGGACCACGTCCTGCAGGCCCTGGGTGCCGCCGATGACGACCCGGTCGCCCAGGGGTGCGTGGGCGCCGGCACCGGCACGGTGGCGCTCGGGTTCAAGGGCGGCATCGGCAGCTCCTCCCGGGTGGTCGAGCTGCCGCAGCACGGCTCCTCCACGGTTGGTGCCCTGGTCCAGACGAACTTCTCCGGCACGCTGCGCGTCCTCGGGGTGCCGGTGCCCGCCGACGGGGTGCTGCCCGCGGAACCGCCGCGGCCCGAGGGCAACTCGTGCATGATCGTGGTGGCGGTGGACGCCCCGCTGGACGCGCGGCAGCTCGGCCGGATGGCGCGACGGGCGGTGTTCGCCCTCGGGACGGTCGGGTCGGACTTCGCCCAGGGCAGCGGCGACTACGCGATCGCCTTCACCACCCGGCCGGAGGAGCACGTCGATGGGTGGCCGTTCACCGACACGCTCCTCGACCCGCTCTTCCGGGCCGCCCTGGAGGCGGTCGAGGAGGCCGTGCTGAACTCCCTGTTCTCCGCCCGCACCACGAGGGGGGTCGACGGCCACGTGGCCCACGAGCTGCCGGTCGAGCAGGTGCTGCAGCGCTGCGAGTGGGCGGACGTGCTGCGCCGCTGAGACAGGCGGTCAGCGTCCGACCGGCGGACCGCCGCCCGGCGCGCGGGCCCGCAGTGCCGCCTCGTCGAGCGCCTGCAACGCGGTGGCGATCGCCGGCTGCCCCTCGCTCCCGCGGCGGATGCTCGTGAGCAGGTGCCGGCTGGGCGACGGGTCGCCGCGCAGCGGGACGCGCACGACGTCGTAGCCGGCCGGGAGCCGGGCCAGCCGCGGCACGAGTGCCACCCCGAGCCCCGCCGACACGAGGGCGGCCCCGGTGTCCCACTCGGTGGCACGGTGCGTCATCGCGGGGGTGAACCCGGCGGCGGCGCAGGCGGCCAGCAGGAGCTGGTGGTACGGCCGGCCGGGACGGTCGGTGATCCACGACTCGGCGGCCGTCTCGGCGAGGTGGACCGAGGGCTGCCCGGCCAGGGGGTGGTCCGTGGGCAGCAGCAGGTCGAGCGGGTCCTCGACCAGCGGCCGCTGGTCGAACCTGGAGTCGATGCTCGGCGGCAGCGAACCGGTCGCGACGACGACCGCCACGTCCGCGTCGTCCGCGAGCAGGAGGTCGAAGCACTCCTCCGGGTCGGCCTCGATGATGCGCACGCTCCACCCGGGGTGGGCCGCGCGGACCTGCGCCGCCACTCGCGGCAGGAGGGCGGCAGCGGCGGTGGAGAAGCCGCACAGCCGCAGCGTCCCCACACCCTCCCCACCGGCGGAGGTGACCTCGCTGCGGATCTGTTCCCACCGGGCATACAGGTCGTCGAGGTGGGAGAGCAGGACCCGTGCCGCCGGCGTGAGCCGGACGCCGCGCCCCTGGTGGGCGAGCAGCGGCACGCCGAGGTCCCGGGAGAGTCCGGCGAGCTGGTGGGAGACGGCGGAGGGGGTGTAGCTGAGGGCCTGCGCCGCCGCGGTGACCGTGCCGTGGACGGCGACCATCCGCAGCACCTGGAGCCGGTGGTCGATCATGCAATCATTTTGCACGAGATCGTGGAGGAACGTTTGCTTCCGTTCAGCAGTCGGGCGCACCCACACTGGCGCCATGCGCACCTTCGACCCGCTGCTGGACCCGTTCCGGCTCCGGCACCTGACGCTGCGCAACCGCGTGGTCAGCACCTCCCACGAGCCGGCGTACGCCGAGGACGGCATGCCGAAGGACCGCTACCGGCTCTACCACCTCGAGAAGGCGCGGGGAGGCGTGGGGCTCACCATGATCGGGGGCTCGGCCGTCGTCTCCCCGGACAGCCCGCCCGCCTTCGGGAACCTGCTGCTCTACCGCGACGAGGTCGTGCCCTGGCTCCGCCGGCTGGCCGACGACGTGCACGAGGCCGGGGCCGCCGTGATGTGCCAGGTGACCCACCTGGGCCGGCGCACGTCGAACTACGCGGGTGACTGGCTCCCCGTCGTCTACCCGTCCCCGCTCCGGGAGCCGGCGCACCGCGCCTTCCCGAAGGCGGCCGAGGCCTGGGACCTCGACCGGATCGTCCGGCACTACGCGGACGCAGCCGTCCGATGCCGGGACGCCGGCCTCGACGGGATCGAGCTGGAGGCCTACGGGCACCTGCTGGACGGGTTCCTGTCGCCGGCGACCAACCTCCGCACCGACGAGTACGGCGGACCGGACGGGCGGATCGCGTTCCCCCGACGCGTCGTCCGCGCGGTCCGCGAAGCGGTCGGCCCGGACTTCGTCGTCGGCATCCGGATGTCGCTGGACGAGGACCGTGCCGACGGGCTCCGGCTCGAGGAGGCGTCGACGGCCCTGCGGCAGCTCGCCGCCGACGGCATCGACGTCGTCAGCGTGATCAAGGGGACCATCGACCGCGACGCGACCCTGGCGAAGGTCATCCCGTCCATGGGGACGCCGTCGGCGCCGTTCCTCGACTTCGTCGGGCGGGTGCGCCGATCGGTGGACCTGCCGGTCATGCACGCGGCGCGGATCACCGACGTCGCGACGGCTCGGCACGCCATCCGGGACGGTTTGCTCGACCTGGTCGGCATGACCCGCCCGCAGATCGCGGACCCGCACCTCGTGGCGAAGACGGCGGCCGGCCAGGAGGACCGGATCCGCCCGTGCGTCGGGGCCAACTACTGCCTCGACGCCATCTACGACTCGGGGGACGCCAAGTGCATCCACAACGCCGCGACCGGGCGGGAGCAGTCCCTGCCCCACGTGATCGGGCCGAGTCCGGCTCCCCGCAAGGCGGTGGTGGTCGGCGCCGGCCCGGCGGGGCTGGAGGCCGCGCGGGTCCTGGGGGAGCGGGGCCACCAGGTCGTCGTGCTCGAGGCGTCCGACCACGCCGGTGGCCAGGTGCGGCTGGCGGCGGGCCTGCCCCGCCGCCGGGACCTCATGGGCATCGTCGACTGGCGGCTGGCCGAGGCCAAGCACGCGGGGGTGGACCTGCGCCTGGGCGTCTACGCCGAGGCGCAGCACGTGCTGGCCGAGGACCCGGAGCTGGTGGTCGTCGCCACGGGGGGACTGCCGAACCGCAGCTTCCTCGCCGAGGGCGCCGACCTGGTCGCGGACAGCTGGGACGTGATGGACGGGTCGGCGCGCCCGGTCGACGAGGTCCTCGTCTACGACGACAACGGCGCCGAGCCGGCCCTGGACGCCGCTGAGCTGCTCGCCTCCCGCGGCGCCCGGGTCACCTACGTGACGCCCGAGCGAACGGTGGGGATCGGGGTCGGCGGCATGAACTCGCCGGCCTACCTGCGCGCGTTCGCCGCCCACGACGTGGAGGTCGTCCTCGCCCGCCGCCTGCGGGCCGTGCGTCGCGACGCCGACGGCCGGCTGGTGGCCGAGCTCTACTCCGAGTACGCCGAGGAGTCGCTGTCCCGCGTGGTCGACCACGTCGTCGTGGAGCACGGGACCCTGCCCAACGACGAGCTCTACCTCGACCTCGTCCCGCACTCGGTCAACCGGGGCGAGGTCGACCACCGAGCCCTGCTGGACGTCCGGCCCCAGAAGGTCCGGACGAACCCGGACGGCCGGTTCCAGCTGTTCCGCATCGGCGACGCGGTCGCCAGCCGCAACATCCACGCCGCCGTCTACGACGCCCTCCGGCTGTGCGTCGCCACCTGAGCCGTCCACCCTTCCCGAAGGAGCAGCCGTGACCACCCTCGTCCCGCCGACGCCGGCGACCGCCGAGGCGCCCGTCGCCGACCTGGTCGCCCGACGCGTGCGCGGGCGCTCCCTGGAGGCGCCGTTCTACCTGAGCCGGGACATCCACGACCTCGACCTGGCGGCGGTCTTCGCCCGCTCCTGGCTGTTCGTCGCGGCCGAGGCGCAGGTGCCGGGGCCCGGGGACTACGTCGTCGTCGACATCGGCCCGCACTCGGTGATCATCGTGCGGCACGAGGACGGCACGGTGCGCGGGCTGCGCAACGTGTGCCGGCACCGCGGCTCCCGGGTGCTGACCGAGCCGGCGGGCTCCGTGGGCAACATCGTCTGCGGCTACCACCAGTGGACGTACGACACCGACGGCAGCCTGCTCCACGCCGGGTCCCAGGGGCCGCGCCCGGATGCCGGATGCCTCGGCCTGAAGGCGGTGCACGTGCGCACCGTCGCCGGCCTCGTCTTCGCCTGCCTCGCGGACGACCCACCGCCGGACTTCGCCGACGTGGCGACCCGGATCGAGCCCTACCTGGCCCCCCACCAGCTGCGCCGCACCAAGGTCGCGGCCCAGGAGGACCTCGTCGACGAGGGCAACTGGAAGCTGGTGATGGAGAACAACCGGGAGTGCTACCACTGCGAGGCGGGCCACCCCGAGCTGACCTGCACCTTCTTCCCCACGTACGGCTACGAGTTCGAGGAGATCCCCGACCACCTGCTCCCGGCGCACGCCCGCTTCCTGCGGGCCGAGTCCGGGCTCGAGCGTGCCTGCCGGGAGCGCGGCATCCCGGTGGCGGCGATCGAGGAGATCGAGGGGCGGCCCACGGCCTTCCGGATCCAGCGCGAGGCGCTCGACGGCGCGGGGGAGTCCTACACCCTGGACGGTGCGGCCGCCTGCCGCCGGCTGCTCGGCGACCTCGACACCCCACGCCTCGGCCGGCTCAGCCTGCACCTGCAGCCCAACGCGTGGTTCCACTTCCTCGCCGACCACGCCGTGCTGTTCACCGTCACCCCGCTCGCCCCCGACCGGACCCTCGTCCGCACCACCTGGCTGGTGCACGAGGACGCCGAGGAAGGGGTCGACTACGACCTCGACACCCTCACCGAGGTCTGGCGCCGGACCAACCACCAGGACGCCACGTTCGTGGCGCGGACCCAGGCCGGGGTGGCCGACCCGGCCTACGAGCCCGGACCGTACGCCCCCAACGAGTACCAGGTGGACGCGTTCTGCAGCTGGTACATCGAGCGGCTGAAGGAGCACCTGCAGGTATGACGGACACGTTGCTTCCCAGCGCGGCCCCGGTCGCAGCCGGAACAGCTCTCCCCGCGGCCGACCCGGGGCCGATCGAGGAGGACCTGCTCTGCACCGCGGTCCTCGACGTCACGCACGACGTGAAGACCATCGTCCTGCAACGTGACTCGACGCCGTTGGCGTTCTTGCCGGGCCAGTACCTCACAGTGACGGTGGACGTGGACGGGGAGCGGCTGTCGCGCTGCTACTCGATCGACGCGCCGCCGACCCGCCCGGACCGGCTGTCCATCACCGTGAAGCGAGTGGAGGGCGGTCCGGTGTCCACCCACCTGCACCGCCGGCTCGGCGTCGGTGACCGGCTGCGGGTCTCGGGCCCCTACGGCCGGTTCACGTTCGGCGACCAGCCCTCGGGTGCCTACCTGTTCCTGACCGCCGGCAGCGGCATCACCCCCGCGATGTCGATGGTGCGCACCCTCGTGGACCGGCCGGGAACGGCCGACGTCGTCCTCGTGCACAACGCCCGCACGCCGGAGGACATCATCTTCCGGTCGGAGCTGGCCGGGATCGCCCAGCTGCCCGGGTTCGCGGTGGTGCCCATCTGCGAGCAGGGATCCGCGTCCGAGTCGTGGACCGGCCAGACCGGGCGGCTCACCCTCCGGGCCCTGCTGCGGGCCGCGCCGGACCTGCACGAGCGGGAGGTCTTCACCTGCGGGCCGCCGGCCTACATGGAGGCGGTGCGCAGCCTGCTGGAGCTGGCAGCGGTGGATCCCGGCCGGTGCCACGAGGAGAACTTCGACCTGGCCGCCCGGGGTGCGGACGCGGCGGCCGACCGGCCTCCCGCCCCGGGCGCCCGGCGGTATGCCGTGCAGTTCCGTCGCAGCCAGCGGGTCGTGGACTGCGCCGCGGACGAGCCGATCCTCGCGGCGGCACACCGTGCGGGCGTCCGGCTGCCCTCCATGTGCGCGCTGGGAATGTGCGGCACCTGCCTGACCGGTCTCGTGGAGGGGCACGTGGACATGCAGCACGGAGGCGGGATCAGCCGGCGCGAGGTCGACGAGGGCAAGATCCTCGTCTGCTGCTCGCGACCGGTCAGCGACGTGGTCCTGGACGCTTGACGACCTCGTGCTGGACACCTGACGACGTCGACCTACCGGTGGGTGCAGGGACAATGGCGCCATGAGCATGAGCGCGGACGTCGCCGTCGTCGGCGCCGGGATCATGGGGTGCTCGATCGCGCTGGAGCTGTCCCGGCGCGGTCGGCGGGTGCTCGTGCTGGACCTGGCCGCCGCACCGGGTGAGGGCTCCACGAGCGCCTCGAGCGCGATCGTGCGGTTCAACTACTCCACCGCGGCCGGCGTCGTCGCGGCGTGGGAGTCGAGCCGGCACTGGGTGGGCTGGCAGGACCACCTGGGGACGCGCGACGCGAACGGCCTCGCGCGGTTCCGGCGTACCGGCATGGTGTGTCTCGACGTCCCGGTCCTGCCGCGGGCGGACGCCCTGCGCCCGCTCGGCGAGATCGGGGTGCCGTACGAGGAGCTGGACCCGGTCGAGCTGGTGGACCGGTTCCCCTGGCTGGACAACGGCAGCTACTGGCCGAACAAGCGGGTCACGGACGAGGCCTTCTGGTCCGGCCCGACGGGACGGCTGGGCGGCTTCTGGACACCGGACGCCGGCTTCGTCGACGACCCGCGCCTCGCGACCCAGAACCTCGCCGCCGCCGCTCGTGCGACCGGCGCCGAGTTCCGCTTCCGTTCCCCGGTGGTGGGCCTGCACGGCGGGCCCCGGGAGTCGTGGGTGCTCGAGCTGGGCGGCGGGGAGCGGGTCGAGGCGGGAGTGGTGGTCAATGCGGCGGGGCCGTGGTCGTCCGCGCTGAACCGGCTCGCCGGGGTGGGCGACGAGTTCACCGTCCGGGTCCGGCCGATGCGCCAGGAGGTCCACGAGGTACCCGCGCCGGAGGGGTACAGCAGCGACGGCCACTGGGGTCCCGCGGTGGCCGACCTGGACCTGGGCACGTACTGGCGGCCCGGACCGCACAACACCCTGCTCATCGGCGGCACCGAGCCGGAGTGCGACGGCTTCGAGTGGCTGGACGACCCGGACGCGGCGGGGCCGACCGTGACGCGGCTGCGCTACGAGGCGCAGGTCACCCGGGCGGCCCGGCGGCTCCCCGGCCTGCGGGTGCCGCCCCGACCCCGCGGGGTGGCGGGGGTGTACGACGTCGCCGAGGACTGGACGCCGATCTACGACCGGACCGATGCACCCGGCTTCTACGTCGCCATGGGCACCAGCGGCAACCAGTTCAAGAACGGCCCGGTCGTCGGGGGGTTCCTCGCGGCGATCATCGAGCACGTCGAGGGTGGGCACGACCACGACGTCGAGCCGGCTCACCACCGCGGGGAGCTCACGGGGTTGGACATCGACCTGGGCGCCTTCTCGCGCAAGCGGCCGAGGAACCGGGCCAGCTCCGGGACGGTGCTCGGATAGGTCGGGAGTGAGTGTCCGAGGGGGGACTTGAACCCCCACCCTCTATACGAGGACTAGCACCTCAAGCTAGCGCGTCTGCCTATTCCGCCACCCGGACGTGGGTACGTCGCACGTGCCACGCAGCACCTGCGACGTCCCGAAACTCTAGCACGGCGGGGGCGGTGGCGACGAAGCCCGGAGCCGGGCCGACGAGCAGGGCAGACTGTTCGGGTGAGCGCCGATCCCACAGCCCTGCCCGAGGGCGGCGTCGTGGTGCTCGACGGGGGAATGTCCAACGCCCTCGAGGACCTCGGGCGGGACCTCACCGGCGACCTGTGGACCGCACGCGTGCTGCGGGAGGCCCCCGACCTGGTGGCGCAGGTCCATCGGGCCTACTACGCAGCCGGGGCGCAGGTCGTGACGACTGCGAGCTACCAGGCCAGTGTGCCGGGCTTCGTCGCTGCCGGGATGGAACTCGCCGAGGCCGAGCGGCTCATCCGGCGCAGCGTCACCCTCGCGACGCAGGTCCGGGACGAGCTGGCGGGCAGCGGGTCGCGGCGGTGGGTGGCCGCCTCCGTGGGCCCCTATGGTGCCGTGCTCGCCGACGGCTCGGAGTACCGCGGACGGTATGCCGTGCCGCGGGCCGAGCTGCGCGCGTTCCACCGGTCCCGGCTCGAGCTGCTCGCCGGCGCGGAGCCCGACTTCCTCGCCGTCGAGACCATCCCCGACCGGGACGAGGCGGAGGTCCTCGTCGAGCTGCTGCAGGAGCTCGACCTGCCGGCGTGGTTCTCGTACTCGGTGGCGCACGGTCGCACCCGCGCCGGGCAGCAGCTCGCCGACGCCTTCGCGACCGTCGCCGAGGCTCCGTCGGTCTTCGCCGTCGGCGTCAACTGCTGCCACCCCGGCGAGGTGGCGGACGCGGTCCGGCTGGCGGTGGCGAACACCGGCCGTCCCGCGGTGGCCTACCCGAACAGCGGCGAGCAGTGGGACGCCCAGCGTCGGCGGTGGCACGGCGGCACGGCGTTCGACCTCGGGCTGGTGCCCGGCTGGGTCGAGGCGGGGGCCCGCTACGTCGGGGGCTGCTGCCGGGTCGGGCCGGAGACGATCGGGCGGCTCGCCGGGGTCGTGGGCGACCTCACCGCGGGGAGCTGACCCGTCCCTTCCACGAGCCTCCGCGACCACGGACGTGGCGCCACGCGCTGTTCACCGTCATGACGGCATACAGCATCGCGGCGAGGGGCAGCGCCGGTGCGGTCCACCACCCGACCCGGTGGAAGCGCAGCACCGGGAGGTAGGTGACCGTCATGAGCAGCCAGGCCACGCCGCCGAGCACCGCCACCAACCCGTGGCCCGAGGCGGCGCCGGCGACGAGCGCGGCAGGAGGCACGGCATACACCAGCAGCAGGCCGACCACGGTGCCCACGAGCAGCAGGGGGGAGTGCCGCAGCTGGGTGTAGGCGCTGCGCGTGACCATCTGCCACAGGTCCGCGAGACCCGGGTAGGGCCGGATGCTGACCACGTCGGGGGACAGCCCCAACCAGGTGCGCCCGCCGCGCCCCAGCAGCCGACCGAGCGCGACGTCGTCGATGAGGGCGCTGCGGATCGGCTCGAGCCCGCCCGCCCGGGCCAGTGCCGACGTCCGGACCAGCATGCAGCCACCTGCCGCGGCCGTCGTGCGACCGGGGCGGTTCACCCGCGCGAACGGGTAGAGCTGGGCGAAGAAGTAGACGAAGGCCGGGATCAGCAGCCGCTCCCAGGGGGACTGCGTGCGCAGGCGCACCATCTGCGAGACCAGGTCGAGCCGGTGCTCGGTCGCGGCACGCACCAGCGCGGTGACCGACCGCGTCGGGTGCACGATGTCGGCGTCGGTGAACAGCACGAACTCCGCGGCGGCCGTCTCCCGGAGGCCGTGGTCCATCGCCGCCACCTTGCCGGACCAGCCCCGGGGCGGACCGTCAGCTCGCACGACGTCCACCGCCACCGAGCGACCGGCCGGCGCAGGGCTGGGCTCGGCTGCCACCTGCCGCGCCAGCTCCCCGGTCCCGTCGCTGCTCGCGTCGTCGACGACCACCACCCGGAAGGAGCCGCGGTAGTCCTGGGCCCGCAGCGCCCGCAGGGCCGTCGGAAGCACCGCCGCCTCGTCACGGGCCGGGACGACGGCGACCACGTCCGGCCACCGTTCGGGGTCCGCCACCACCGGCGGCAGGCGCGGGGGCCACCAGAACCGGCCGTGGAAGAAGGTGAGGTACAGCCAGACGAGCAGGCTCAGCCCTGCCACCAGCTCCGCACCCACACCGGGATCCTGCCAGCGAACCGCCCGGCCCGAATTGGCACGGGCCGCTCCGGCGTGGCGGAGGCAGGGTGGAAGCGGCAGCATGGACAGCACCACCAACCACGGAGGAGAACGACATGCCACTTGCGGAGCGCAGCGCCGAGGCCGTCTGGGAGGGCAACCTGGCCAAGGGCTCGGGGACCGTCACGCCGGCCACGGGCGCCTTCGGCACGCTGCCCGTCAGCTGGGCGGCCCGCACGGAGCAGCCCGGTGGCAAGACCAGCCCCGAGGAGCTCGCGGCCGCCGCGCACTCCTCCTGCTACTCCATGGCGTTCAGCGCCGTCCTCGACCAGCACGGCGCGCCGCCCGAGCGCCTGACGGTCACCGCCACCGTCACCTTCGACGAGGTGGACGGCAAGCCGACGGTCACCACGTCCCACCTGGGCGTGCGCGGACGGGTACCGGGGATGGACCAGGACACGTTCGCCGAGGCCGCCGAGGAAGCGGCGGCGTTCTGCCCCATCTCGCGCCTGTTCGCCGGCGCCGAGATCAGCGTGGACGCCACGCTCGAGAACGGGTAGGTGTCCCACGCCGCCACCGCGGCGGTCACCGGGCTGCTGGTCCTCGCCACGTCGGTGTGGGTCGGCGGCTACGTGGCCATCGCCGTGGTCGCCCGGGTCGCCGGCCGGACCCTGGACCCGGCGTCGCGGGCGGCGTTCTTCCGGCGCCTGGGGCGCGCCTACGGCGTCGTCGGGACCGGCGCCCTCGTCGTCGCCGCCGTGTGCGGGGCGGTCCTGCTGGCCGGGCGCCCGTGGAGCGTGCTGCTGGTCGTCACCGTGCTCGTCGCCGCCGCGCTGGCGGCCACGACGGCCTGGGGTGTCGTCCAGGCCCGGCGCATGGGCCGGCTGCGCGTCCGGGCGCACGAGGCGCCCGGTGACCGGACCCTGGCGCGGCGCGTCGCGTCCGGCGCCCGCCGGGCAGCGGTGCTGCGCGCCGGGATCGGCGTGCTCACGCTTGCGCTGCTGGCGCTGGGGGTGGCCCTCGCCGGCTGAGGGCTCCCGTGCGGCCAACTAGGGTGGCAAGCATGTGCGCAGCCGAGTCCGACGTCGTCCGTATCTGCCGTGACCTCATCCGCATCGACACCACGAACTTCGGTGACGGCAGCGGCCCGGGGGAGCGCAAGGCCGCTGAGTACGTCACCGGCCTGCTGACCGAGGTGGGTCTCGACCCCACGGTGGTCGAGAGCGACCCGGGACGCACGAGCGTCGTCGTCCGCGTCGAGGGCGCCGACCCCGAGCGGTCCGCGCTGTGCCTGCACGGCCACCTCGACGTCGTGCCCGCGAACGCCGAGGACTGGCAGGTGGACCCGTTCTCCGCCGAGTTGCGCGACGGGTGCATCTGGGGCCGCGGTGCGGTCGACATGAAGGACATGGACGCGATGCTGCTCACGAACGCGCGCGAGCTCGCGCGCTCCGGGCGCACGCCGCCGCGCGACCTCGTCTTCGCGTTCTTCGCCGACGAGGAGGCCGGTGGCGTCCAGGGCAGCCAGTGGGTGACCCGGCACCACCCGGAGCTGTTCGACGGCGTGAGCGAGGCGATCAGCGAGGTCGGTGGCTACAGCGTCACCGTGCCGACGGGGGAGAGCGGCCAGACCCGGCGGGCCTACCTGCTGCAGACGGCGGAGAAGGGCATCGCCTGGCTGCGACTGCGCGCGCACGGCAGGGCGGGCCACGGTTCGGTGCCCAACGACGAGAACGCGATTGTCCGGCTCGCCGAGGCGATCGCGCGCATCGACGCGCACGTCTGGCCCCGGCAGTACGTCGCCTCGGTGCGCCAGCTGCTCGACGGCCTGAGCGAACTCACCGGCACGGCGTATGCCGACGACGACCTGACCGGGCTCCTCACCCACCTCGGTGGGGCCCGGGGGTTCGTCGAGGGCACCCTGCAGGACACCGCCAACCTGACCATGCTCGAGTCGGGCTACAAGCACAACGTCATCCCGCAGACCGCCTCCGCGAGCCTGGACTGCCGGTTCCTGCCCGGGCACGAGGAGGACCTCCTGGCCACCGTGCGCGAGCTGGCGGGGGAGCACGTCGAGGTCGAGGTCGTGCACCACGACATCGCGCTCGAGGCGCCGTTCGAGGGCGATCTCGTCGACCGGATGAAGGCGGCCCTGCTCACGGAGGACCCAGACGCCGCGGTGCTGCCGTACTGCCTGTCCGGCGGCACCGACAACAAGGCGCTGGCCCGGCTCGGTATCACCGGCTACGGTTTCGCGCCGCTGCGGCTGCCGGCGGACCTCGACTTCGCCCCGATGTTCCACGGCATCGACGAGCGGGTACCGGTGGACGCCCTCGAGTTCGGGTCCCGGGTGCTCGCACGCCTCATCGCCGACTGCTGAGGCCGGTCGGGCGGCACGCGCTCGCCCCGGTCAGGCCGTGCGCTGGACCCGGATGATCTTCCGCCGCAACCAGACGCGGCGGGCCCCACCCCAGTACAGGCGGACCCGCGAGAGCTCCCAGTGGCCGTACTCGGCGTGCTCGGTCAGCACGCGCCGGACCTCACCGCGCGTGGATCCCCTCGGGAACGTGACCACGTGGTATTCGTACTCGACCACGTCACCATTCTGTCGGTGAAACCGATACCTTCAAGTCATGACCGACCCGCGAGCCGCGCTGTCCTCCCTCGTCGCCGCCCTCGAGCGGCACCTCGAGGCGTCCGCATCTCGCCGTGGCGAGAACGACCCCACCGTCGTCGCCGCCTACCAGGACCTCGCCGACGCGTTCGACGCCTACGACGACGCGATCCTGGACGCCTACGGGGAGGTCACGCCGCTGGAGGTCTACGGCGAGGATGACGACGATGACGACGATGACGAGGATGACGAGGACGACGACCTCGAGGACGATGACGACGAGGAGGACGACGGCGTCTACGTCGGGCTGGACGACAGCGACTACGAGGAGACCCACCGGGCGGACTGAGCCGCCCCGGTCGCCGGCCGGGGCGACGAGCGCCTGGTACTGAGTACTAGTCCGAGACGTCGTCCAGGGCGCGCACGATCTCCTCCGGGAGCACCAGGTCCTCGGCCCGCAGCACCGTGCGCAGCTGCGCGAGGGTGCGTGTCCCGACGACGGGCGCGACCACCCCGGGCCGGTCGCGCACCCACGCCAGCGCCACCTCCGTCGCCGTCACGCCCAGCCCGCGCGCCGCGGTGACGAGCGCCTCCACGACCTGCTGGGTGTCCTCGTCGAGGAACCGGGCGGCGAAGTCGCCCACCTCGCCGGAGGACGCCCGGGAGTCGGCCGGTATGCCGTGCCGGTACTTCCCGGTCAGCACCCCGCGTCCCAGCGGGGACCAGGGGAGGAGCCCGACACCGAGGGTCCGGGAGGCTGGGAGCAGCTCGTCCTCCGGGACCCGGTTGACGAGGGAGTACTCCGACTCGTTCGCGACGAGCGGTACCCGCGCGTCCATGAGGGTGGCGGCGCGAGCGGTCTGCCAGCCGCCGTAGTTGGAGACGCCGACGTAGCGGGCCCGCCCGGACTGCACCGCCCACTCCAGGGTGCCCAGTGTCTCCTCCAGCGGCACCGCGTCGGACCAGGTGTGGACGAGCCACAGGTCGACGTGGTCGGTGCCGAGCCGGGCGAGTGAGCGGTCCAGCTGCCGGGCGAGGGCCCGCCGCGAGGTGTTGACGACGCGCTGCCCGCTCTCGCGAGAGATGCCGGCCTTCGTGCACAGCGCGAGGTCGTCCCGGTCGACGACGTCGCCGATCAGGGAGCCGAGCATCTCCTCGGCCCGCCCGTCGCCGTAGCCGTGGGCGGTGTCGACGAGGTCGCCGCCCGCCTCGGTGAAGGCGGTGAGGAGCTCGCGCGCCTCCTCGGGCGTCGTCGTGCCGCCCCAGGTCATGGTCCCCAGCGCGAGACGGGACACCGACAGCCCGGACCGGCCCACCATCCTGTGACGCATGGGTCCGTACGCTAGCGGCACCCACGTCACCGGAGGGCAGCCGGCGCGCTCCCCGACCGACCCGGCCGACCCGGCCGAGCGGGCCCCGGGAGGGGATGACAGGCCTACCCTGAGCCGTAGGGACAGGAGCGCGCCATGAGCATCGGCTACCAGATCGCCTACCGGGTCGGCTTCACCCCGTGGGACCGCAAGCAACCTGCCAGCCTGCGCGAGATCGGGGCCCTGCTCGACCGCGAGCAGCAGGACCGCACACCGCCCTACGGCCGTGCCCTCGACGTCGGCTGCGGCACCGGCACACACAGCGTCGACCTGGCCCGGCGGGGGTGGGAGGTGACCGGCGTCGACGCCGTCGTGCCGGCCCTGAGGCGCGCCCGGGCGAAGGCCACGAAGGCCGCGGTCCACGTCACCTTCGTGCACGGCGACGTCACCCGGCTCACCGAGGTGGTCTCGCCCGGTCACCGCCTCGTCCTCGACCTCGGCTGCTTCCACGGGCTGTCCGACCGGCAGCGGGTCGACTACGGCCGACAGCTGACGGCGGTGACCGAGCCCGGCGCCGCACTGCTGCTCTTTGCCTTCAGCCCGGGCCGACGCCGGGGCCCGATGCCGCGCGGTGCCGACCGCCACGACCTGCGGACGGCGTTCCCTGGTTGGCAGGTCACCGACGAGCACCCCGCCGACGTCGCCGGGGAGAAGGGCCCGGCGGCGAACGCGCACCCGCACTGGTTCCGGCTCGCCCGACAGTGAACGCGGGAGCGACTCGTCCGGGGTGAGCAGCGTCACCCGCCGCGCGCGACGACCTGTCGTGGTCCGCCGCCGGCCGCGGATACCCTCGCGAGCATGCAGCTCGCGGTGAACCTCGGCTACTGGGACGCCTCCGGACCCGGCGCGACGATCGAGCTCGCGGAGGCTGCCGACCGGCTCGGCTACGCCGTGGCCTGGGCGGCCGAGGCCTACGGCTCGGACGCGCCGACCGTGCTGTCCTGGGTGGGCGCTCGCACCGAGCGGATCGGCCTCGGTGCGGGAGTCATGCAGATCCCGGCCCGCACCCCGGCGATGACCGCGATGACGGCCGCCACCCTGGACTCCCTGTCCGGTGGGCGGTTCCACCTCGGCCTCGGGGTCTCCGGCCCGCAGGTGAGCGAGGGCTGGCACGGCGTGCCGTTCCGGGCGCCCCTGGGCCGCACCCGGGAGTACGTCGACATCGTCCGGCGCGCCCTGCGGCGCGAGACGGTGGAGTATGCCGGGTCGCACTGGACCCTGCCCCTTCCCGACGGCCCGGGCAAGCCGCTGCGGCTGACCATCCGTCCGCCCCGGGCCGACATCCCCGTCTACCTCGCCGCAGTCGGGCCGAGGAACCTCGAGCTCGCCGGCGAGGTCGCCGACGGCTGGCTGGCCATCTTCTTCAGTCCCGAGGACTCGGCGGACCTGCTGGGTCACGTCGCCGACGGGCGGCGCACCGCGGGCCGGGGCACCGCGCAGGCGCCCCTCGCCGGGTTCGACGTGGTCCCCACCGTGCCGGTGGTGATCGACGACGACCTGGAGCGCGCCGCCGGGCCGGTCCGCGCGTACTCCGCCCTCTACGTCGGCGGGATGGGCTCGCGGAAGCAGAACTTCTACAACGCGCTGGCGCGCCGGATGGGTTTCGAGGAGGCCGCGGAGCGGGTGCAGGACCTCTTCCTGGACAAGCGGCACCGGGAGGCCGCGGCCGCGGTGCCGCTGGAGTTCATCGACCGCACGGCCCTCATCGGCCCCCGGGACCGGATCCGCGACCGCCTCCACCGCTACGCCGAGGCCGGTGTCACCACACTCAGCATCGCGCCGTACGCTCCGTCCCCGGAGCAGCGCGTGCAGGTCCTGCAGGTGATGGCCGAGCTCATGGACGAGGCCGGGCTGCTCACCAGTGAACACGGTAGTGAGCCGCCCGTGACCTCAGACGACCGCACGAACCCCCCTCCGGAGTGACCGTGGAGCACCTGACCTACCTGGACGCCATCGTCCTCGGCATCGTGGAGGGCCTCACCGAGTTCCTCCCCGTCTCCTCGACCGGGCACCTGACCATCGCCGAGAAGCTCCTCGGCCTGCAGGTCGACGACCCGGCCGTCACCGCGTACACGGCGGTCATCCAGCTCGGTGCGATCGCGGCCACCCTCATCTACTTCTTCCGCGACATCGTCCGGCTGCTGGTCGCGTGGGTGCGCGGGATGGTCCGGGCGCCCGCCCGCGAGCAGCACGACTACCAGCTCGCCTGGGCGGTGGTCGTCGGCTGCATCCCCATCGGCGTCGTCGGCTTCCTGGCGAAGGACCTCATCACCGGGCCACTGCGCTCGCTGTGGGTCGTCGCCGTCGCGCTCATCCTCTGGAGCGTCGTGATGTGGGTGGCCGAACGACGTCACGACGTCCTCGCCCGGGTCGACGCCCAGCGCGGTGAGGGACGGGTCACCCTCCGGGACGGCCTGGTCATCGGGCTCGTCCAGTGCTTCTCGCTGGTGCCCGGCGTCTCGCGCTCGGGAGCGACGATCTCCGCCGGACTGCTGCGCGGGCTGGACCGGGTCACCTCCACCCGGCTGTCCTTCTTCCTGGCCATCCCGGCGCTGACCGCCGCCGGCCTCTACGAGCTCAAGGACATCAACCCGTCCGTCATCGGGCTGGGGCAGATGGCGGTCGGGATCATCGTGGCGTTCGTCGTCGCGTACGCCTCGATCGCGTGGCTGCTCCGTTTCGTCTCGCACCACTCGATCACGACGTTCGTCTGGTACCGGGTCGCCCTCGGCGCGGTCCTCATCGGGGTGCTGGCCGGCGGCCTGATGAGCGCCACCTGACCGGCACCGGGCACCGCGGTCCCGGTCAGAGCCAGCCGGAGCGCTTGAACGCCAGGTAGAGGGTGAAGCAGAGGCTGCCCATCACGAACAGCACGGCGAAGTAGCCCCACCCCACCCCGTGGATCTCGAAGTGCAGCTCCGGGATGTTCTCGAAGTTCATCCCGTAGATGCCCGCGAGCATCGTCGGGACCGCCGCGATCGCCACCCAGGCCGAGATCTTGCGCATGTCCGCGTTCTGCTGCACCGAGATCTGCGCCAGGTGGGCGTTCAGCACGTCGGTGAGCAGCCGGTCGTAGGACTCGGCGTGCTCGCTGACCCGCTGCACGTGGTCGTAGACGTCGTTGAAGAACGGCCGGGCCGCGTCGGGGACCAGGCCGCGCTCGTGGGTGAGCCGCTGCAGCGGCTCGGCCAGCGGCACCGACGCGCGCCGGAACTCCAGGACCTCCCGCTTGAGCCGGTAGATCTCCGTGGCGTCGACCCCGCGGGTGCCGGAGAACACCCGCTGCTCGATGTCGTCGAGGTCCTCGGACAGCTCGCGGTCGATGCTCACGTAGGTGTCCACGACGGAGTCCATGACCGAGTACATGACCGACGAGGGCCCGTGCTCCAGCTGGTCCGGGTGGGACTCCAGCACCCTGCGGACGCCGCCGAGCGGGTTGGCCTCGCCCCGGCGGATCGTGACGACGAACCGGTCGCCCACGAAGAGCATCAGCTCGCCGGTCTCGACGTCGGAGGTCGCCTCGATGTAGCGCAGCGTCTTCAGCACCACGAACATGCCGTTGGGGTAGAAGTCGACCTTCGGGCGCTGGTGGCCCTTGACGGCGTCCTCCACGGCGAGCGGGTGCAGGTGCAGCTCCTCGTTGACCCGGGCGAACTCCTCGTCCGTGGGGTCCTTCAGGCCGATCCAGAGGAACCCGCTCCGCTGCTCGCGCAGCCGCTGCATCTCGGTGGGGAGGTCCCCCGTGGGCTGGCGCTGCCCGTCCGAGTACACGGCCTGGTCGACGATCACGGGGCCATGTCACCACGGCGGGGGCCGGAGTGCACGCACGCACGCGTCATACAGTGGAGGGCGTGCCGACCTGCATGCTCATCCGACACGGCCGCACGACCTCCAACGCGGACGGGGTGCTCGCCGGCTGGACACCCGGGGTCGGGCTCGACGAGCGGGGGCGCCAGCAGGTGCAGGACCTCGCGGATCGGCTCGTCCCCGTCCCGATGGTGCGGCTGGTGACCAGCCCGCTGCAGCGCTGCGTGGAGACGGCGGGGATCATCGCGACGGTCGGTGACGTGGCCCCCGAGCAGGAGCCGCGGATCGGGGAGTGCCGCTACGGCGCGTGGACCGGGCGCCCGATCAAGGAGCTGGCCGAGGACCCGCTGTGGCGGGTCGTGCAGGACCAGCCGAGCGCGGCCCGCTTCCCGGACAGCGCCGACTACGAGGCCGAGTCCCTGCAGCAGATGCAGGCGCGCGCGCTCGAGGCGGTGCGCGACCACGACGCCGCGGTCCGGGCCGAGCACGGTGAGCACGCGGTCTGGGCACTCGTGTCGCACGGCGACGTGATCAAGTCGGTGCTCGCCGACGCGGCCGGTGCGCACCTGGACCAGTTCCAGCGGTTCCTGGCCGGGCCGGCGTCGCTGTCCGCGGTGCACTACGCGCAGCGGCGGCCGTTCGTGCTCCGGATCAACGACACCGGCAGCGACCTGTCCTGGCTGAAGCCCCCGGAGGAGGGCGCGGCGGCCGGCGACGACGCCGTGCCGGAGGGCGACGCGGCCGTCGGCGGGGGCGTCGGTGCGGACGCTCGCGGTGCCGAGCACGCGCACTAGAGTCGCCCCATGCCGGTCATCGAGTTCGACCCGCCGGACCGCTTCGTCGCGGGGACGGTGGGCCCGCCCGGGCAGCGCACGTTCTTCCTCCAGGCCAGCAGCGGCCGGCGCCTCACGTCGGTGTCCCTGGAGAAGCAGCAGGTCGACGTGCTCGCCGACCGGATCAACGACCTGCTCGACGACTTCGCCGGGGGAGACGCGGTCGAGCCGGTCGTTGATCCGGTCGGCGAGACGGTGCAGGACAATGCCCCGCTGGACACCCCGATCGAGGACGAGTTCCGCGTCGGGAGCATGAGCCTGGGCTGGGACGCCGAGCGCAGCGTGGTGATCCTCGAGTGCCACGACGGCGACGTCGACCTGGACGTCGACGACGAGAGCGGCAACGTGGTGGAGGTCTACGACTCCGACCAGACGGTGCTGCGGGTCGTCATCGGACCTGTCGAGGCCCGCGCCTTCGCGCGCCGCTGTCGGGCGCTGGTGTCGGCCGGGCGTCCCTCCTGCCCGTTCTGCGGCGGGCCGCTCGACGCCGACGGCCACATCTGCCCGCGGGCGAACGGCTACAAGCGCTGAGCACCGAACGGGCCGTGCTCGAGCTCCTGCGGCACGGCGAGCTGGAGGCCGAGGGGCAGCTGGTCGACGCCTCGAACGTCGCCCTGCGCTGCACGGTGTCGTATGCCGGGCAGCAGGCCCGCGTGGTCTACAAGCCGGTGCGCGGCGAGCGCCCGCTCTGGGACTTCCCGACCGGCACGCTGGCGGCCAGGGAGACCGCCGCGTTCGTGGTCTCCGACGCCGCGGGCTGGGGGCTGGTGCCGCCGACGGTGCTGCGGGAGGGGCCGTTCGGCCGCGGATCGGTGCAGCTGTGGGTCGAGCCGCCGTCGGTGCCGGCGCCGGAACTGGTCGACGTGGTGCCCCCCGAGCAGCTGGCGGAGGGCTGGCTGCCGGTGCTTCGAGCGCAGGACGAGGAGGACGAGCCGGTCGTGGTCGTCCACCGCGACCGCCCCGACCTCGCGTCGGTCGCCGTCCTCGACGCGGTCGTCAACAACGCCGACCGGAAGGCCTCCCACCTGCTCACCGACGAGTCGGGCCGGCTGCACGTCGTCGACCACGGGGTCTGCTTCCACCCCGAGCCCAAGCTGCGGACCGTGCTCTGGGGCTGGGCGGGGGACCGGCTGCCACCGGGTGACCGGGAGCGGCTCGAGGCCCTGGCCACGGTCCTCGCCGACGACGCGAGCGGGCCGGCGCGCCAGCTCCGCAGGCTGTTGGCCGCTCCCGAGGTCACCGCCCTCCGGCGGCGGGTCCGCGCCCTGCTGGAGCGGGGCTGCTTCCCCGACCCGTCCGGGCGCTGGCCGGTCATCCCCTGGCCGCTGTGGTGAGCGGCGGCGGATAGGCTCGACCGGTGATCGCGTGGCCCACCCCTGACCTTCCCGTGCTCCCCGGTCGTGGACCGGCTCCGCGCGTGCACGACACCTCGACCGGCGAGCTGCGCGAGCTGCGGCCCGGGCCGGTCGCCGGCATGTACGTCTGCGGCATCACTCCCTACGACGCGACACACATGGGGCACGCGGCCACCTACGTCACCTTCGACCTGCTCGGGCGCGCGCTGCGCGACGCCGGGCACCGGGTGACCTACGTGCAGAACGTCACCGACGTCGACGATCCCCTGCTCGAGCGAGCGGAGCGGGACGGGCTGGGCTGGCAGCAGCTCGCCGAGCGGGAGACCGCGCTCTTCCGGGAGGACATGGCGGCCCTGCGGGTCATCCCGCCGGACCACTACGTCGGTGCCGTCGAGGGCATCCCGAGCGACGTGAAGGCGGTCTCGCAGCTGCTCGCCAGTGGGGCGGCATACAGCCTGCCGGTGCCCGACGAGGAGGCGTCGGAGGACGGCACGGGCGGGCCCGACGTCTACCTCGACCTGGCGCGGCAACCGACCTTCGGCACGGTCTCCGGGTGGAGCCGTGAGCAGATGCTCGAGGTCTTCGCCGACCGGGGTGGGGACCCGGACCGGCCGGGCAAGCGCGACGTCCTCGACCCGCTCCTGTGGCGCGGCGCCCGGCGCGGCGAACCCTCGTGGGACGGTGGGGAGCTCGGCGACGGACGGCCGGGCTGGCACATCGAGTGCACCACCATCGCCCTGGACCACCTCGGCATCGCCTTCGAGGTGCAGGGCGGCGGCACCGACCTGGTCTTCCCGCACCACGAGATGAGCGCGGTGCAGGCCGTCGCGCTCACCGGCGAGCGGCCGTTCGCGCAGGTCTACGTGCACCAGGCGATGGTCGGCCTCGACGGCGAGAAGATGAGCAAGTCGCTGGGCAACCTGGTCCTCGTGTCCCGGCTGCGCGAGCAGGGCGTCGACCCCCGGGCGATCCGGCTGGCCCTGCTCGCCCGGCACTACCGGACCGCGTGGGACTGGACCGACGAGCTGCTCCGTGCGTCGCTGGAGCGGCTGGCCACCTGGTCCGCGGCCGTGGCCCGGACCGACGCAGAGCCGGCCGGCCCCGTGCTGGAGGGCGTCCGGGAGCGGCTCGCCCACGACCTCGACAGCCCGGGGGCGCTCGCCGTGGTCGACGACTGGGCCCGCCGGACGCTCGCGCGGGCGGAGCCGTCGCGCGTCGCCGGGGAGCTGCCCTCGGCGGACGCGGCCGCGGTGGCCGACCTCGTCGACGCGCTCCTCGGCGTCCCGCTGGCGGGTCAGCTGCCGGCCGGGCCCTCGTCCTCGCCGCGGCGGCGCAGGTAGCGCTCGAACTCCTGGGCGATCGCGTCGCCGCTGGCCTCCGGGAGGTCCGCGGTGTCCTGCGCCTCCTCCAGGGAGTGCACGTACTCCGCGACCTCGTCGTCGGCCGACGCCAGCTCGTCGACGCCGTGCTCCCAGGCCCGCGCCTGGTCGGACAGCTCGCCGTGCGAGACCACGACGCCGAGCACCTCCTCGACCTTCGACACGAGGCCGAGGGTCGCCTTCGGCGAGGGTGAGCCGCCCGCGTAGTGGGGCACCGCCGCCCAGCAGGACAGCGTCGGCACGCCCAGCGTCCGGGCCGCGTCGGTGACCACCCCGACGATGCCGGTCGGTCCCTCGTAGCTGCTCGGCTCGAGCCCGAACTGCTGCCGCAGGACGTCGTCGTCGGAGGTCGCGGTGACGGGGATCGGCCGGGTGTGTGGCACGTCGGCCAGCAGGCCCCCGAGGGTGATCAGCAGCGACACCTCCTGGTCCTCGGCGAAGGCGAGCAGCTCGCTGGTGAAGGCCCGCCAGCGCATCGACGGCTCGATGCCCCGGACCAGCAGCACGTCACGGTGCATCGGCGTGTCGGTGGCGAGGAGCACCTGCGTGGTCGGCCACTGCACCAACCGGTCCCCACCCTCGCGCACCACACGGGGCCGGTTGACCTGGAAGTCGTAGTAGTCCTCGGGGTCGAGGGCCGCCACCGGCTCGGCACCCCAGACCTGGGCGAGGTGGTCGACGGCCGAGGTCGCGGCCTCCCCCGCGTCGTTCCAGCCCTCGAACGCCGCGATCATCAGCGGGTCGCGCAGCTCGGGGACGTCCTGGTGGTGGAGCACCGCACCTCCTGTCGGGCCCGCCTCCCTGACGGACCGGTCACCAGACTACGGAAGGTCGGGACGCGGCGGGGACCCCACTGGATAGACTCGCCGCGCACCCACGACCCGGAAGGTCCACACATTGAGCAGCCGCTCCGACCTGTTCCGACACCTGCTCGGCCAGCGCGTCCTCGTCGCCGACGGCGGCATGGGGACGATGCTCCAGGCCGCGGACCCCACGCTGGAGGACTTCGACGGCCACGAGGGCTGCAACGAGGTCCTCAACGCCACCCGCCCGGACATCGTCCGCGGCGTGCACGAGGCCTACCTCGAGGTCGGCGTGGACGCGATCGAGACCAACACCTTCGGGGCGAACCTCGCCAACCTGGGGGAGTACGGCATCTCCGAGCGGATCCGCGAGCTCGCCGGCGCCGGTGCGCGGATCGCGGCCGAGTCGGCCCGGGCGTGGTCGACCGACGACCACCCTCGCTTCGTGATCGGCTCGATGGGGCCGGGCACCAAGCTCCCGTCGCTGGGCCACATCACCTTCGCGCGGCTGCGCGACGCGTACGCCGAGCAGGCGTGCGGGCTCATCGAGGGCGGCGCGGACGTGCTGCTCGTGGAGACCTCCCAGGACCTGCTGCAGACCAAGGCCGCCGTCATCGGCTGCCGCCGGGCGCTCGCGAAGGCGGGGGAGGACCTGCCCGTCCTCGCGTCCGTCACCGTGGAGACCACCGGCACGATGCTCATGGGCAGCGAGATCGGCGCCGCCCTCACGGCCCTGGAGCCGCTGGGGATCGACGCCATCGGCCTCAACTGCGCGACCGGCCCGACGGAGATGAGCGAGCACCTGCGGCACCTGTCGCGGCACGCGCGTGTGCCGATCACCTGCATGCCCAACGCCGGGCTGCCGGAGCTGACCAAGGACGGTGCGCGCTACCCGCTGACGCCGGACGAGCTGGCCCGCGCGCACACGCAGTTCGTCGACGAGTTCGGCCTGTCCCTGGTGGGCGGCTGCTGCGGCACCACGCCGGAGCACCTGGCGCGCGTGGTCGAGGCGATGCACAGCGCCGACGTCGCAGGAGGCGCGAGAGGACACAGCGCCGACGTCGGAGGAGGCGCGAGAGGACACCGCCGGGAGCCGGCCGCCCGGCGCCCACGGCACGAGGCCGGGGTGGCCTCGCTCTACCAGGCCGTCCCGTTCCGGCAGGACGCCTCGTTCCTGTCGATCGGGGAGCGGACGAACGCCAACGGCTCCAAGGCCTTTCGCGAGGCGATGGTGGACCAGCGCTGGGACGACTGCGTCGAGATCGCCCGCAACCAGACCCGCGACGGCGCCCACCTGCTCGACGTCTGCGTCGACTACGTCGGCCGCGACGGCGTCGATGACATGCGCGAGCTCGCCGCGCGCCTCGCCACGGCCAGCACCCTGCCACTGGTCCTCGACTCGACCGAGCCGGCCGTCGTCGAGGCCGGGCTGGAGCTCCTCGGCGGCCGGGCAGTCGTCAACTCGGTGAACTACGAGGACGGTGACGGCCCGCAGTCCCGGTTCGCGCGGGTGATGCCGCTCATCAAGGAGCACGGCGCCGCCGTCGTGGCGCTGACCATCGACGAGCAGGGGCAGGCGCGGACCCGCGACCACAAGGTCGCCGTGGCGAGCCGGCTCATCGACGCCCTCACCGGCCAGTGGGGCATGGATGTCAGCGACATCATCGTCGACTGCCTGACGTTCCCGATCGCCACCGGCCAGGAGGAGACCCGGCGGGACGCGCTGGAGACGATCGAGGCGATCCGGGAGATCAAGCGGCGCCACCCCGAGGTGCAGACCACGCTCGGCGTCTCCAACGTGTCGTTCGGCCTCAACCCCGCCGCCCGGGTGGTGCTGAACTCCGTCTTCCTGCACGAGGCGGTCAAGGCCGGCCTGGACTCGGCCATCGTGCACGCCGCCAAGATCCTGCCCGTCGCACGCATCCCGGACGAGCAGCGCGAGGTGGCGCTCGACCTGGTCCACGACCGGCGCCGGTGGGCGGGTGAGCCGGGGGAGAGCGAGCTGCTCTACGACCCCCTCTCGACGTTCCTCGAGCTGTTCGAGGGCGTCGACGCGGCCTCGCTGAAGGCCTCCCGCGCGGACGAGATGGCGGCCCTCCCGCTCGAGGAGCGGCTGGCCCGGCGCATCGTCGACGGCGAGCGCAACGGCCTCGAGGAGGACCTGCAGGCGGCGCTCGACAAGGGCCACGGCCCGCTGGACGTCATCAACGACCACCTGCTCGAGGGCATGAAGACGGTGGGTGAGCTGTTCGGTCGCGGCGAGATGCAGCTGCCGTTCGTGCTGCAGTCGGCCGAGGTGATGAAGGCCGCCGTCGCCTGGCTGGAGCCGTTCATCGAGGAGGAGACCGGCGGCGGGAAGCGCGAGGCCAAGGCCCGCATCCTGCTGGCCACCGTCAAGGGGGACGTCCACGACATCGGCAAGAACCTCGTCGACATCATCCTGTCCAACAACGGCTACGACGTCGTCAACATCGGCATCAAGCAGCCGATCAGCGAGATCGTGCGGGTCGCCGAGGAGAACAGTGTCGACGCGATCGGGATGAGCGGCCTGCTGGTCAAGTCGACGGTGGTGATGAAGGAGAACCTCGAGGAGCTGAACTCCCGCGGCCTGTCGTCCCGGTGGCCGATCCTGCTCGGCGGCGCAGCGCTGACCCGTGCCTACGTCGAGAACGACCTGGCCGAGATCTACGCGGGCGAGGTCCGCTACGCCCGCGACGCCTTCGAGGGGCTGCGGCTGATGGACGCCGTCGCACTCGCCCGCACCAGCGACGTTCCCGTGTCGGAGACGCTGCCGGAGCGGCGCAGACGACGGGTCCGGCAGCGGCACGTCGAGGTCGACGACAGCGTGCTGGACGACACCACCCGGTCCGACGTCGCCACCGACAACGACATCCCGGCCCCGCCCTTCTGGGGCAGCCGCGTCGTGAAGGGCATCGCGCAGGGCGAGTTCGCCTCCTACCTCGACGAGCGCGCCACCTTCCTGGGGCAGTGGGGCCTGCGGGGCAGCCGCGGTGACGGTCCGTCATACGAGGAGCTCGTCGAGACCGAGGGCCGCCCGCGACTGCGGATGTGGCTGGACCGAATCAAGACCGAGGCCCTGCTCGAGGCGGCGGTCGTCTACGGCTACTTCCCCTGCTACAGCGACGGCAACGACCTGGTCGTGCTGCACCACGAGGGGCCCGAGGAGGGTCGCGAGCGCGCCCGGCTGCACTTCCCGCGGCAGCGGCGGGACCGCCGGCTGTGCCTGGCCGACTTCTTCCGGAGCAAGGAGCGGTATGACGCGGACGGCCGGCCGGACGTCGTCGCCTTCCAGCTCGTCACCATGGGCGCGCGGATCGCGCAGGAGACCGGCCGGCTGTTCGCGGAGAACGCCTACCGGGAGTACCTGGAGCTGCACGGCCTCTCGGTGCAGCTGACCGAGGCGCTGGCCGAGATGTGGCACGCGCGCGTCAGGGACGAGCTCGGCTTCGGCCCGGACGACAGCGAGGAGCTGGCCGGGATCCTCGACCAGCACTACCGCGGGTCCCGCTATTCGTTCGGCTACCCGGCCTGCCCGAACCTGGAGGACCGGGCGGTCAGCGTGGCGCTGCTGGAGCCGGGCCGGATCGGTGTCACCCTGTCCGAGGAGCTGCAGCTGCACCCCGAGCAGTCCACCGACGCGCTCGTCGTCCACCACCCGGAGGCCAAGTACTTCAATGCGACCTGACGACGGGCGCGCGGACGGGGCGGCCGGCGGGGGACTGCCGGCCGCCGTCCTGTGGGACATGGACGGGACGCTCGTCGACACCGAGCCCTACTGGATGGCCGAGGAGGAGTCGCTCGTCGAGAGCCACGGCGGGGTGTGGACGCACGAGCACGCCATGCAGCTGGTCGGCAACGACCTGACCGTCTCGGCGCAGTACATCATCGACCACTCGCCGGTCACCCTGTCCGTGGACGAGGTGGTGAAGACGCTGCTGGCGGGCGTGGTGCAGCGGGTGCGCGAGCACGCTCCCTGGCGGCCCGGCGCCCTCGAGCTGCTCGAGGGCCTGGTCTCGGCCGACGTGCCCTGCGTCCTGGTCACGATGTCGTGGCGCGAGCTCGCCGAGGCGGTGCTGTCCGACCTGCCCTCAGGGACGTTCACCCACCTCGTCACCGGCGACGAGGTCGAGCACGGCAAGCCGCACCCCGCTCCCTACCTGACCGCCGCCCGGCTCCTCGGCGTCGAGCTGCCCGACTGCATCGCGATCGAGGACTCGCCACCCGGCGTGGCCTCGGCGGTGGCCGCCGGCGTGCGGACCATCGCGGTGCCGCACGCCGTGGCCGTGCCGATCATGCCCGGGGCCGTGCAGCTGCCGACGCTCGCCGGGCTGGGGCCCCACGACCTGGTGCCGCTCTTCCACTGACCGGGTCGTCAGTGCGAGGGGTTAGAGCAGGCCGAGCAGCTGGGGCGGCGGCGCACGGCATACGCGGCGGTGGCGACGGCCAGGGCGGCACCCCACAGCGGCCAGAACATCTCCGGCAGCCACCCGGCCACGTCGGCGAGACCCGCGGGGAACAGGCCCTCGAAGTCGCCGGACAGGATGAGCCGGACGAACACCAGGCCGGCCGAGCTGACCGCGAGTGCCACCACCGAGGCCGGGACCACGGCGAGCCCCACCGGGACGGGACGGCCGGCGAGGCGGGGCACCCAGTGCGGGAAGCGCTCGCCCCAGCGCTGCACCAGGCCGAGCTCGAGGACCGCACCCAGCAGCCCGAAGGTCGCGAGGCCGGCGCCGAACCACACTGCTGCCCCGAGGTCGTCGAGCGTCTGCTGCCGGACACCCAGCGGGTAGCCGAGCACCCACGCCCACCGGGTCACGGCGTAGCCCACCGGCACCGCGACGGCGACGCCGACGGCGAGGCGCCCCACGAACAGGGCCCGGCGCCGGGTGTCCGCGTCGCTGCGGCCGGGGCGGCGACCGCACCGCACGCAGGCCCCCGTGGCGCCCCGCCGGGCCCGCGCCGCCACGCCGAGGAGGGAGAGGCCGCCGACGGCCCACAGCAGCAGGTTCCACCACGGCCACGGGTAGACCTCGAGCGGCGAGACGTCCAGCAGGCCGAGGGCCCAGCCGCCCCACACCATCGGCGCGTAGCCCAGCCCCTGCAGCAGGCGCACGTCGGGCACCGCCACGGCGACGACGAGCCCGAGCAGGCCGCCCACGAGCGCGATGACCCGGCCGAGCACCGGGCGGCGCGTGGCCCGGGGACGCAGCCACCGCGCCGCGGCGACGACCAGCAGGCCGGTGGTGGCGGCACCCACGACGAGGAGGGCGCCCACCCGGGGCGGCAGCGGGTCCACGACCGAGATCGAGTGGCTCATCCGGCCGGCGCCGCGCCACGGGTAGCCCGGTCCGCCGGCCAGCCACACCAGCCCGAGCACCAGGTAGCCGCCCGACCAGGCCATGGCCACCCGGGACGCCCAGCGCAGCAGCCGGCCGCCGCGGGAGCCGTCGGCGAGCCTCGCGGCAGGGAGGGTGCGGCCAGCGACCTGGCTGCGGGACGGTCCACCGGGCGGGTGGGTGTCGTGACGGTGGCGGGCCTCGTCGTCGCGTCCACGGCGGCGCCAGTAGGCCACGGTGACGGCGCCGAGCAGCGGCCCCCACAGCAGGAGCGGGAGGTAGGCGGCCAGGGCCAGCGCGCCCTGCCAGCTGGACGGCTCGGCGAAGGCGAAGTCCGCGGGCAACGGGTCGCCCTGGATGGTCCGGCCGCGGGCCATCTGGGCGAAGGAGGTCGTCCAGAGCAGGGTCAGGGTCGTCGCGCCGAGCGCGGCGGGCACCGCGGCCACGAGGCGGGGCACGCGGCGCCCGCGCAGTCCGGGTACCCAGTCCGGGACCCGCTCGCCCCACGCCGAGACCAGCCCCAGGGCGGTGAGGGCCAGCAGCTCGGAGCCGATCGAGAGCAGCACGACGTAGAGCTCCATCGGCAGCCACTCGGGCACCTGCCCGCGACCGGTCCCGACGTCTCCCATGATCGGGAGGTGGAAGGTGATGCCGGCGATCCGCCACAGGCTGGACGGGAGGACGGTGAGGGGGATGAGCAGCGCGGCCGTGCGCGCCCAGGCCGGGACGCCGGGTGCCGGCCGGTGCACGGCGTCCCAGAGGTGCCGGCCGGCGGCAGGGGGCGCAGCTGTGGTGAGGGTTCCGTGTGTCATGCGTCCACCGTCGCGAGCGGCAGGGGCGTGCCGCGTCGCCCGCGGGTCGCGACCGCATACGCCGGAATGATGACCCGGGCGAGGGCCAGCGCGAGGACCCGCCCGCTCGGGCACTTCTCAGGGCGGCCGGGGCGTTGCCGGCGAGGGCCCGCCCGCTCGGCCACTTCTCAGGGGCCCGGGCGCACCAGCCCGGTCTCGTAGGCGAGGACGACGGCCTGCACCCGGTCGCGGAGGCCGAGCTTGTGCAGCACCCGCCCGACGTGGGTCTTGACCGTGGCCTCGGACAGGTAGAGGCGGGAGGCGATCTCGGCGTTCGACGCGCCGCTCGCGACCTCGAGCAGGATCTCGCGCTCCCGCTCCGTCAGCCGTCGCAGGGCCGGTGGGTCCTCGACCGGTGCGACCAGCTGCCCGGACACGTGGTCGAGCAGCCGCCGCGTCGTCGACGGGGCGATGACCGCGTCCCCCGCGTGGACCGTGCGGATCGCGGCGACGAGGTCCTCGGCGGGCGCGTCCTTGAGCAGGAAGCCGCTGGCACCGGCCTGCAGCGCGGCGAAGGCGTACTCGTCCAGGTCGAAGGTGGTCAGCACCACCACACGCGGTGCCCCGTCACGGGCGGCCAGCAGGCGCCGGGTCGCCTCGACACCGTCCAGCCGGGGCATGCGCACGTCCATCAGGACGACGTCGGCGGGCGTGGTGCGGAGCAGGTCCAGGGCGGCCTGCCCGTCGGCGGCCCCGCCGACCACCTCCAGGTCCGGCTGGGAGTCCACGACCATGGACAGCCCCGTGCGGACCAGGTCCTGGTCGTCGACGACGACGACCCGGATGGTCACCCGGTCCTCCTCTGCGAGAAGGGGATTCGTGCAGAAACCCGCCATCCCGCGGTGGTGCTGACCACGTGCACGCGGCCTCCGACGACGGCGAGGCGCTCCCGCATGCCCGCCAGCCCGAGCCCCCGGGAGCCGTCCGCCGGGGCGCCTCCCCGGCCGTCGTCCTCGACCTCGACCTCGAGCCCGTCCGCCTCCCACCGGAGCCGCACCAGGGCACGCGCCCCACGACCGGCGTGCTTGACCACGTTCGTCAGCCCCTCCTGCACGACACGGTATGCCGTGAGCTCACCCAGGTCGCCCCGGGTGCCCGCTCTCGTGCAGCTCCACCGGCGTCCCGGAGGAGCGGACCTGCTCGACCAGGTCGGGCAGGTCGGCGAGGCCCGGCTGCGGGGACACCCGGGCGGTCGCCCGGTCCGGGCCGTCGCGCAGCACGCCGACGAGGGAGCGCATCTCGGTCAGGGCCTCCCGGCCGGTGTCGGCGATGGTCGTGAAGACGGGGGCCGCCCGCCCGGGGTCGGCCCCTGCGACCATCCGGCCTCCCTCGGCCTGGCTGACCATGACCGCCAGCGAGTGGGCCACGACGTCGTGCACCTCGCGGGCGATCCGGGTGCGCTCCTCGCGGGCGCCCCGCTCCCGCAGGCTCTCGAGGTGGTCGGCGCGGACCCGTCGGATGCGCCCGAGCGCCCACGGCGCGAGGACGCTCGCGACCAGGGCGGCGAGCAGGAAGACCCGGAACCAGGGGTCCGGTCCGCGCCCGGCACCCCCGGCGAGGGCCGTGACGTCCCACAGGCGGGCGGTGGTCAGGCCGGCACCGACCAGTCCCACGGCGAGCGCCAGCGTCGGCAGGGGCGCGCGGGTGTGGCCGGAGACGGCATACAGGACGACGGTGAAGACGAGCGCGCTGGGCAGCAGGATGGCCGGGACGGTGCCGTCCGGACCCGCGCCGGCGGAGACCTCCGGGACGAGCAGGGCGAGCATCACCGCGCAGGCGGTCCCGAAGGCCGGGACCGGGTGGGTGCGCCGCACCGCGACCGCGGCGTGCAGCAGGACGAGCACCGCCACCATGGCCACCCGCGCGGCGGGCGGCCAGCCGGCGCCCACCACCGGCGGCAGCGACGCGGGCAGCAGGAGGGCGGCGAGCACCGCCGCGAGGGCGAGGTCGGGGACGGTCGGGTGCCGTCGCAGCCACCCGTCGACCCGGTCCCAGCGCCCCGCCGCCTCCGTCACCTCGCCGATCCTAGGGGGAGCGGCACCGCTGCCCCCGCGGCCGACCGGCCGGGCCTCAGGCGTCGACGACCTCGACCGTCCCGGTCACCGCCGGGTCGACGGCGAGCTCCGCAGCGTGCTCGGGCAGCGGCGGGGGAGTCCCGCCGAACGCCGGGCACAGCTCCCGGTGGTCGCACCAGTCGCACAGCCGGCTCGTGCTCGGACGCCAGTCGCCCGTGCGCGCCGCCCGCTCGATCGCCGACCACAGCGCCCTGAGCTGGCGCTCGGTCGCGAGCAGGTCGCGTTCCTCGGGGCAGTAGCGCACGATCTCGCCGTTGCCGAGGTAGACCAGCTGCAGCATCCGTGGCACCTCGCCGCGCAGCCGCCACAGCACGAGCGCGTAGAACTTCATCTGGAACAGCGCCTTCGCCTCGAACAGCGGCGAGGGGGAGCGACCGGTCTTGTAGTCGACCACCCGCATCGCTCCGCCCGGCGCGACGTCCAGCCGGTCGACGTAACCGCGCAGCACCAGCCCGTCGACCTCGGTCTCGACGTAGAGCTCACGCTCGGCCGGCTCCAGCCGGGTCGGGTCCTCGAGGGTGAACCAGCGCTCGACCAGGGCGGCCGCGTCGCTGAGCCACTGCTCCTCGGAGGTCCCCTCGTCGAGCAACGCCGCGAGCTCGGGCTCCTCGCCGGCCATGCGCTGCCACTCGGGGGCGAGCAGGGCCACGGCGGCCTCGGTGGTGCGCTGCCCCGCCGGAAGGTCGAACAGCCGCTCCAGCACGGCGTGGACGAGGGTGCCGCGGGCGGCCGCCGGGCTCGGCGCCTCGGGCAGCCGGTCGATGACCCGGAAGCGGTAGAGCAGCGGGCACTGCTTGAAGTCGGCGGCCCGGCTGGGCGACAGCGCTGCTCTCATGCCGGGCACTCTAGTTCGGGCCTCCGACACCCCGGTCCGGCACCACGACCCGGGCATTAGGGTCGGGCCATGGCCAAGGTCGCCGACCGGGCGGTGGGACGCAGCCCCGGACTGCAGATCGGCCGGGTCAGCGGGGTGCCGGTCTACCTCGGGCGGACCTGGCCGGTCATCGTCCTCGTCATCCTCGTGACCTTCGGCCCGGTCGTCCAGCGGGCCCGGCCCGACCTGGGGCTGCTGGCCTTCGGTGTCGCGCTCGCCTACGCCCTGCTGCTCCTGGTGTCCGTCCTGGTCCACGAGGCGGCGCACGCCCTCGTCGGGATCGCCCGGGGCTACGCGGTGGCCCGGATCGTGGCCGACCTGTGGGGTGGGCACACGGCATACGACTCCACGGACAGCAGCCCGGGCGACAGCGCGCTGGTGGCGGTCGCCGGGCCGCTCGCCAACGTCGCCCTCGCGGTCGCGGGGTGGGCCGTGGAGCCGCTGGTGCCGCCCGGTGTGCCGTCGCTGCTGATGACCGCGTTCGTCTGGACGAACGGCTTCGTGGCGCTGTTCAACCTGCTGCCGGGGCTGCCGCTGGACGGTGGCTTCCTCGTCGACGCGCTGGTCTGGAGGATCACCGGCAGCCGGGAGAAGGGCATGGTCGCCGCCGGCTGGTGCGGCCGGGTCGTCGCCGCCCTCGTCGTGCTGTGGTTCCTCGGCCGCCCGTTGCTGTCGGGCGGCCGGCCGGACATGTACGACGTCATCTGGGCCGTTGTCATCGGCGGCTTCCTGTGGGTCGGGGCCAGCCAGGCGATCCGCGGTGGCCGGGCGCGGTTGCTGCTGTCGTCCATCCCGGTGGGCTCGGTCTGGCAGCCGGCCAGCACCATCCCGGTGCACGCGACGGTGGACGACCTCGCCGGCCTGCTGCAGTCCGGGAGGGCCGGGGTCCTGGTCGTGGTGATGTCCGCCGACGGCACACCCTTGGGCACGGTGGACCCCGAGGCGGTGCGGGCGATTCCGGCGGAGCGCCACGCCACCGTCCCGGTGACCGCGGTGCTCCGGTCCCGGCCGCCCGGCTGGGTGGTCGACGCGGGCCCCGGCGACCCCATCACCGAGGTGGTGCGCGTCATGCAGGAGCTCGGTGTGCGGGAGGTCCCCGTCCGGGACCCGCGCGGGGTCATCGACAAGGCGGTCCGCGTCACCGACCTGGGCGGCTCCTAGACTCTCCGCCCATGACCGACGGCCCTGCACCGACCCCTTCCACCGCGACCGGGGCCGACGTCCGGCGCGGGCCGTTCCACGCGGGGGACCGAGTCCAGCTGACCGACCCGAAGGGCCGGCTGCACACGATCACCCTTGCCCCCGGCAAGCAGTTCCACACCCACAAGGGGCACCTGCGCCACGACGACCTGATCGGTGCGCCGGACGGCTCCGTCGTCACCAACACGGCCGGTGTCGAGTACCTCGCACTCCGCCCGCTGTTGTCGGACTACGTGCTGTCCATGCCGCGCGGGGCCGCCGTGGTCTACCCCAAGGACGCCGGGCAGGTCGTCGCGATGGCCGACATCTTCCCCGGCGCCCGGGTCGTCGAGGCAGGGGTCGGCTCCGGTGCGCTGTCCATGTCGCTGCTGCGGGCCGTCGGTGACGCCGGGCACCTGCACTCCTTCGAGCGACGCGAGGAGTTCGCCGACATCGCCCGCGCCAACGCGCGGGTCTTCTTCGGTCAGGACCACCCGGCCTGGGAGGTGACCGTGGGGGACCTGGTCGACGAGCTCCCCCGGGCGGTCGAGCCGGGAAGCATCGACCGGGTCGTGCTGGACATGCTGGCGCCGTGGGACTGCCTCGACGTCGTCGGCGACGCGCTCGCGCCGGGGGGCGTGCTCATCTGCTACGTCGCGACGGCCACCCAGCTGTCCCGGGTCGCGGAGACGGTCCGGGACCACGGTGGCTACACCGAGCCGCAGGCGTGGGAGTCGCTGGTCCGCGGCTGGCACCTCGAGGGCCTCGCGGTCCGGCCGGAGCACCGGATGCACGGGCACACCGGCTTCCTCATCACGACGCGACGGCTGGCGCCCGGCGTCACGCCACCGCTGCGCAAGCGCCGCCCGGCGAAGGGCGCCCACGACCCCGAGGGGCGCGAGTGGCAGCCGGAGGACGTCGGCGAGCGCCCGGTCTCGGAGAAGAAGATCCGCAGGGTTCGCCGATCTGTGACCGGAGCCTCCGAGACGTGACCGACCGATCGGGTTAGGGTCGAAGCATCGGGGTCGCACCAGGTGGCCCCGGAGCCGTCGACGGCGACGCCCGGAGCCGTCGACAGCGCTGTGCGAGACCGCACTGTGAGGAGGTTCCGAGGATGTCCGAGCACTCGCCGGAGAACCAGTCCCACGAGCCCGAGGACGCACCGAGCCAGGAGCACCTCGCCCAGGAGGTGGCGGCGCTGCGTCGACGGCTGGCCGAGTCGCCCGCCCGCTCCCGTGACCTCGAGAACCGGCTGCTGCAGCTGCAGTCCTCGCTGTCCACGCTCTCGGCCCAGAACGAGCGGCTGGTCCGCACGCTCAAGGAGGCCCGCGAGCAGATCGTCACGCTGAAGGCGGAGGTGGACCGGCTGGCCCAGCCGCCGTCGGCCTACGGCCTGATCGTCGAGCCGCACGACGACAGCACCGTCGACATCCTGACCAGCGGGCGCAAGATGCGCGTCGCGGTCTCCCCGACGGTCGACCCCGCCGAGCTCACCGCCGGCCGCGAGGTCATGCTCAACGAGGCGCTCAACGTCGTGGCCGTCTGCGGCTACGAGCGGGTCGGTGAGGTGGTGATGGTCAAGGAGCGGCTGGGTGAGGACCGCGTCCTCGTGGTCGCCCACGCCGACGAGGAGCGAGTCTGCCGGCTGACCGATCCGCTGCTCGACGAGCCGATGCGGGTCGGCGACGCCCTGTTGCTCGACCCGCGGTCCTCCTTCTGCTACGAGCGCATCCCCAAGGCCGAGGTCGAGGAGCTCGTGCTCGAGGAGGTGCCCGACATCTCCTACCAGGACATCGGCGGTCTCGGGGGCCAGATCGAGGCGATCCGCGACGCCGTGGAGCTGCCCTACCTCCACCCGGAGCTGTTCCGCGAGCACGCGCTGCGGCCGCCGAAGGGCGTGCTGCTCTACGGTCCGCCCGGGTGCGGCAAGACGCTCATCGCCAAGGCCGTCGCGGCGTCGCTGGCGCGCAAGGTGGCCGAGAAGACGGGCCGGACCGAGACGAAGAGCTTCTTCCTCAACATCAAGGGCCCGGAGCTGCTCAACAAGTACGTCGGCGAGACCGAGCGGCACATCCGGCTGATCTTCCAGCGGGCCCGGGAGAAGGCCTCCGGTGGCACGCCGGTCGTGGTGTTCTTCGACGAGATGGACTCGCTGTTCCGCACCCGGGGCTCCGGGGTCTCCTCCGACGTCGAGACCACGATCGTGCCGCAGCTGCTGTCCGAGATCGACGGCGTGGAGCGGCTGGAGAACGTCATCGTCATCGGCGCCTCCAACCGCGAGGACATGATCGACCCGGCGATCCTGCGGCCGGGGCGGCTCGACGTGAAGATCAAGATCGAGCGGCCCGACGCCGAGAGCGCGCGGGACATCTTCAGCAAGTACCTCACCGCGCAGCTGCCGCTGCACGAGCACGACCTCGCCGAGCACGGCGGGTCGGCGCAGCGGACCGTGGACGCGATGATCCAGGCCTGCGTGGAGCGGATGTACTCCGAGAGCGAGGAGAACCGGTTCCTCGAGGTCACCTACGCCAACGGCGACAAGGAGACCCTCTACTTCCGGGACTTCAACTCCGGCGCCATGATCCAGAACATCGTCGACCGGGCGAAGAAGAACGCCATCAAGGAGTTCCTCACCACCGGGCAGAAGGGCATCCGCGTCGACCACCTGCTGTCGTCCTGCGTCGACGAGTTCAAGGAGAACGAGGACCTGCCGAACACGACGAATCCGGATGACTGGGCCCGCATCTCGGGCAAGAAGGGCGAGCGCATCGTCTACATCCGCACCCTGGTCACCGGCAAGGACGGCACGGAGCCGGGACGCTCGATCGACAACGTCGCCAACACCGGCCAGTACCTCTGAGCGAACGGGCGGCTTCCAGCTCGCAGGGCGGTCAGCGGACGAGGCCGTAGACCCGGGACACCCGCAGGCGCAGGACGAGGCGCCGGTCGGCGACCATCGCCTCGCGGTACTCCTGCCAGTCGGGGTGCTCGCCCCCGATCCGGCGGTAGACCTCGACGAGCTCGTCGGCGGTGGCGTCGGCGGGCGCCGCCGCGACCGGTGACAGCTCCACGTCACCCTCCGCCACGGCATACGACCAGCCTCCCTGGGCGTTCGCGAGGAGGCTGGCACGGGCGTCCCGGCGCAGGTTCTGCGTCTTCGCCCGGCCGTCCGTGATCGAGATCAGTATGGTGCGCTCGCCTGTGTTCTCGAAGTCGTAGGCGTAGGACACGTTGGACAGCTGCGGCCGCCCGTCGCGCTTGAGCGCCGCGAGCGTGCCGACCGCCTGGTCGGCGAGCAGCTGGTGGAGGGCGGGGTCGTCAGGCCGGCTCATGGTGACCACCGTGGCCACCGGGCGCCCGGTGGGCAAGTCCACGCCTCACCAACGCCCACAGCAGCCGCCAGCCGAGCAGGAAGGCCGCGAGCACGAGGGTCGTGACGACGACGAACGTCCACGCGGTGCCCTGCCCGGTCGCCGCACGCAGCAGCATGCCGCCGGCGACACCCCCCACCCAGACCGGTATGCCGGCCCGGACGCTGACCGGCGCCGTGTGCCGGGCGAGGAGCACCAGGGCCCAGCCGACGCCGACACCGGCGAGGAACGGCCAGGCGGTCCCCAGGTCCCCCGGCAAC
>DASSKF010000004.1:0-6492 GCA_035690725.1 Segeticoccus sp.
CCAGGTCGACGACGTGGGGCAGCGCTGGAACGTCAAGGTCTACACGCCCGACGACCGCTCCTACCCGTCGTGGGCGATCGCCGCCCAGGCCGACCGGCCCCGCCGCTCGGTGCTCGGGCAGCGGCTGCGCGACTACGACGCCTCGCTCAACCCGGGGGACCCGGGGACGGACACGCCGCAGCAGAAGGTGACGGCCTCCCTCGTGGCCGAGGAGATCCGCCGCGGCCGCGCCGAGTACGACGTCGGCCGCGAACGCGGCCTGGTCGGGCCGGTGGGCGAGGGCCACGTCGACAAGCAGTGGGCGTGGGCCGCGATCGCGCCGGTGCTGCTCACGGCGGGCGCCGTGGCCGTCCTGTCGCTCACCTGACCTCCGCCCCCCCGAGGCTCGTTGCTGAGGGTTCGCGGTCCGCTCGAGCACGGGCCCTTCAGCAACTTCCCGCGGGCGGGGGGGGTATGCCGTGAGCAAGCCCTGGTCCGTCCACAGGCCTGACTGCCACGCACGTGCCGTCCACGCGGCGGGGTTCGGGGGCTGCCGGCCGCGTCGGCGGTGACCAGAGTCGGTGCGGTGAACCTGCTGCTCCACTGCCCCGCTGTCCGATGAGCACCGCGGCATCAACCGACGACGCCTCGGTTCCGGGCCGGAGGGCCAAGCGCGTCCGGCGAGGCCCGGCGGAGCAACTGCGGGTGGTCGAGCGGGTGGAGGAGCTCGCCGCATCCCAGGGCGATGTCCTCTCCCGTGGGCAGGCGGGCGAGCTGGGCGCGGACCGGCACCACATCGCTCACCAGGTCCGCGTCGGGCGCTGGTTGGCCCGTGGCAGCCGCACCGTGGCGATCCACCGCGGACCGCTGCCACCGGAGGCCACCCGGCACAGCGCACTCTTCGAAGTCGGTGCGGGCGCTGCCCTCGACGGAGCGACCGCCCTGCAGGTGGCCGGGCTGGAGCGGTTCGAGGCGAAGGTTCACGTGAGCATGCAGCACGGCCGCAGACCCGGCCGTCCACCGGACGTCGTCGTCCACGAGCTCATCGCCTGGCGCGAGGAGCACGTCATCGATGCCGGGATCCGCCGGGTCCGTCCCGAGGTGGCGGCGGTACGCGCGGCCGCGTGGGCCGTCAGTGACCGTCAGGCGGCCCTGGTGTTGCTCATGACCGCTCAGCAGAAGGTGGCGCTCCCTGAGCGCATGCTCGCCCACGCGGAGGCCCAGCTGCGGTTGCGGCGTCGGGAACTCATCGAAGGGGTGCTCGCCGACACCGTCGACGGGGCGCAATCCCTGGGCGAGCTCGACTTCGCCCGACTCTGCCGGCAGCGGGGGCTGCCCGAGCCCAGCCGCCAGGTGGTCCGTCGACGCCCGAGCGGTCGTGCGTACCTGGACGTCGTGTGGGAGGACTTCGGCGTCGCGGTGGAGATCGACGGCATCCACCACCTCGATCCGGAGAACGCCATGGAGGACCAGCTCCGGCAGAACGACCTGGTCCTGCTCCCCGGGTCGGAGTCGATGTTGCGCGTGATGTCGTGGGCGCTTCGCGTGGACCCGGCGCCCTTCCTGGACCAGCTCGAGGAGCTCCTCGTGTCACGCGGCGCCCGGTTGAACACCTCGAAGCGCCGCTGACGCCGGATCCGGCTCCGGGCGGCGGCCGCCGCCTGCCGACCTGCTGTTGCTGAAGATCTGCGGTTGCCGTGAGCGTGGACCCTTCAGCAATTCCCCAAGCCGGAGGTGCCCGGCCGGGGAGAGGCCTCTGCGCCGGGCCGTTGTTGCTGAAGAGCCGCTGCTCGGGGATACCGCGAACCTTCAGCAACTTCCGTGGAGTCAGATGCGGGTGAGCTCCTCCATCGCCCGGCGCAGGGTGGCCAGCCGGGCCGACGCCTCCTCGCGGCTGGCGGCCAAATCGTCGCTGACCGGCACGATCGCCTCGAGGTAGACCTTCAGCTTCGGCTCGGTGCCGCTCGGCCGGACGATCACCCGGCTGTGGTCGGCCAGGTGGTAGCGCAGCGCGTCGGTCGGGGGCAGCTCGCCCGCCGAGGAGTTGAGGTCGTCCAGCCCCGCCACCGCGATGCCGCCCAGGTCGCTCGGCGGCTGCTCGCGGAGCCGCTGCATCACCACGTCGATCAGGTCGAGGTCGGCCACGCGCACGGAGAACGCGTCGGTGGCGTGGACGCCGTGCTCCCGGGCGAGGTCGTCGAGCACGTCGAGCAGCGTGCGTCCCTGCGCCTTGAGACCGGCGGCCATCTCGGCGACGAGCAGCGCGGCGCTGATGCCGTCCTTGTCGCGCACGGCCGACGGCGCCACGCAGTAGCCGATCGCCTCCTCGTAGCCGTAGCGCAGCCCCTCCACCCGGCCGATCCACTTGAAGCCGGTCAGCGTCTCCACGTGCGGGATGCCGGCGGCCTCCGCCATCGTGCCGAGCAGCCGTGAGGACACGATCGAGTTCGCGAACACCGCACCGGCCGCCACGCCGCGGGCGATGACGTGCGCCCCGAGCAGGGCCCCCAGCTCGTCCCCGCGCAGCATCCGCCAGCGCCCGGCAGCCGGGTCGGAGACGGCGACTGCGCACCGGTCGGCGTCCGGGTCGTTGGCGATGACGAGGTCGGCACCGACGTCGAGGGCGAGCTCGAGCGCCGCGTCGATGGCGCCGGGCTCCTCCGGGTTGGGGAAGGCGACCGTCGGGAAGTCCGGGTCGGGCTCGGCCTGGCCGGGCACCACCTCCGGGTCCTCGAATCCCGCCCGCAGGAACGCCTTTCGCAGCACCTCGCTCCCGACGCCGTGCAGCGCCGTGTGCACGACCCGCAGATCGCGCGGTCCGTCCGGGTCGAGCGTGCCGACGACCGCCTCGACGTAGCGGTCCACGACCTCGTCGCCGAGGGTGTCCCAGTCCCGCCTCCCGCGGTAGACGTCGGACACCGCCCCGACGCGCGCGATCTGCTCGGCGATCTCGCGGTCCGCGGGGGGCACGATCTGGCTGCCGTCGCCGAGGTAGACCTTGTAGCCGTTGTCCTGCGGCGGGTTGTGGCTCGCCGTGACCATCACGCCGGCGTCGGTGCCGAGGTAGCGCACGGCATACGCGAGCACCGGCGTGGGCAGCGGGTGCGGCAGGACCATCGCCGGTCCGCCCGCCCCCCGGACCACCTCGGCCGTGTCCCGCGCGAAGACGTCGGAGTTGCGCCGCGCGTCATAGCCGATCACCACCGCCGGTTCCGCGGTCCGCTCCTGCAGGTATGCCGTGAGGCCGGCTGCCGCTCGGATGACCACCGAGCGGTTCATCCGGTTGGGGCCCGCGCCGACGGCCCCGCGCAACCCGGCGGTCCCGAACTCCAGCGTGCCGTCGAACCGGTCGCGCAGCTCGTCGGCAGCCTCCCGGTCGCCGTCCCGGACCCGGCCCAGCAGCTCACCCAGCTCCTCGCGGGTCTGCGGGTCCGGGTCGTCCTCCCGCCAGGCGTCGGCACGCTCCAGCAGCGCCTCGATCGGTTCCAGCTCCGCCTCGCCGGTGCTCCGGCTCGGATCGGTCATCGGTGCCTCCGGTTCCTTCCGGTCGTTCGTCCGTGCTCCGCGTGCCCGACGCCCGCCGTACGCCGGCGTCCGCCGTGGGCCGACGCCCGCGTCAGATCCGCGTCACGACGCTGGCGAGCAGCCGCCCGCACCGCTCCGCGGCCTCCCGGCCCGCCTCGAGCACCTCGTCGTGGGCGAGCGGCTGGTCGCCGACCCCCGCGGCGAGGTTGGTCACCAGCGAGACGCCGAGGACCTCCAGGCCGCTCTGCCGTGCGGCGATCGCCTCGAGGGCGGTGGACATCCCGACGAGGTCGCCGCCCATGGCAGCCGCCATCTTCACCTCGGCTGGCGTCTCGTAGTGCGGTCCCCGGAACTGCACGTAGACCCCCTCGCCGAGCTCGGGGTCGACCTCCCTCGCGAGGGTGCGCAGGCGGGGGGAGTACAGGTCGGTGAGGTCGACGAAGTTCGGCCCCTCGATGGGGGAGTGCGCGGTCAGGTTGATGTGGTCGCGGATGAGCACCGGTGTGCCCGCACCCCACTGCGGGTTGACGCTGCCGCAGCCGTTCGTCAGCACGATGGCGCGGCAGCCGGCGGCCGCTGCGGTCCGCACGCCGTGGACGACGGCCCGCACCCCGCGCCCCTCGTAGAAGTGGGTGCGGGTGCCGAAGACGAGCGCCCGCCGGTCGCTGTCGCCGACCTGCACCGACCGCATCACCGAGCTGTGGCCCGCGATGGCCGCGGCGCCGAACCCCGGGACCTCGGACTGGTCGACACTGGCGCGGGTCTCGCCGACCAGGTCGGCCGTCTGACCCCAGCCGGAGCCGAGGACCAGGGCGATGTCGTGGCGCGGGACGCCGGTGCGCTCGGCGATCACCTCGGCGGCCCGGCCGGCGACGGCGAAGGGGTCGACGGCGGGGTCGGACAGGGAGATGGAGGTGCTGCTCGGCGCGGTCACGGTCGCACTCTAACGACGAGACCGGGCGGGCGCGGTCCGGCAGGGGCGCGCGGGTGTTCGGTCCGGGCCGGGGACGGATGGTTGGATGGCCGCGTGAGCGAGCGGCATACCAAGGCAGTGATCGTCGGGGGTGGACCCGGCGGCTACGAGGCCGCCCTGGTGGCCGCCCACGTGGGCGCGGACGTGACGCTCGTGGACAGCGACGGCATCGGGGGCGCCGCGGTCCTGACCGACTGCGTCCCGAGCAAGGCGCTCATCTCGACCTCGGACTTCCTGTCCCGGTTCACCGCGGCGGAGCAGCTGGGCGTCGGGTTCGACGGGCACGGCGACCAGCACGCCCACGCCCACGTGCGCGAGGTCAACGGCCGCATCCTGCGGCTCGCCTCGGCCCAGAGCGAGGACATCGGCGCCCGCCTCACGGCCGTCGGTGTGCGGGTCGTCCGCGGACGGGGGGTGCTGTCGCGGACCGACCTGGTCGAGGTGCGTGACGAGGAGGGCGGGCTCGTCGAGGAGCTGCCGGCCGACGTCGTGCTCGTGGCGACCGGTGCGTCGCCGCGGGTGCTGGAGTCGGCGCCGCCGGACGGCGAGCGCATCCTGAACTGGCAGCAGATCTACGACCTCACCGAGCGCCCGGAGAAGCTCGTCGTGGTCGGGTCGGGTGTCACCGGCGCCGAGCTGGCGCACGCCTATCTCGGGCTGGGCAGCGAGGTCGTGCTCGTCTCCTCCCGTGACCGGGTGCTGCCCGGGGAGGACGCGGACGCCGCGAACGTCATCGAGGGCGTGTTCCGCCGGCGAGGGATGAAGGTGCTCAACCGATCGCGCGCCGCCTCCGCCGAGCGCACCGCCGACGGAGTCCGGGTGACCCTGCAGGACGGCCGCACGGTCGACGGCTCCCACGTGCTCATCGCCGTGGGGTCGGTGCCGCGCACGGCCGACATGGGCCTGGAGAAGTGCGGCGTCGAGCTCGCGCCGTCCGGACACGTCAGCGTCGACCGGGTCTCGCGCACGTCCGCGCGAGGGGTCTATGCCGCGGGGGACTGCACCGGCGTGCTGGCCCTCGCCTCGGTCGCCGCGATGCAGGGGCGGATCGCCATGGCGCACGCGCTCGGTGACGCGGTGGCCCCGATGAACCTGCGCGCGGTGAGTGCGAACATCTTCACCGACCCCGAGATCGCCACCGTCGGCTACTCGCAGAAGGACGTGGACGAGGGCGTCGTCGCGGCTCGCTCGGTGATGCTGCCGCTGGCGACCAACCCGCGGGCCAAGATGCAGAACATCGAGGACGGCTTCGTCAAGCTGTTCGCCCGCCCCGGGACCAGCATCGTCGTCGGCGGGGTCGTGGTGTCACCGCGGGCCTCGGAGCTGATCTACCCGGTGGCCCTCGCCGTGCAGAACCGGCTCACCGTGGACCAGCTGGCCGGGACGTTCACGGTCTACCCGTCCCTGTCGGGGTCGGTGGCCGAGGCCGCCCGGCGGCTGCACTCGCTCCAGCCCTGAGCACGGGTTAGCGTGGGAGAGGTCCGCGACAGCAGGAGGAACGATGGTTCAGGACCTGCCGACCACGACCGACGCCGCGCCGAGCGCGACCATCCCGACGCCCGGACCGGGCCCCGGGCCGTTGCCGGACCCCGAGCCGGGACCCGGCCCCGTCCCCGAGCCCGGGCCGACACCGGATCCGCAGCCTCCCTCCCGGGACCCGCAGCCGGGGCCGGTACCCTCGCCGAGCGAGCCGGGCTCGCCCCAGCCGCCGGGACGCCAGCCGGTCCCCGACCCCGAGCCGGAGCCGATGCCTGACCCGGCCGGCCCGTAGGAGCGCCCCGCGCCCGTCGTCGTCAGTCCGTGATCTCGCAGATGGCCGCGCCGTTCGTCACGGTCTCGCCGACGCTCGCCGTCAGGCCGCTCACCGTGCCCGCACGGTGCGCGTTGATCGGCTGCTCCATCTTCATCGCCTCGAGGACGACGACCAGGTCGCCCTCGCTGACCTGCTGACCGTCCTCGACCGCGATCTTGACGATGGTGCCCTGCATCGGGGCGGTGAGTGAGTCGCCGGACAC
>DASSKF010000005.1:0-3338 GCA_035690725.1 Segeticoccus sp.
CTACGCGGCCGGCTCAAGCCTGGCCGGCCAGCTCGCCGACTGGGGTGGGCACACGCCCGCGTTCGCCGTCACCGTCCTCGCCGGGAGCATCGCCACGGTCGCCGCCCTGGCCGGCGCCCGCCCGGTCCGCCGGGCCCGCCGGGCAGCCGACCCGGCGGTGGCCGAGGACGCTCGAGCGCTCACTCCTGCGTGACCGCCGCCCAGAGGTTGATGCCGGACTCGACGGCGTCCTGGTCGATCGCCGCCAGCTCCTCGTCGGTGAACGACAGGTTCTGCAGCGCGGCGACGTTGTCCTCCAGCTGCTCGACCGACGACACCCCGAGCACGGCGGAGGTGACCCGCGGGTCGCGCAGGGCCCAGGCGATCGCCATCTGCGCGAGCGACTGGCCGCGCTGCTGCGCGATCTCGTTCAGCGCCCGGACGTGCTTCAGGATCGACTCGTCGAGGTGCTCGGGCAGCAGCGACTTGTCCTGCGCGGCGCGTGAGTCCTCCGGGATCCCGTCGAGGTAGCGCCCGGTGAGCAGGCCCTGGGCCAGCGGGGTGAACACGATGCAGCCCATCCCCTGCTGCTCCAGCTCGTCGAGCAGGCCGCCCTCGATCCACCGGTTGAGCATCGAGTAGGACGGCTGGTGGATCAGCAGCGGCGTGCCCAGGTCACGGGCGATGGTCGCCGCCTCGCGCGTCTTCGCGGCCGAGTAGGAGGAGATCCCGGCATACAGCGCCTTGCCGGACCGCACGGCCTGGTCGAGCGCCATCATCGTCTCCTCGATGGGCGTGTCCTTGTCGAACCGGTGCGAGTAGAAGATGTCGACGTAGTCGAGCTTCAGCCGGTCCAGGGAGTCGTCGAGCGAGCTGAGCAGGTACTTGCGCGAACCGCCCTCGCCGTAGGGCCCGGGCCACATGTCCCAACCCGCCTTGGTGGAGATGACCAGCTCGTTGCGGTAGGGCGCGAAATCCTCCCGCATGAAGTGGCCGAAGTGCCGTTCGGCCTCGCCGTAGGGCGGCCCGTAGTTGTTGGCGAGGTCGAAGTGCGTGATGCCGAGGTCGAACGCCCGGCGCAGCACCTTCTGCTGGGTGTCCATCGGCTTGTCCTCGCCGAAGTTGTGCCACAGCCCCAGCGAGATCGCCGGGAGCTGCAGGCCGCTGCGCCCGCAGCGTCGATAGGTCATCGAGTCGTACCGGTCACCAGCCGCGTCGTATGCCGTCATGCCGGCCAGTCTTCCAACTCCGGGCGGCTGCCCGCGCGCCTACCCTGAGCTGGTGGACAGCCACGGGGACGACACGGAGGTCACCGGCAGTGGCTACCGCAGGCCGTGGCTCCTGTATGCCGTCGCGGCGGTCCTCGCCGTCGCGGTCGCGCTGGGTGCCCTGACGCGCTGGACCGCGCCGGGTGGTCCTCCGTCCACGGCCTCGTCCGGCACGTCGCCCACCGCATCCCGCGCCGCGTCGCCGAGCCCGGGTCCCACCGCCTCGCCCCTCGACCGCCTGCCCAGCCTGGACGCCCAGCTGCTCCCCGACGCCGGTCCGTGGACGCCGGTCGAGCGGCGGCACCCGGTGAGGGGAGAGAACGCCGGCGCGGGTTGCGACTACGACGCGCCCGGCCTCGTCATCGCCGGGGCGTGGACCGACGGCCGCGCCTGGGGACGCAGCTGCACCTCGGGGCGGGATGCCCGCAGCATCGTGATCCGCAGCACGGCCGACGGGTCCTTCGCCCGCCACAGTGCGGTGCTGACCTTCCCCGTCGGGCGGGACCTCGGAGCCGACGGGACTCCCGAGACGCGCCACGGCGTCCGGGGGTGGTGGACGCCGCACTCGGTCGCGTGGTGGGTGGGCGACGACCTCGAGCTGGCCGTCGTCCGGGGAGACCTGCCAGCGGCCCGCCTGACGGACATCGCCCGGGCGTTCCGCATCGGCGAACTGGGCGAGCTGCACCTCGACCGGGTGCCCGGTCTGCGCGTGGACCACCACGCCCTCTACCGGTCGCCAGTGCACCACGAGGCCAGTTACACCGCCACCGCGGTCCACGAGCGCGACGCACTCGGCACGGCCCAGGTCCTCACCAAGGTCGTGGCCGGTGCCGCGATCGAGGACCGGCTGCTCGCGGCCGGGGCGCGGCCGGCCGCGGCGGTGCACGGCCACCCGGCCGTCTTCGTGCGGACCCACGACAACGCCGTGGTGGCCTGGGAGCTGAGCGAGGGCATCGTGGCCGTGGTGGCGGCCCACGGCGTGGGCCCGACGGCCGACGCGGAACCGGCCCTGCACCGCCTTGCCGAGCGTGCTGCGACCGTCTCGTCAGCGCGCTGGGACCAGCCGGACTGGGAGGACGTGCGGTCCGGTCACGCCACCGAGACGTCCCCGGCGGCTCCCCGATGAGCGCCGGTCCCCCGGACGGGGACGGCGACGTCGAGGTCACCGGTGGTGGATACCGCAGGCCGTGGTGGCTCTACGGTCTCGTGGGCCTCGTCGTCGTCGCCGTCCTGGTGGCGGTCGGCCTGCAGCTGACCGGCTCGGCCGGGTCGTCCCCCGACGCCGCGGCCCCGGCGCCGGCGCCCGGCACCGTCCGTCCCGACACCGCCGCGCCGGGCCCCTCGACGACGGCACCGGAGCACCACCCCCGCTCCTCGCCGCGGATCACCAGCTGCTCGGTGGACCTGCCGGCGCCGCTGCTGCGCATCGACCACCGCGCCGGCTCGGGTTTCGAGGCATGGGACTGCGACGCGGTGCCGTACGGCCCCCGGGCATGGGTGCTGCGGGACGCGTCGACCGGCTCGTTCGGTCACCACAGTGCCGTGGTGACCTTCCCCGTCCCCGCGACCGACCGGGGCACGGTCCGGACCCGGCACGGCATACGGGGTTGGTGGTCGCCGCACGAGGTGGTGGTGCAGCTCCCCGGCGGCCGCGCCAGGGTGCGCGGCGACCTCGCCCCGCGCCGCCTGGCGGCCATCGCGGGGCGACTGCGCGTGGACGCGGACGGCCGGCTGCACGTGCAGGCCCCCGGCGGCCTGCGCGTGACCACGCGGAACGGGTGGTACCGCCCGCCGCTGGAGCGGACGGTGCGCTACCCCGCCCGAGCGCTCGGCGAGGGCGAGGCGCTCGGTGACGGGCTGGCGTTCGTGGGGATCCTGCAGGGCGTCCGCTTCGAGGACGAGCTCTACGCGGGCACCCGGTGGCCGCCCGTCGAGCGGACGCGCCCCGTGCACGGGCACCCCGCCGTGTTCTCCGGCGTCGAGGGCGGGAACGCCTCCCTGGCCTGGCGACGGGACGACGGGACCGTGGTGTTCGTCGGCTACAGCGGCGCACGGTTCGACCGCGAGGCGAAGGCGGCCCTGCGACGGCTC
>DASSKF010000006.1:0-2358 GCA_035690725.1 Segeticoccus sp.
GTGACCTGCCCGGTCGAGAGCACCTCGAGCAGGAACGCCTCGAACTCGTCGTCGGCCCGGTCGATCTCGTCGACGAGCAGCACCGCCGGGCTCTCCCGCAGGGCCCGCAGGATCGGCCGGGCGAGCAGGTAGCGCTCGTCGAACAGCGACTTCTCGACGAGCTCGGCGTCCACCGGGTCGACGTCCGGGTCGCCGGCCCGCGTCGCCTCCACCGTGCGCAGGTGCAGGATCTGGCGCGGGAAGTCCCAGTCGTAGAGGGCCTGGCTGGCGTCGATGCCCTCGTAGCACTGCAACCGGATGAGCGGGATGCCCAGGCCCTCGGCCAGCGCCTCGGCGAGCGCGGTCTTGCCGGTGCCGGGCTCCCCCTCGAGCAGCAGGGGCCGGTGCAGCTGCAGGGCGAGGTAGGCCACGGTCACCAGGCCCTCGTCGGCGAGGTAGCCGGTGCCGGCCAGCCGGTCGGCGAGCTCGGAGGTCGTGCGCACGGTCTCCACCCCCTCAATATCCCCCACGCGTCGCGCTTCCCCAAGGCAGCCCGGTCACGGCCGCCGGTCGACGTCCCGCCCGCTGGCCAGGTCGCCGCACTCCACCTCCCGCACCTCGTGCTCCGCGAGGTAGTCGCGCGCGCCCCGGTCGCCGGTCCCGGTCGCCAGCACCCCTGCCCAGTGGTGGCGGCCCAGCACCACCGGGTGGCCGGGCCGCCCCGTGAACCGGGCCCGCACCAGCAGGTCGGTCGCGGGAGTCCCGTCCGCGACCGCCCGCTCGGCCCGCCCCAGCACCCGTGCAATGACGTCCGCCCCGGTGTCGGGCAGGTCGACGAGCATCACCAGGGCCGCGTCCGGGGGGTCGGCCTGCTCCCCGGTGGCGAGGGACGCCAGGCCGGTGCGCAGCGACGCCCCCAGGCCCGTCGCCCAGTCCGCGGCAACGACCACCCGGGGCGGTACCTCCTCGGCCCCCAGCAGCCCCTGTGCCTCGTCGGCGCCCGCCCCGAGCACCACGGTGACGTCGGCGAGGCCGCCGCTGCGCAGCACCCACAGGGTCCGCAGCAGCCAGGGGGTGCCGTGCCCGTCGCGGACGAGTGCCTTCGGCCCACCCATCCGTCGCCCCGCCCCGGCAGCGAGCAGTATGCCGGCCACGCGCGGCCGGGCGGCCCCGGCACCCGCCGGCTCAGCCGTCCCCGGCTCGTCGGAGGACACGGTGGCTCGCGATCAGCCGGAGACGCAGGACGGGCCGAGCAGCGCCTTGAGGTCGCCGAACAGGGCCGGTGAGGCGGTCACCCGCAGCGAGTCGTCGAGCTTCATCAGCACGGACCGTCCCGGCTGCACCAGCTTGACCTGCACCTCGGTCACGCCGGGGTGGTCACCGAGCACGCCCCGGAGCCTCTCGGCCAGCCCGTTGGTCGCGCGGGCCAGCGGCATGGACACCACGACCGGGCCACGCGGGCCCTCCTTGATGTCGGGCAGGGTCAGCTCGGAGGCGAAGACCGAGGGGTTGTCGTCCCGGCGGGACACCCGGCCCTTCACGGCGCACACGACGTCGTGGCCGAGCATCGTCGACACGGTCATGTAGGTGGACGGGAAGAACAGGCACTCGATCGCGCCGTCGAGGTCCTCGACGGTGGCGATCGCCCACAGGTCGCCCTTCTTGGTCCGCTTGATCTGCAGTCCCGTGATCAGGCCCGCGATCGTCACGTTGGCGCCGTCCGGCTTGCCGTCCTCGGCCATCAGCGAGGCGATCGAGGTGTCGGCGTGCTGGGCGAGCACGTGCTCGATCCCGAACAGCGGGTGGTCGGAGACGTAGAGCCCGAGCATCTCCCGCTCGAACGCCAGCAGCGTCTGCTTGTCCCACTCGATCGACGGGATCGTCGGCATCGCGATGAGCGACCCGCCGGACGCGTCGTCGGCGGCCTCCTCGCCGCCCCCGAAGCCGCCCAGCCCGGAGAACAGGGAGTCCTGCCCGATCGCCTCCTGGCGCTTCTCGTCGACGAGGGCGTCGACGTAGGCCTCGTGCACGTGGACGAGTCCCTGCCGGGTGTGGTCCAGGTCGTCGAACGCGCCCGCCTTGATGAGTGACTCGATGGTGCGCTTGTTGCACACGACGGCGGGGCACTTGCGCAGGAAGTCCTCGAAGGAGGTGAACTTCCCCTTCTCCTCGCGCGCGCCGATGATCGCGTCGACCACGTTGCGCCCGACGTTGCGGATCGCGGCCAGCCCGAACCGGATGTCGGCGCCGACGGCGGCGAAGTTGGCCACCGACTCGTTGACGCTCGGCGGCAGGACCTTGATGCCCATGTGCCGGCACTCGTTGAGGTAGAGGGCCGACTTGTCCTTGTCGTCGCGGACGCTGGTGAGCAGCGCCGCC
>DASSKF010000007.1:0-6469 GCA_035690725.1 Segeticoccus sp.
AGAAACGCGGGTGAGCAGGCGGGTCAGCTGTTGCTGGCGATGTGCTCGATCAGGCCCGTGGTCGACACCGACGGCGTCCGCGGGAGGTAGACCACCTCGCAGACGTCGGACACGAAGTCGAACTTGCCCTTCCAGTCGTCGCCCATGACGAGGACGTCGGCGTGGTGCTCGAGGATGTAGTCCCGCTTCTGCTCCAGGCTCTCCTCGACGAAGACCGCGTCGACGACGCGGAGGGCACCGACGATCTCGAGGCGCTCGTCCTGGCTGAACACCGGCGCCCGGTTCTTCTTCGCGAGGTTGAGCGCGTCGGCCGAGACGCCGACGACGAGCCGGTCGCCCAACGCCGCGGCGCGCTCCAGCACCCGGACGTGCCCGACGTGGAGCACGTCGAACGTGCCGAAGGTGATGACGGTGCGGTTGCTCACGGGCTACTCCTGGGGAGACGGGGCCTGGGGATGCGGGGCGGCGGACGGGGGCTCGCGTCGGCGACTGCCAGGGCGAGACTACCGAGGTGGCCGCGGCCGGCATACGGGACAATGCTTCAGGGAACGTTCAGGCGACGTCGTCAGCATGGGCCGCGAGCGGCGGTCGGGCAGCGCGCCTGAGGTAGTTTCCGGCGAGACGTAGTCCCACGGCACAGGAGCGAGCATGACTGAAGGGAGCCCGACCGGAGGCGCCCGCCATCTGGTGATCGTCTCGGGAGCAGGACGGAGCGGGACGAGCACCGCGGCCGGGTCGCTCAAGCTCCTCGGCTACCACGTCCCCCAGCCCGAGGTGGCCGCCAACCGCTCCAACCCGCGGGGGCACTTCGAGCCCCGTTGGGCCGTGGACTTCCACCAGCGGCTCATCGCCAAGGCCGACGGGACCGCCCTCGACGCCCGCCCCGAGGCGCTCGAGCGGATGCAGAGGGCCGCGTCCACCGACAAGGCCCACGACGAGCTGCGGGAGTGGCTGACCGAGCAGCTGCCGCACGGCGACCTCGTGGTCAAGGACCCGCGGACGTTCTGGTTCCGCGACCTGTGGCTGGACGTCGCGACCGACCTCGGCCTGCAGAGCTCCTACCTGACCATGGTGCGCCACCCGGCCGAGGTGGTCGGCAGCCGCGACGCGTACTACCTGGCGAAGAAGACCTCCCGCGAGCGCGCCGCCGGCGAGATCGCCAACCTCGCCGGGTGGGTCAACTGCACCCTCCTCAACGAGTACACCTCGCGCGGGCACCGCCGGATGTTCCTCGGCTACACCGACCTGCTGGAGGACTGGCGGTCGGCCATGGGCCGCGTCGCCTCCTCGCTGGAGCTGCCCTACGACGGCATCGCCGACGCCACCCGGATCGGGCCCGAGCACCACCCGGTCGACGACTTCATCGACGTCGACCTGCGCCGGGTGCGCCTCACCTGGGACGACGTCGAGGTGCCCGACTGGCTCAAGGAGGTCGCCGAGCGCACCTGGAAGCTCATCTCCGGCGAGCGCGGGGACTTCTCCGACCCCGAGCTGCAGGGCGAGCTTGACGAGCTGCGCGCCCGCTACGACCAGCTGTATGCCGACTCCGTCGCCCTGGCGCGCGACGAGATCCGCGCCGCCGAGCGGCGCGCACGCCGGGAGACGCGGCGCACGGTGAACGCCGAGTGGCGCGAGAAGCTCGGCGAGGCGGCCCCCGAGGTGAAGGCGACACCGCGGCCGGCCCAGCCCACGACCGCCGCGCAGCGTGCCGGCGCGCTGGCGGAGAACGCGGTCGCCTCCGTCGGCCGGCTCCGGGAGCGCCTCGCCGCCCGTCGCGGCGGGTCCGGGGGGAGCGAGCAGACCCCGCAGCGCAAGAGTGGACGCTGAGCGGGACCGTGCCCGACGACGACGTGACGACGCGACCGACGAGGAGGAGCACCGTGCCCCTGATCTCGATCATCGTGCCGGTGTACGACGTGCAGGCCTACCTGCACGACTGCCTCGGCTCGGTCCTCGACCAGGACTTCAAGGACTTCGAGATCGTCGCGGTCGACGACCGGTCACCGGACCACTCCCCGGCGATGCTCGACGAGCTCGCCGAGCGCGAGCCGCGACTGAAGGTGCTGCACCTCGAGCGCAACGTCGGGCTCGGGCCGGCGCGCAATGCCGGCCTGGAGGTCGCCACGGGTGAGTACGTCCACTTCCTCGACAGCGACGACCTGCTCGCGCCGGGCGCGCTCGGGGTGATCGCGGAGAAGCTGGAGCAGTCGGGCTGGCCGGAGATGCTGCTGCTCGACCACGCCCGCAGCTTCTGGTGGGGCAAGGTCCAGCAGAACATCCGGGCCGACGTCCTCGAGGATCTCTCGGGCGAGGTGTTCACCGCCCACGAGCACCCCGAGCTGTTCGAGCTGCTCCACGTGGCGTGGAACAAGGTCTGCCGGCGGGACTTCCTGGAGCGCGAGGAGCTCTCCTTCCCGCCCGGCTACTACGAGGACACGCCCTGGACCTACAAGGCCGTCCTCACCGCCCGGTCGATCGCCGCGCTGCCCTACGTGTGCGTCTACTACCGGCAGCGCCGCTACGGCAGCATCCTGGGCACCCGCTCGCGGCGCCACTTCGAGGCATTCGACCAGTGGCAGCGGGTGTTCGACTTCCTCGACAGCCGGCCCGACCTCGACGAGTGGCGCCACATCCTGTCCGAGCGGATGGCGGGCCATTACCTCACCGTGTTGCGCAAGTCGCACCGAATCGCCAACGAGGACCGTCCGGAGTTCTTCCGCCGAGCCTCCGAGCACCTGGTCCGCTACGGCTCCCCCGACCTGAGCAACCCCGAGCGCCGCTCGGAGGCCGTGCTGCACCGGCTGCTCTACCAGGGCGACCCGCGGCTGTTCCACCTGCTCAAGCAGGCGAGCCGCGCCAAGGGCCGGGCCGCGGTCGCCGCCCGGCGCGGTGCCGTCCGCGGACGGCACCTGCGCACCAGGGCCAAGACGGCGGTGAAGCTCGCGGAGTACCGCAGGCTGCTGCACGCCCCGCTCTGGGACGACGTCGTGGTCTACGCCTCACTGTGGAACCGCACCATCGGCGGGAACCCGAAGGCGGTCTACGACGCCATGCAGGAGGTGGCGCCGCACCTGCACGGCGTGTGGATCATCCGTGAGGACGCGCGCAACCAGGTGCCGCCGGGGATCGACTACGTCGTGCCGGGGATGCGCCGCTACTGGCAGCTGATGGCCCGGGCGAAGTACTTCGTCAACGACGTGAACTTCCCGACCGAGCTGGTCAAGCGGACCGGGCAGGTGCACGTGCAGACCCAGCACGGCACCCCGCTCAAGCACATGGGCACCGACCTGATGGCGCACCCGGCTGCCGCCAACGGGATGGACTTCCGCAAGCTCCTCCACCGCAGCGACCGTTGGGACTACAACGTGTCCGCCAACCGGTACTCCACCCTCGTGTGGGAGCGGGCCTTCCCCAGCGAGTTCACCACGCTGGAGTCCGGCTACCCGCGCAACGACCGCCTCGTCAACGCCACCGCCGACGACGTCCGGGCCGCTCGCGAGGAGCTCGGGCTGCCCGGCGGCAGGACCGCGGTGCTGTTCGCCCCCACCCACCGCGACTGGGACCGCCACTTCGTGCTCCGCGTCGACCTGCCCCGGTTGGCCAAGGACCTGGGCGACGACTTCGTGCTGCTCATGCGAACGCACTACTTCTACGACGCGACGCCGGAGCTGCGCGAGCTGCAGGACCGCGGGCTGGTGCTCGACGTCTCGCGCCACGCCGACGTGGAGCAGCTGATGCTCGCCTCGGACCTGCTGGTCACCGACTACTCCAGCATCATGTTCGACTACGCGAACCTGTGCCGGCCGATCGTCGTCTACGCCCCGGACTGGGACACCTACCGGGAGGTGCGCGGCGTCTACTTCGACCTGCTCGCCGAGCCGCCGGGCGCCGTCGCGACGACGCAGGAGCAGCTGGCCCATGTCCTGGTCGAGCGGGAGGGAGAGCGTCCGCCGGCAACGGTCCGGCTGGCCGAGTTCCGGCGCCGGTTCTGCGAGTTCGATGACGGGCACGCTGCCGAGCGGGTCGCCCGCACGGTGTTCCTCGGGGAGCCTGCGCTGCCGCTGGTGCCTGCGGACGAGCGCCCGGTGGCGCCGCGCCCGGACGAGGTCGACCTGTCCGGGGTGCAGCAACACCCGCCGCACGCCACCGCGCCGCGGGTTGCCTCGGCCGGCGGCCCCACCGAGTCCGTTCCCCCGCCCGGCGCACGGGAGGGCGAGGAGACCGAGGCGGCCGCCGAGGCCGCCATCGACGAGGAGCCGACCGACCACTGATGGACCGACCGGGGCGGCCGGACCGACGGGTCGGACCGGGGCGCCCGGCCCGCGGTGCGGACCGGGACCGGCCGGGCCGAGGTGCGGTCAGGCGCCGGTCGAGACCACCTCGCGGAGGACAGCGACCATGTGGTCGAGCTCGTCCTCCTCGATGGTGATCGGCGGGGCGAGGCGGATCGTGGAGCCGTGGGTGTCCTTGGCGAGCACGCCCTTCTCCGCGAGCCGCAGGCAGGCCTCGTGCCCGTCCATGAGCTCGGGGTCGATGTCGACGCCGGCCCACAGCCCGCGGGTGCGCACGGCGGTCACGCCGTGGCCGACGAGCTGCTCGAGGTTGTCCCGCAACCGCCGGCCGAGCCGGGCGGCGCGCTCCTGGTACTCCCCCGTCGAGAGCAGCTGCACGACCGCGCGGCCGACCGCCGCAGCGAGCGGGTTCCCGCCGAAGGTCGACCCGTGGTTGCCCGGACGGATCACCGAGAGGACGTCCCGCCGGGAGACCACGGCCGAGACCGGCACGATGCCGCCGCCGAGCGCCTTGCCGAGGACGTACATGTCCGGCGTCACCCCGTCGAGGTCACACGCGAACGTCGAGCCCGTCCGCCCCAGCCCGGACTGGATCTCGTCCGCGACGAAGAGCACGTTCTCGCGCGAGCAGACCTCGCGCAGGCCGGTGAGGAACCCCTCCGGCGGGACGATGACGCCGGCCTCGCCCTGCACCGGCTCCACGAGCACCGCCGCGGTGTTGGGGGTGATCGCCCGCTCGACCGCGGTCAGGTCGCCGTAGGGAACGGTGACGAAGCCGGGCGTGTAGGGGCCGAACCCGTCGTGGGCGCCCGGGTCGTCGGAGAAGCTGACGATGGTGGTGGTCCGGCCGTGGAAGTTGCCGGCGGCGACGATGATCTCGGCCCGCTCGTCCGGGATCCCCTTCACCTCGTAGCCCCACTTGCGCGCGACCTTGATGGCCGTCTCGACCGCCTCGGCGCCGGTGTTCATCGGCAGGACCATCTCCATGCGCGCCAGCTCGGCGAGCTCCTTGCAGAACGGCGCGAGCTGGTCGCTGTGGAAGGCGCGGCTGGTGAGGGTCACCCGGTCGAGCTGATCCGTGGCCGCCTGGACCAGCGTCGGGTTCCGGTGGCCGAAGTTCAGGGCGGAGTAGCCGGACAGGCAGTCGAGGTAGCGCTTGCCCTCCACGTCGGTCACCCACGAGCCCTCGGCTTCGGCGATCACGACGTCGAGCGGGTGGTAGTTGTGCGCCTCGTAGGCGCCCGCCATCCGAAGCTGCTCGGCCGTCCTGGGCCCGACGCCCTCGTCCACGTCGGCTGCTGCGGAGGGCTGTCCCGAGGTCTGCACGCTGTTCATGCGCTCAGGCTACGGTCCGGTCGCGACGAAGGGTTCAGGACCCGGTGTAGTAGCGGTCGGCCACCTCGAGCGCCTCGTCGAGGATGCCGATCCCGTGCCGGACCTCGTCGGCGGTGGTCGTGCACGGCGGCACGACGTGGGTGCCGTTGAAGTGCGTGAACGGCCAGAGGCCGCGTTCCTTGCAGGCCGACGCGAACTCCGCCATCGGCTTGTTGTCCTCACCGGCGGCGTTGAACGGCACGAGCGGCTCCCGCGTCGCCCGGTCGCGGACCAGCTCCACTGCCCAGAACACCCCGAGACCGCGGACGTCACCGACGCTCGGGTGCTTGTCGGCGAGCTCGGCGAGCGCCGGGCCGATCACGTCGGTGCCCAGGGAGCGGGCGTGTTCGACGATGCCCTCGTCGTGGAAGGCCCGGATCGAGGCGACCGCGGAGGCGCACGCCAGCGGGTGACCGGAGTAGGTCAGCCCGCCGGGGTAGGCCCGCTCCTGGAAGGTGCCGGCGATCGCGTCGGAGATGACTACCCCGCCGAGCGGGACGTAACCGGAGTTGACGCCCTTGGCGAAGCTGATCAGGTCGGGCGTGACACCCCAGTGGTCCACCGCGAACCACTCTCCGGCGCGGCCGAACCCGGCCATCACCTCGTCGGCGATCAGCATGATGCCGTGCTCGTCGCACAGCTCACGCACGCCCTGCAGGTAGCCGTCCGGCGGCACGAGGATGCCGTTGGTGCCGACGACCGTCTCGAGCAGGATCGCCGCCACGGTGTGCGGCCCCTCCACCATGAGCGTCTCGCGCAGGTGCTGCAGGGCGCGCTCGCACTCCTCCGCGTCGTTGCTCGCG
>DASSKF010000008.1:0-21959 GCA_035690725.1 Segeticoccus sp.
ACCGGAGACGCCGGCCGCATCGAGCTGCGCCTTCGCGGTCGACGGTGCGAAGGTGGAGTGGAGGGGCCCGTGCTCCGGTGTGAGCCAGCTGTAGTCGCTCACCGACAGGTCCCACACGTGCAGGTGGGCATCGACCACGGGTTGCCTGGAGGTCATACCGTCACCAGACCCTGGTGGGACAACGTCGTCCACAGGTCCTCGGGAGGAGGCGCGCTGATGCGTCGGGCATTCTGCCGGACCTGCTCGGGCGTCGCCCCACCGACGACGACCGTCCGTACGAGCGGGTGCCGCAGGGGGAAGTGCAGTGCGGCAGTGGGGAGGTCGGTGTCGAGCCTCGTGCAGGCGGTGGCGATGGCCCGCACCCGCTCGAGCACCTCGGCCGGTGCTGCGGCGTACTCGTAGAGGGCGTCGGCGCGAGGCGGGTCCTCGGCGAGCAGTCCCGAGTTGAACACCGCGGCGGCGACGACGTCGACGTCGTGCTCCGCAGCGGCGGGAAGTACGGCGTCGAGGGCGGACTGGTCGGCGAGGGTGTAGCGGCCGGCGACCATGAGCAGGTCCAGCTCGTCGGATCGCGCGCCGGCGAGCAGGGCGTCGGTCGACATGGACGCCACTCCCACCCGCTCGACCAGGCCCTGGTCGCGCAGCCCGGCCAGTGCCGGTATGCCGGTGGCCAGCGCGGCGCTCAGGTCGAATCGCTCCGGGTCGTGCAGGTAGAGGACGTCGACCCGGTCCAGGCCCAGCCGGGTCAGGGACTCCTCGAGACTTCGCCGGATCCCGTCGGCCGTGAAGTCCCACTGTCGGCGCAGGGCCGCCGGCACGACGAAGTCGTGGGCCAGGTCGAGCTCGCCGGAACGGTTGGGGTCGGGCACCAGCAGCCGACCCACCTTCGTGGAGAGGGTGAACTGGTCGCGGGGCTTGGTGGCGAGGAACTCCCCGAGCCGGCGCTCGGACAGCCCGAGCCCGTAGTGGGGTGCCGTGTCGAAGTAGCGCACGCCACAGTCCCAGGCGGCCTGCAGCAGCTCCCAGGCCGCGTCGTCGCTCAGCGCGCGGTGCAGGTTGCCGACGTTGGCTGCGCCGTAGGACAGGGGTGGCACCAGCCACCGGTCGGGCGCGGACCGGTCAGGCATGACGGGGATGGCGGTACTCGGCCAGCGACGCTGCCAGCATCTCGGTGCCGGCTCCGGCCGCGGCCGGTGCAGCGTAACGACCGTCCTCCACCCGGACCGGCGTGACGAAGTGCTCGTGCAGGTGGTCGACGTACTCGATGGCCCGGCCCTCGAGCGTGCCGGAGACCGCGACGTAGTCGAACATGGACAGGTGCTGGACCGCCTCGCAGAGGCCGACCCCACCGGCGTGCGGGCACACCGGGACGCCGAACTTGGCGGCGAGGAGCAGGATGGCCAGGTTCTCGTTGACGCCGGCCACGCGGGTGGCGTCGATCTGGGCGATCTGCAAGGCGTCCGCCTGCAGGAACTGCTTGAACATCACCCGGTTCGCCAGGTGCTCCCCGGTCGCGACCGGTACCGGGGCCACACCGCGGGCGATCGCCGCGTGGCCCAGCACGTCGTCCGGGCTGGTCGGCTCCTCGACCCAGGCCAGGTCGAAGGGCTCGAGCTCGCCGACCCAGTCGATCGCCTCGCACACCTCCCAGCGCTGGTTCGCGTCCACCGCGATCCTGATGTCCGGCCCGACCGCGTCGCGGGCCAGTCCGAGGCGGCGCACGTCCTCGGCCCGGTCGGCACCGACCTTGAGCTTGATCTGGGTGAACCCGTCGGCGACCGCTTCCTTGCACAACCGGAGCAGCTTGGCATCGTCGTAGCCGAGCCACCCGGGGGTCGTGGTGTAGGCCGGGTAGCCGGCCTCCCGCAGCAGCCGGGCCCGCGCCACCCGGCCCGGCTCGGCACGGCGCAGGATCCGGAGGGCCTCCTCGGGGGTGAGCACGTCGGTCAGGTAGCGGAAGTCGACCAGGGCGACCAGCTCCTCGGGCGACAGGGAGGAGAGCAGCTGCCAGAGCGGCATGTCCGCTCGTTTGGCCCGCAGGTCCCACAGGGCGTTGACCACCGCGCCGATCGCCATGTGCACGACGCCCTTCTCCGGACCGAGCCACCGCAGCTGCGAGTCGTGGACCAGCTCCCGCCAGAGGCCGCCCAGGTCGTCGAGCAGGGCCTCCACGTCGCGACCCAGCAGCTGCTCCTCGAGCGCCCGGATGCTCGCGACCTGCAGGTCGTTCCCCCGGCCGATCGTGAACACGAAGCCGTGTCCCTGCAGGCCGTCGCCGGAGTCGGTGCACAGGCGCACGTACGCCGCCGAGTAGTCGGGATCGGGGTTCATGGCATCCGACCCGTCCAGGGCCAGGGACGTGGGGAACCGCACGTCGCAGGTCTGCAGTGCGGTGATGGTGCTCACGGACATCCTCCGGGGCTCGTCGTGCCGCCGAGCCTAGAGATCGGATGTCTGTGCGTCAATCACTGGAGACGTCTCGAGACCCGTGCTGCCATCACCCAGCCTGGCGCGCTAGAGTTCCGATGTCCGTCCCGGACCCGACGCGGCCTTCCGAAACTGCGAGATGAGGACTCCATGAGACTTGCCCGCCATGGGGCTGCCGGTGCGGAGCATCCGGTGGTCGAGCAGGACGGCCGATACTTCGACCTCGGCGACGTGACCGCCGACGTGGACGGTGCGTTCCTCGCGGCCGACGGGCTCCGACGGGTGCGTGATGCGCTGGCGGCCGGGAGCCTTCCGGAGCTGCCCGAGGAGCCGGATCGGCTCGGGTCCCCGATCGCCCGCCCCGGTGCGGTCGTCTGCATCGGGATGAACTACGCCGCACACGCCGCCGAGTCCGGCGCACGCCCGCCGAGACAGCCGGTCATCTTCCTCAAGACCCCGAACACCGTCGCCGGACCGCACGACGCGGTGGCGATTCCCCGGCGCAGCGAGCGCACCGACTGGGAGGTGGAGCTGGGCGTCGTCGTCGGGCGACGTGCCAGCTACCTCGGCTCGCCGGCGCAGGCGATGGAGCACGTGGCGGGCTTCGTCGTGGCCAACGACCTCTCGGAGCGGACGTTCCAGCTCGAGGAGTCCGGCGGCCAGTGGAGCAAGGGCAAGTGCGCACCGGGGTTCAGCCCGGTCGGCCCCTACCTCGTGCCGGCCGACGAGGTCGACTGCACGGCGCTGCGCCTGCGGAGCTGGGTCAACGGGGAGCCGCGACAGGACTCGAGCACCGCTGACATGGTCTTCCCGGTCGATCACCTGGTCTGGGACCTCTCCCAGTACCTGACGCTCGAGCCGGGCGACCTGATCCTGACCGGCACGCCGGAGGGTGTCGCGCTGTCCGGCCGCTTCCCGTACCTGCGTCCCGGGGACGTCGTCGAGCTGGAGATCGAGGGCCTGGGTCGGCAGCGGCAGCGGATGGTGCCGGCATAGCGGGAAGGCCCCGGCGACGGTCGAGCGACGACCGGCACCTGCACACGAGGACATCGACCAAGGAGCGTAGTGATGTCAGGAGAGTTCGCCGGTCTCGCCGCCGTCGTCACCGGGGGAGCGTCGGGCATCGGCGCCGCGGTGGCCCGGCAGCTGCACGAGGCCGGGGCACGCGTCGCGGTCCTCGACCTCGAGCCGAGCGAGGACCGCGACGTGCTGTCCGTGACCGCCGACGTGCGCGACGACGGCTCGGTCCGGCGAGCGGTCGCGGAGGCGGCCGAACGCCTGGGCGGCGTCGATGTCCTGGTGAACAACGCCGGTGTCGGGGCGCAGGGCACGGTCGCCGACAACTCCGACGAGGAGTGGGCGCGGGTCCTCGACGTCAACGTCGTCGGAATGGCGCGAGTCTCCCGTGCGTGCCTGCCACACCTGCGCCGCTCGAGGGCGGCAGCGATCGTCAACACGTGCTCCATCGCGGCCACCGCCGGCCTCCCGCAGCGCGCGCTCTACAGCGCGAGCAAGGGCGCCGTCCTCGCACTCACCCGGGCGATGGCCGCCGACCACCTGCGGGAAGGGATCCGGGTGAACTGCGTGAACCCCGGGACGGCAGACACCCCGTGGATCGGCCGGCTGCTGGAGCAGGCTGCCGATCCTGCTGCCGAGCGGGACGCCCTGAACGCCCGGCAGCCGCACGGGCGGCTCGTGTCCGCCGACGAGGTCGCCCAGGCGGTCGTCCACCTCGCGAGCCCGCGCGCCGGCTCGACGACCGGCATCGACCTGCCGGTGGACGGCGGCATGGGGGCGCTCCGGCTGCGGCCCCGGACCCTTGACGCCTGAAAACGATTTCTGACAGGCTGCGACCGTGGCAACCCCAGCTGTCCTCGGCGTGGACATCGGCACCTCGAGCAGCAAGGGCGTGCTCGTCGACCTGAGTGGTCGAGTCGTTGCCTCGGCGGCACGCGAGCACACCGTGTCGCGTCCCCGCCCCGGGTGGGTCGAGATGGACGGGCGCGTCTGGTGGGAGGAGTTCTGCTCGCTCAGTCACCAGCTGGCCAGCGACCCGGCGTGGGACGTCGTGGCGGTCGGTGTCAGCGGCATGGGCCCGTGCGTCCTGCTGGTGGACGACCGTGGCGAGCCGGTGCGGCCGGCCATCCTCTACGGGGTCGACACCCGGGCCGGCGAGCAGATCCGCCGAATGGAGGAGGAACTCGGGGCCGAGGCGATCCGGGAGCGGTGTGGCTCTGCGCTGTCGTCGCAGGCCGCCGGCCCGAAGATCCGGTGGGTCGCGGACAATGAGCCCGAGGTCTTCGCCCGTGCGCGGCGCCTCTTCATGCCTGCGTCGTGGCTCGCTCACCAGCTCACCGGCGCGTACGTGCTGGACCACCACTCGGCGAGCCAGTGCACGCCGTTGTACGACACCGGAGCGCTCGCGTGGCACCGCCCCTGGGCCGACCCGATCACCGGCGTGGTCGAGCTGCCTCCGTTGGCCTGGCCCGGCGACGTGGCCGGAGAGGTCACGGCAGGAGCGAGCCACGCCACCGGACTGCGGGCCGGCATCCCGGTCATCACGGGGACCATCGACGCGTGGTCCGAGGCGGTCAGCGTGGGCGCGCAGGGAGTCGGTGACCTGATGCTGATGTACGGCACGACGATGTTCCTCATCAACACCGTCGACGGCCGGCCCACCCATCCGTCGTTGTGGGGGACCGTCGGCGCCTTCCCGGGCACCCACAACCTCGCCGGTGGAATGGCCACGTCGGGGGCGGTCACCGCCTGGCTGCGCGACCTGTTCGGCGCCCCCGGCTACGCGGAGCTCACGAAGCTGGCGGACGAGGCGGGCCCCGGCGCCAACGGGCTGCTGATGCTGCCCTACTTCGCGGGAGAGCGGACCCCGGTCATGGATCCTGACGCGCGGGGCACCCTGCTCGGGCTGACCCTGTCGCACACCGCCGGTGATCTCTACCGATCCGCGCTGGAGGCAACGGCTCTGGGCGTGCGGCACAACATCGAGACCATCGAGGCCGCAGGGGGAGACGTCCGTCGCATCGTTGCCGTAGGGGGAGGGACGCAGGGGAGGCTGTGGACCCAGGTCGTGTCCGACGTCGTGCAGCGGCCGCAGCAGATTCCCTCGCAGACGATCGGTGCCAGCTACGGCGCGGCCCTCCTCGCCGCGCAGGCCACCGGTCCACATGACGTCGACGAGTGGAACCCCGTCCTCGAGGAGCGCACGCCGCAAGCGAACCTCGCGGGCCCCTACGACGAGCTGTACGGCCTCTACCGCTCCGCCTACGACAGCACCAGGTCCATCGCGCACGCGCTGGCCCATCGGCAGCACCGCTGACCAGCCCACCGACGAAAGCATCGGCACACGAAGGAGTTCGAGATGTCGGCCTACACCCTGCCCCGCCCTGTTGAACGGCCCGCTGCACGGCCACGGACCGTCTACACGGTCGCGAGTGGTGACCTTCGACCGGCGGCGAACGAGACGTGCTGGCCCACCCAGCAGAAGCTGGAGAAGGACCTCGCCCGGGCGGTGGAGTCGCTGGGCTGGTCCGTGCAACGAGGCCACGCCGTGGACGACGCCAAGGGGCACGGGTTCATCGACAGCCAGGCGGCCGGCATACAGGTGTTCCGGCAGCTGCCGGTCGACGCGCCGCTCATCGTCGTGGAGGCGGTGTGGCAGTACAGCCACCACGTGCTGGCGGGCCTGCGTAGTCACCAGGGACCGATCCTGGTCGTCGCCAACTGGAACGGTGAGTTCCCCGGCTTGGTGGGGCTGTTGAACCTGACCGCCAGCCTGACCAAGGCCGGCGTGAGGTACTCGGCACTGTGGAGCGAGGACTTCACCGACGCGTGGGCCCTGGACGGGCTCAGGACCTGGCTGGAGACCGGCGAGCTGCGCCACGACGAGAGCCACGTGCGCGACCTGCCGGCGCTCGGCAGCAGTGACGAGGTGGAGCTGGGCCGGGCCGTCGCCGAGCAGCTCCGGACCGACAAGGCGGTCATGGGCGTCTTCGACGAGGGCTGCATGGGGATGTACAACGCGATCTTCGACGACGAGCTGCTCAATCCGCTGGGGATCTACAAGGAGCGGCTCTCGCAGAGCGCCCTCGTGGTCGAGATGGGCAAGGTCACCGACGAGGAGGCGAGTGCCGTCCGGGCCTGGCTGGAGGAGGCCGGGCTGGACTTCCGCACCGGGACCGACGAGGCCAGCGAGCTGACCGACGCCCAGCTGCACAGCCAGTTCAGGATGTACATCGCCGCCATGCGGATCGCCGACGACTTCGGCCTCGACGCCGTCGGCATCCAGTACCAGCAGGGTCTCAAGGACGTCGTGCCCGCAAGCGACCTCGCCGAGGGACTGATGAACGACCCGCACCGGCCACCGGTGCGCAGCCGGGACGGGGCACGGGAGCTGTATGCCGGAGCGGCCCTGCCGCACTTCAACGAGGTCGACCAGGGGGTGGCGGTCGACTCGTTGCTGACCAACCGGATCTGGACCGCCATGGGGCTGGACCCGGCCACGACGCTGCACGACATCCGGTGGGGAGATCCGTACGGCGACGACTTCATCTGGGTCTTCGAGATCTCCGGCTCGGTGCCCGCGTCGCACAACGGCGGCTACGACAAGTCGTGGAGCATGCGGCAGCCGCCGATGTTCTTCCCGCTCGGCGGCGGGACCCTCAGCGGGGTGTCCAGGCCGGGCGAGATCGTCTGGTCACGGGTCTTCCTGATGGACGGCCGGCTGCATGCCGACGTCGGACGGGCGACGGTCGTCGACCTGCCCGAGGAGGAGACCCGGCGCCGGCTCGACGCCACCAACCCGCAGTGGCCGATCATGCACGCGGTCCTGCACGGGGTCACCCGCGACCAGATGATGGCCCGCCACAAGGCGAACCACGTCAACGTCGTCTACGGGCCGGACGGGGACACGGCGGACAAGGCGCTGCTGGCCAAGGCAGCAGCCTTCGACGCCCTCGGGATCGAGGTCCACCTCTGCGGCGACGTCGCCGTCTGAGCGGCCGGTCCGCGGCCGGTGGGTGCCGCGTGTCAGGCCTCGAGGGCGTGCCGGAGCCAGAGCTCGACACCGGCGACGTGCACCGTCGACCACGAGCGGGCGACGTCGGGTTGCCGGGAGGCGATCGCGTCGGCGATCGCCCGGTGCTCGGTCATCGTGCGGTCCACCGCCCCCGTCTGGGTGAGTCCCCGCCAGACCCGGGCTCGCTGCGTCGACCCCGACAGGCTGTCGAGCAGGGAGCACAGCACCGGGTTCCCCGCGCCGTCAGCGATCCGCCGGTGGAAGGCGATGTCGGACTCCACGAGCTCGTCCACCGAGGGCCGCTCGGGGACGTCGGCGAGGAGGTCGTCCAGCTCGGCGACCTCCTCGTCGGACATCAGCGTCGTGGCCTTCGCCGTGGCGGCCGGCTCCAGGATGCGGCGCACCTCGAGGAAGTGCAGGACCGTGTCGTCCTGGTGGAAGTCGACGACGAACCCCATCGCGTCGAGCAGCAGGCTCGGCTCCAGGCTCGTGACGTAGGTCCCGTCGCCCTGCCGCACGTCGAGCACGTGGATCAGCGACAGCGCCTTGACCGCCTCCCGCAACGAGTTGCGGGACAGGCCCAGGCGCTGGGCGAGGTCCGCTTCGCGGGGGAGACGTTGGCCGGGATGAAGCTCCCGGTCGACGATCATCTGCTTGAGCTTGGTGATCGCCTCGTCCGTGACCGCCATGTGCACGCCTCTCCACTGTGCCGACCGGGTCGGCAGACATCCGATCTCTGAGGGCATCGTACGGGCGAGCGGCACCTGTGGGGACGCGCCGACGGGTGCGGAACGGTGCGGACGGCAGCAATCGTTTCCTCGACAGTAGGGTGTCGGGGCAAGAGCGCCAGGCCGGGGGAGCGGTGCCGGTACCGGCAGCGTCCAGCACCAACGGGAGGTGGTCGCGTGGCCAAGATCATCGATGTGGCGCGACGCGCCGGGGTGTCGGCGGCGACGGTCTCCCGAGCGCTCAACCACGTCGGAAGTGTCGATCCGGCGCTCGTCGAGCGGGTACGAGTCGCGGCCGACGAGCTGGGCTATCGCCCGAACGGAGTCGCGCGCAACCTGCGTCGCCAGCGCACCGACGTCTGGGCACTGATCATCTCCGACATCGCGAACCCGTTCTTCACGGCAGTCGCGCGTGGTGTGGAGGACGTCGCGCAGCGGCACGGGTTCTCGGTCCTGCTGTGCAACTCCGACGAGGACCAGGGCAAGGAGCAGCGCTACCTGGGGGTGGCCGAGCAGGAGCAGGTGGCCGGCGTCATCATGTCGCCGAACCTGCGGGGCAGCGACGTCTCCCGGCTCGTCGACGCGGCGATCCCGCTGGTGACCGTGGACCGGTCGAGCCGCAGGCCGGTCGACTCCGTGATGGTGCACTCGCGAGAGGGCGCCCGTCAGGCGACCAGCCACCTGCTGCACAGCGGTTGGCGCCGTCCCGCGTGCATCACCGGGCCCGAGCACGCGGACACGGCACGGGAACGCCTCTCCGGCTACCTGGACGCGATGAAGGACGCCCGTCGGCGGACCGCCAAGTCGCTGGTCCGGCACACGGACTTCCAGGAGGAGAGCGCACGCCGGGCCATGGGGTCGCTGCTGGATGAGCGCAACCCCCCCGACGCCGTCTTCATCGCCAACGCGACCATGGCCCTCGGCGCGCTGGAGGAGCTCAACCGGCGCGGCGCCAAACCGGGTCGCGACATCGGGCTCGTCGCGTTCGACGATGCCCCGTGGGCTCGCTTCATCGACCCGCCGCTGACCGTGGTCGCCCAGCCCGCGTACGACATCGGCGCCACCGCGGCCGAGCTGCTGGTCGAGCGGATCGCCCGGTCCGCTCCGAAGCGAGCCCGACACGTCGTCCTGTCCACGGAGCTCATCGTCCGGGAGAGCTCGATCCGGCGGCACTGAGCCCGCCCACACGCCGACGGTGCGCCTCCCGCGTGCGGGCGAGCCCACGACATACCCTCGTCGGCGCACGGGTGCAAGCGAGTTCCCGTGCCTGCGGTCCAGCCCAGGCCGGAGCCACCGCCGTCCCGCTCGCGTCTGTCGAGGTGTCCCCATGATCCGGTTCGAGAACGTCTCCAAGCGGTACTCGGCCAAGGACCGGCCCGCGCTGGAGGGGGTGAGCGTCGAGGTCGAGCGGGGGGAGTTCGTCTTCGTCGTGGGCGCCTCGGGGTCGGGCAAGTCGACCCTGATGAGCCTGATCACCCACGAGCAGCTGCCGACCTCGGGCGAGCTGCTGGTCGCCGGCCGGGAGCTGACCCGGCTGCCGGCGCGCAAGGTGCCCGCACTGCGCCGGGAGATCGGCACGGTCTTCCAGGACTTCCGGCTGCTGCCGGGCAAGTCGGTCCAGCAGAACGTCGCGTTCGCGCTGCAGGTGCTCGGCCGCAAGCGCCACGTGGTTCGGCAGCTGGTCCCCGAGACGCTGGAGCTGGTGGGGCTGACCGGCAAGGAGCGGCGGCTGCCGCACGAGCTGTCCGGTGGTGAGCAGCAGCGGGTGGCCATCGCCCGCGCCGTGGTGAAGAAGCCGGCGATCCTGCTCGCGGACGAGCCGACCGGCAACCTCGACCCGACCATCAGCGAGGAGATCGTCCGGGTGCTCGAGCGGATCAACCGCACGGGCACCACCGTGGTCGTGGCCACCCACGACCACGGGATCGTCGACACGTTCCGCAAGCGGGTGGTCGAGCTCGACCAGGGCCGCCTGGTGCGCGACCAGGCCCGTGGCGGCTACGCCCAGTCGGCCTGACCCCACTGCCGTCCCGCGCCCCCGAGACGCCGAAGAGAGCATCATGCGCCTGCAGTTCATCCTCGCCGAGATCGGCAACGGCCTCCGCCGCAACAAGTCCATGGCGATCTCCGTCGTCCTCGTGACGATGGTCTCGCTGTTCTTCCTCGGCTCCGGCCTGCTCGCCCAGCGGCAGGTCGACGTGGCCAAGGGCTACTGGTACGACAAGGTCCAGGTCTCGCTGTTCCTGTGCACCGACCGCTCGCAGTCGCAGGCCTGCCCGGACGGTGCGGTCACCGACGCGCAGCGCACCAAGATCCGCCAGGACCTGCAGGACCTCAAGCCGCTGGTCAAGAAGGTCTACCACGAGTCGTCGCAGCAGGCCTACGAGCGCTTCAAGGAGCAGTTCAGGGGCAGCGACATCGTCAAGAACGTGCCGGCCAACTCCATGCCGGAGAGCTTCCGCGTCCAGCTGTCCGACCCGTCGAAGTACGACGTCGTCTCCAGCGCCTTCGTCGGCGCCCCCGGTGTCGAGACGGTGCAGGACCAGCGCAAGCTGCTCGACAAGTTCTTCACGTTCCTCAACGTGCTGAGCCTGAGCGCGATCGGCCTGGCCGCCGTCATGGTGCTCTGTGCCGTGCTGCTCATCGCCACGACCATCCGCCAGACGGCGTTCAGCCGTCGCAAGGAGACCGGCATCATGCGGCTGGTGGGGGCGTCGGCCTTCGTGATCCACCTGCCCTTCATCATCGAGACCCTGCTCGCGACCCTGGTGGGTGCCGGGCTGGCCGTCGGCCTGCTCTGGGGGATGGTCCACTACGGCGTCAGCGGCTTCCTCGCGACCAACATCTCCGGCGACCTGGTCAGTTTCATCGGGGTGGGGGACGTGTGGGCGATCGCCCCCTGGCTCGGGGTCGGCGGCGGCCTGCTGTCGATCGTCACCTCGTGGCTCACCCTCCGTCGCTACCTCCGGGTATGACGGCCACGCACCGGTCCGACACGCCTGCACCGTGGCGGCCCGCTTCCCCTGATGACCTCACGACGGCTGGTACCAATGTTGGCTGTGACTGCTGAACGGGCACGCCGGAACAGGGCGTGGCAACGGCTGACCGTGGGCGCCGTGGCCGCGTCCCTCGTCGGTGTGGCCGGCGTCGCCTCGGCCCCCACGGGGATCGCCGACCCGCACGACAGGAAGCGGGCCGTCGACCAGCGCGTCGACCACCTCGAGGGCCAGGTCCAGGACACCTCGGCGTCGCTCACCCGGGCCTACCGGCAGCTCAAGCACACCAAGGCCCGCGTCGCACAGGCCAAGGAGGACCTGGGCCGAGCCGAGCAGAAGCTCGCCGACGCCGAGGCGTACAACCAGAAGGTCGCCGCCCAGCTCGAGGTCGCCCAGGCCGACGAGGCCAAGGCCGAGGACGAGCTCGACGCGACTCGCCAGCGGGCGGAGCAGACGCGTGACGTGGTCGGCGCGATCGCCCGGCGCAGCTACCAGCAGGGCGGCATGGGCGACCTCGACATGGCCCTGCAGGCGCTCGCCGGCAACGAGGACCTGGGCGACCGGGTCGCCATGGTGCACACCGTCCTGCGCGTGCAGAACGACGCCGTCCGCCGACTCGCGTCGCAGCAGGCCGCCCGGACCGCCAAGGAGAGCCACCTGGCCGCGGTGCGGCGCGAGGTCGCCCTGCTCAAGGCGAAGGCGGAGGCCGCGGTCGAGCGGGCGCAGCAGGCCCGGGACGAGGCCGCTCGGGCCAAGCAGCACCTGCAGGACGTCGCCGCCGAGCAGAAGCGGCACGCCAAGGAGTTCGAGAAGCAGAAGCGCGCCGAGCTGCACCGCCTGAAGCGGGCCCGCGCCGAGTCGAAGCGGCTCGAGCGCAAGATCAAGCGGCTCGCCCGTGAAGCCCGCGAGCGGGCCCGCCGCCGTGCGGCCAAGCAGGCGGCCGCCGAGCGGGCCGCGGAGGCGCGGCGCGAGGCCGCCGGGCGGGCCGCGCGCAGCCACCGCGCCCCGGCACCTGCCCCGGCGGCCGGGGGCTTCCTCAGCTACCCGGTCAACGCGCCGATCACGTCCGAGTTCGGCATGCGCATGCACCCGATCCTGCACATCATGCGGCTGCACGCCGGCATGGACTTCGGTGCCTCCTGCGGCACGCCCGTCCACGCCGCGGCCTCCGGCCGGATCGTCAGCGCCGGCCCCAACATCGAGTCCGGCCGGCTCGTCGTGATCGACCACGGCTGGCACGACGGCACCGACCTGACCACGTGGTACGGCCACCTGTCCAAGATCGCCCAGTACGGCGGGCACGTGAACCGCGGGGAGGTCATCGGCTACGTCGGCAACTTCGGCCTGTCCACCGGGTGCCACCTGCACTTCGAGACGCACAACAGCGGCAAGCCGGTCAACCCGCGCACCTGGTTCTGACCGTCGTCCGGTTGCGGCCGAACTCGTTTCGGCCGGACGGGGCAGCACCGGTAGCGTGGCGGCTCGAAGGTGAGCGGTCGGCATACGAGGAAGGTGCCCGGGGTGGCGAAGGAGCAGGGTCGCACGGTGGTGGCGCGCAACCGCAAGGCGTGGCACGACTACACGATCGAGGACACCTTCGAGGCGGGCCTGGCGCTGATGGGCACCGAGGTGAAGTCGCTGCGGATGGGCCGCGCGTCGCTGGTCGACGGCTACGCGACCGAGTACCGCGGCGAGCTCTGGCTGGAAGGGGTGCACATCCCGGAGTACCTGCAGGGCACCTGGACCAACCACTCGGCCCGGCGCCGGCGCAAGCTGCTGCTGCACCGCCACGAGATCAACAAGCTGATCGCGAAGTCGCGGGAGGCGGGGCACACCATCGTGCCCCTGGAGCTGTACTTCAAGGACGGCCGCGCCAAGGTCGAGCTCGGGCTGGCCAAGGGCAAGCGGCAGTACGACAAGCGCCAGGCGATGCGTGCGCGGCAGGACGAGCGCGAGGCGCAGCGCGCCATGTCGCACCGCACCCACCGCTGAGGCGACGGGCCGACGAAGGGACGACGAGGGGTATGACGGGGGCTCACGTGTGGTCGGTCCGCGGGCGCAGGAGCCTGCTCGCCCTGCTCGCGGTGGTGCTCGGGCTGGCGGCCCTGGTCGGCCTGCCCGCCGGAGCGGCGCACGCGGCCGGTGGCGGCGAGCGGATCCTGTCGTTCGACGCGGACTACGCGGTGCAGCCGGACGGCTCGGTCGACGTCACCGAGCGGATCCGGTGGCAGTTCGGGGCCGGTGAGCACCACGGCATCAAGCGCAACATCATCACCCGGCAGGGGTACGGGAAGTCGGGCGACAAGACCCGTCTCTACCCGCTGTCCGACGCGAGCGCGTCCAGCCCGAGCGGTGCGCCGACCGACGTGCAGACCAGCGACTTCGGCGCCAGCACGGTGCTGCGGATCGGGGCCCCGGACCAGACGGTGAGCGGGACCCAGACCTACGTCGTGCACTACACGCTCGCGCACGTGGTGAACCTGATCGAGCCGACGGAGCAGGCGACCTCCGGGCCCAACACCGAGCGGCACGTCGAGCTCTACTGGAACGTCCTCGGCACCCAGACCTCCGTCCCCGTCGACGAGGCGTCCGTGACGGTCACCGGCCCGGGCCGGGTCACCGACGCGGCCTGCTTCGTCGGAGCCACCCGCAGCGACCAGCAGTGCCGCGCGACGGCCGGCCGGAAGGCCCAGTTCGCGGCCCGCGACCTCGCGCCGAACGAGGGCATGACCGTGGCAGCCGCCTTCCCGGACAAGGGCTTCACCGACACCTCCAAGGACATCGTCGACCAGGCGCCGGAGGAGGGCGGCTCCAGCAGCTCACTGTCCAGCGGCACGGCCCGCGCGGTGACCCTGCTGAGCAGCGGCGTCGGCATCCTCGTCCCGGTGCTGACCGCGGCCGTGATGGGCCTGCTCGTGTGGCGCAACGGGCGCGACGAGCGCTTCGCCGGGCTCACGCCCGGTGTCGTCCCCGCGCCCGGGGAGCAGGTCGGCACGACGCGGGGCGGCGCCGGGCCCGTGGCCGTGCGGTTCTCACCACCGGACGGCGTCCGGCCCGGCCTGGTGGGCACGATCATCGACGAGGACGCCGGGACGATCGACGCCAGCGCCACCGTGGTCGACCTCGCGGTGCGCGGGCACCTGCAGATCGAGGAGGTGCCGTCCGGCGGCCTGGGCCGGCTCGTCGGCCGGAACGACTGGCGGCTGGTCCGGCGCGAGCCGGAGCACCGGCAGGAGCTGCTGCCCTACGAGCAGACGCTCCTGGACGGCCTGTTCTCCCGGGGCAACGAGGTGATGCTCTCCGACCTGAAGAACCAGTTCCACACCAGCCTGGAGTCCGCGAAGCGGCAGATGTATGCCGAGACGGTGCGCCGGGGCTGGTTCCGCAAGTCCCCGGAGCGCACCCGTGGCGCCTGGAAGACCTTCGGCACCGTCCTGTTCTTCATCGGCGTGGCCTCCGGCTGGTTCTACGGGTTCGGCAGCAGCGACATCGACCAGCGCGGCGGGCTGAGCCTCGGCATCCCGTCGGGGATCATCCTCGCGGGCGGCCTGATGATCGCCGGGGGGCTGATCTGGCTGCTCGGCAAGCGGATGCCCGCGCGCACCGCCGTCGGCAGTGCCGTGCTCGCGCAGTCCGAGGGGTTCCGGGAGTACCTGTCGACCGCGGAGGCGGACCAGATCCGGTGGGAGGAGGCGCAGGACGTCTTCAGCCGCTACCTCCCCTACGCGATCGTCTTCGGGCTCGCCGACCGGTGGGCGACGGTGTTCGGCGACGTGGCCGAGGCCGCCGAGGCGGCGGGCCACCCGCTCGTCATGCCGACCTGGTACCTGTTCGCCGGTGCGCCCGGCTTCGGCGGCTTCGCAGGCATCGCCGACGGCGTCGACAACTTCTCCACGATGGCGAGCGGGACGTTCACCAGCACGCCGGGGTCGTCCGGTGGCAGCGGCTTCGGCGGGGGCGGCTTCGGTGGCGGCTTCGCCGGTGGCGGTGGCGGCGGGGGCGGCTCCAGCTCCTGGTGAGCAGCGGCCCGCGCGCCGGCGCCGGCGCCGGTCCACCTGAGACGTGACCGAGCGGGCGCGTTCTCGGCCGGGTGGGGGCGGGTCGGCCTGAGACGTGACCGAGCCGGCGCGTTCTCGGCGTCAGCGTCGCCAGAAGAGGTGGTGCACCACTCCGCCGGGGCTGGGCACGACGTCACGGTGGTACCGGTAGAGCAGCTCCTCCGGTGAGTTCCACAGCCGGGAACCGGCACCGAGCTCCACGGGGGCGACGGCGACGTGCAGGGTGTCGTCTCGACGGTGCTGACCTCGCCGCCGCGCCGAACTCATCGCGAGGTCAGGGGACGACCACCACGAGGAGGTCGCCGCCCTCGACCTGCTGCTGGCCGCTGACGGCCACCCGTTCGACGGTGCCGCCGACGGGGGTGGTGATCGCGGCCTCCATCTTCATCGCCTCGATGGTGGCCACCGCCTGCGCCGGCTCCACGGAGGTGCCGGCCTGGACGGCGAGGGTGACGACACCGGCGAACGGCGCCGCGACCTGGCCGGGGACGCCCGGGTCGGCCCGTTCACTCGGCGTGACGTCCGCCTCGACCGAGCGGTCCCGGACCCGCACCGGCCGGAGCTGGCCGTTGACGGTGCACATGAGGGTGCGCATGCCCTGCTCGTCCGGGTCGCTCACGGACTGCAGGCCGAGCAGCAGCCGCTTGCCGGGCTCGAGGTCGACCGCGTGCTCCCGGCCGGCGACGAGGCCGTGCAGGAACTCCCGGGTCGGCACCACCGAGAGGTCGGAGTAGGCCGCCCGTGACTTCTCCAGGTCGTCGGTGGGCCCCGGGAAGAGCAGCCGGTTGAGCGTGGCGCGCGGCTCGGTCGCCAGGGCCTGCTCCTCCTCGGCCGTGAGGTCGGCGGAGGGGTGGCGGATCGTCCGGCCGGCGAGCGCCCTGCTGCGGAACGGCTCGGGCCAGCCGCCCGGCGGGTCGCCGAGGTGACCGGCCAGGAAGCCGATGACCGAGTCCGGGATGTCGTAGGAGGCCGGGTTCGCTTCGAACTCGGCCGGATCGGCGCCCTCCGCGACCAGGGTGAGGGCGAGGTCGCCCACCACCTTCGAGGTCGGCGTCACCTTGACCAGGTTCCCGAGGATCGCGTTGGCCGCGGCGTACATGTCCTCGATCGCCTCGAAGCGGTCACCCAGGCCGAGCGCGTTCGCCTGCTGGCGCAGGTTGGACAGCTGCCCGCCGGGGATCTCGTGGGTGTAGACCCGCCCGGTCGGGGCGCGCAGCCCCGACTCGAACGGCTGGTAGAGCGCGCGCACCGCCTCCCAGTAGGGCTCGAGGTCCATCACCGCGGCGAGGTCGAGTTCCGTCGCGCGCGGCGTCTCGTCGGTCGCCGCGACCAGGGCGGACATCGACGGCTGGCTCGTCGTCCCCGACATGGGGGCGCTCGCGGTGTCGACCGCGTCGACGCCGGCGTCGATCGCCGCGAGCAGGGTGGCGAGCTGTCCGCCGGCGGTGTCGTGGGTGTGCAGGTGCACCGGCAGGTCGAAGCGCTCCCGCAGCGCGGTCACCAGGGTGTGCGCCGCCGGTGCCCGCAGCAGCCCGGCCATGTCCTTGATCGCCAGCACGTGCGCGCCGGTGGCGACGATCCGCTCGGCGAGCCGCAGGTAGTAGTCGAGGGTGTAGAGCTGCTCGCCCGGGCTGGTCAGGTCGCCGGTGTAGCACAGCGCGACCTCGGCGACCGCGGTCCCCGTGCCGAGGACCGCCTCGATCGCCGGTCGCATCTGCTCGACGTCGTTGAGGGCGTCGAAGATCCGGAACACGTCGACGCCGGTGCGCGCGGCCTCGGTGACGAACGCGTCGGTCACGTGCGTGGGGTAGGGCGTGTAGCCCACGGTGTTGCGGCCCCGCAGGAGCATCTGCAGGGGCAGGTTCGGCATCGCCGTCCGCAGTGCGGCGAGGCGCTCCCAGGGGTCCTCGGCCAGGAAGCGCAGCGCCACGTCGTACGTCGCCCCGCCCCAGGCCTCGACACTGAGCAGCTGCGGCGTCATCCGCGCCACGTGGCCGGCGACCTGCGCCAGGTCCCGGGTGCGCACCCGGGTGGCCAGCAGCGACTGGTGCGCGTCCCGGAAGGTGGTGTCGGTGACCGCGACCGCCTGCCGGGAGCGCAGCTCGCGGGCGAAGGCGGCCGGGCCCGCGACGAGCAGCCGGTCCCGGGCGCCGGGCGCCGGCGGCGCCGCCAGGTCCACCGCCGGCAGCTTGTCGGTGGGGGAGACCGAGGTGAGCGACTCGCCATACGGCTTGTTGACGGTGACGTCGGCCAGGTAGGTGAGCAGCCGTGTCCCGCGGTCGGCCGGCACCCGCGCGGTGGTCAGGTGCGGCCGCTCGTCGATGAACGACGTGGACAGCCGGCCGGAGACGAAGTCCGGTTCCTCCAGGAGCGCCTGCAGGAACGGGATGTTCGTCGACACCCCGCGCACCCGGAACTCCGCCAGGGCGCGACGGGCCCGGCTCACCGCGGTGGGGAAGTCACGACCGCGGCAGGTGAGCTTGACCAGCATCGAGTCGAAGTGCGCGCCGATGCGGGCGCCGACGAACACCGTGCCGCCGTCCAGCCGCACGCCGGCGCCGCCGGCCGAGCGGTAGACGCTGATCGTGCCGGTGTCGGGGCGGAACCCGTTGGCGGGGTCCTCGGTGGTGATCCGGCACTGCAGCGCCGCGCCGCGGATGCGCAGGTCCTCCTGCCGCAGACCGAGGTCCTCCAGCGTCGCACCCGAGGCGATCCGCAGCTGGGAGCCGACCAGGTCGACGTCGGTGATCTCCTCGGTCACCGTGTGCTCCACCTGGATCCGCGGGTTCATCTCGATGAACCGGTACGGGCGGGGGGCTCCGCCCCCCGCCCACCCCCCGAGCTCACGCTCGTCGAGGAGGAACTCCACGGTGCCGGCGTTCACGTAGCCGATCTGCTCGGCGAAGGCGAGCGCATCGGCGCAGATCCGGTCGCGCAGCTCGGGATCGAGGTTGGGCGCGGGTGCGATCTCGACGACCTTCTGGTGCCGGCGCTGCACCGAGCAGTCCCGCTCGAACAGGTGGACCCGGCCACCGGAACCATCGCAGAGCACCTGCACCTCGATGTGGCGCGGGTGCACCACCGCCTCCTCGAGGAAGACGGTCGGGTCGCCGAAGGCCGAGTCCGCCTCCCGCATCGCCGCATCGAGCGCCGCCCGTAGCTCGGCGGCGTCCTCGACCCGCCGCATGCCCCGCCCGCCCCCACCGGCGACCGCCTTGACGAACAACGGGAAGCCGATGTCGCCCGCGGCGGAGAGCAGCTCGTCCACGTCCGCGCTCGGCGCCGAGCCGCGCAGCGTCGGCAACCCGGCCGCCCGTGCCGCCTCGATGGCACGTGCCTTGTTGCCGGTCAGGTGCAGCACCTCGGCCGGCGGTCCGACGAAGGTGAGCCCGGCTGCCGCGCAGGCCTCGGCCAGGCGTGGGTTCTCCGACAGGAAGCCGTAACCCGGGTAGACCGCGTCCGCGCCGCACGCCACCGCGACCCGCACGATCTCCTCGGGGTCGAGGTAGGCCCGCACCGGGTGCCCCGGTTCGCCGATCTCGTAGGCCTCGTCGGCCTTGAGCCGGTGCTCGCTCGTGCGGTCCTCGAAGGGGAAGACCGCGACCGTCGTCGCGCCCAGCTCGTGTGCCGCGCGGAAGGCGCGGACGGCGATCTCGCCGCGGTTGGCGACCAGGACCTTCTGGAACATCGCGGGCTCCCTTGCTCCGGCGGGCTGGCCTTCGATGGTAGAAGTGCGGGGAGGGTGCGCTCCGGTCCCGTCGCCATCGTGAGACGGCGGTCCGTAAGATGCCGCAGGAGGACCATCCACGACAGTGCCGGCACGGCGCCGGCTCGGAGGCGGAATGCAGGGACGGCACGAGCAGGCTCGCAGGGCACTCGAGGCGCAGTACGCAGCCATCCCGCCGGGCGAGCCGGTCCGGCTGGCCAAGCGGACCTCGAACCTGTTCCGCCCCCGGCAGGAGGCCGACCGGCCGGGCCTCGACGTCCGGGCGTTCGACCGGGTCCTGTCGGTCGACCCCGAGGCGCGCACCTGCGACGTGCAGGCGATGACGAGCTACGAGGACCTGGTCGACGCGACGCTGCCGCACGGCCTCATGCCGCTGGTGGTGCCGCAGCTGAAGACCATCACCATCGGCGGGGCGGTCACGGGTCTGGGCATCGAGTCGTCCTCCTTCCGCAACGGGCTGCCGCACGAGTCGGTCCGGGAGGTCGAGGTGATGACCGGCGCCGGCGACGTCGTCGTGGCCACTCCCGAGGGCGAGCACGCCGAGCTGTTCCGCGCCTTCCCGAACTCCTACGGTTCGCTGGGCTACGCCACCCGGCTGCTCATCGACCTCGAGCCGGTGCACCCCTACGTGCACCTGCGCCACGTGCGCTTCGACGACCTCGACGCGCTCGTCGACACGATGGGCGGGGTGGTCATCACCCGCGAGCACGACGGGCAGCAGGTCGACTTCATCGACGCGGTCGTCTTCTCCGAGCGCGAGTCCTACCTGGTCCTCGGGTCGTGGGAGGACTCCGCACCGTTCACGAGCGACTACACCGGCGAGCAGATCTACTACCGCTCGCTGCAGACCCGGCGTGAGGACCACCTCACGGTGCGCGACTACCTGTGGCGCTGGGACACCGACTGGTTCTGGTGCTCCCGTGCCTTCGGGGTGCAGAACCCGCGGATCCGCCGCTGGGTGCCGCGCCGCTACCTGCGCAGCGACGTCTACTCCTCACTCATCCGGTTCGAGAACCGGCACGGCTGGTATGCCCGGATGGCCGGCCTGCGCGGCGAGCTCCCGCAGGAGCGGGTGGTCCAGGACGTCGAGATCCCGGTGGAGCGGACGGCCGACTTCCTGCGCTGGTTCCTGCGCGAGGTGCCGATCGAGCCGATCTGGCTGTGCCCGCTGCGGTTGCGCGAGACGGCGACGAGCGCACCCGGCTGGCCCCTCTATCCGCTGGAGCCGGACCGGACCTACGTCAACGTGGGCTTCTGGTCGACGGCGACGATCGAGCCGGGCCGCGAGGACGGCGACGTCAACCGCCTGATCGAGGACCAGGTGGACGGGCTCGGCGGCCACAAGTCCCTCTACTCCGACGCCTACTACGGCGAGGAGAAGTTCTGGCAGCTCTACGGCGGGGAGGACTACGCCCACGCCAAGAAGGTCTACGACCCCGAGGGGCGGTTGCCCACTCTCTACGACAAGGCGGTGAAGCGACGGTGACCAGGACCATCGGTCAGGCATTCGACCAGCTCTTCGGTGCGGACGTGCCGGTGCGGTTCAGTGCGTACGACGGCTCGACCGGGGGTGACCCCGGTGCCGAGATCGGCCTGCGCCTGGAGAACGAGCGGGGTCTGCGCTACCTGGTCACCGCGCCCGGCTCCCTCGGTATGGCGCGTGCCTACCTGATGAACGACCTCACCGTCGAGGGTGCGCACCCGGGCGACCCCTACGGCCTGCTCAAGCTCATCGAGGACCACGTGCACCTGCGCCGCCCGTCCCCGACCGACGTGCCCGAGCTGGCCAGGACGGTCGGGCTGCGCAACCTGCGCGTCCCGGAGCTGCCGCCGCAGGAGACGCCCACCCAGCTGCACCGCCTGCTGAACGGGCTGCGGCACTCCAAGTCCCGGGACGCGGAGGCGATCCACCACCACTACGACGTCGGCAACGACTTCTACGAGCTGCTGCTCGGCCCGTCGATGACCTACACCTGCTCGTGCTACCCGCAGGCGGACGCCACCCTCGAGGAGGCGCAGGCGAACAAGTACGACCTCGTCTGCCGCAAGCTCGACCTCAGGCCCGGTATGCGGTTGCTCGACGTCGGGTGCGGGTGGGGCGGCATGGTGCGGCACGCCGTCACCCACTACGGCGTCACCGCCCTCGGCGTGACGCTCTCCCGCGACCAGGCCGACTGGGCGGCCAAGCGCATCGCGTCCGAGGGCCTGTCCGGCCAGGCCGAGGTGCGCCACATGGACTACCGCGACGTGACCGAGCGCGGCTTCGACGCCATCAGCTCGATCGGGCTGACCGAGCACATCGGGGTGAAGAACTACCCGTCCTACTTCCGGTTCCTGCTCAGCCGGCTGCGGGACGGGGGGCGGCTGCTCAACCACTGCATCACCCGCCCCGACAACCAGCACCCCGGCATCCCCAGCACGGGGTTCATCAACCGCTACGTCTTCCCCGACGGCGAGCTCACCGGCTCGGGTCACATCATCGGCGTCATGCAGGACATCGGCTTCGAGGTGCGGCACGAGGAGAACCTGCGCGAGCACTACGCGATGACCTGCCGGGACTGGGTTCGTAACCTGCGCGAGCACTGGGACGAGGCCGTCGACCTCGTGGGGGAGGGCAGGGCGAAGGTGTGGGCCCTGTACCTGGCCGGGTCGCGGCTGTCGTTCGAGCGCAACCGGATCCAGCTGCACCAGGTGCTCGGTGTCCGGGTCGACCCGGACGGCGACGCGCACATGCCGCTGCGGCCCACGTGGGCCTCCTGACCGGCGGGGGGAATGACGTGGCAGGGCCGCGCGTTCCCCCGGTAGACTCAGCACGTTGACAACTGAACAGGGAGATGTGTCCACCCCCGACCAGGGGGTGATCGGTTTCGACGTTGGTCGCCGATTCAGGGGAAGCGGGTCGAGGAGGCAAGGTCACCTCGTTAACGCTCCTTGCAAACCAATAGGTGCCGATTCCAAGCGCACCGACTTCGCCCTCGCTGCCTGAGCGAG
>DASSKF010000009.1:0-9225 GCA_035690725.1 Segeticoccus sp.
AGCTGGTGCGTGCCGAGGGCGGCTGGGACGCCGTCGAGCGGGGCATCGAGGCGCACAGCCGGCAGCTCGTGGGGTCGCACGGGTGGCTCGCGGCCGCCGGCTACTACGAGCTGGGCGAGGTCCGCCGGCTGCGCGGCGACCCCGAGGGCGCGCGCCGCGCGTTCGGGCTGGTGCGCGCGCTCGGCGACGACCCGCAACCCGGCGCCGCGCTCCTCCTGGCATCGGCGGGCGACGTGCCGGGGGCCCTGGCCGAGCTGCAGGCCTCGCTCGCCGGACGCGACCGGCTCGGGCGCGCCCGGCTGCTGCTCCCGGCGGTGGAGGTCGCGCTGGAAGCCGGCGAGCCGGCATACGCCGCCGTGCTGGCCGACGAGCTGGAGGCGATCGCGGCCTTCCACGACAGCCCCGGCCTGCGGGCACGGGCCCAGCAGGCCCGCGCCCTGCTGCACCTGCGTTCCGGCCGGCCGTCCGACGCGCTGCCGCTGCTCGACGGGGCGGCCCGGACCTACCGGGAGCAGCGGTTCCGCCACGCCTCCGCCGCGGTGCACGAGCTCCTCGCGCAGGCGCACCGCGAGCTCGGGCACGAGCCCACGGCGGCAGCGGAGGAGGCGACCGCCCTCGCGATCTACCGCCAGCTCGGGGCCGGGCCCGACGTCCGGCGGCTGTCCCGCGAGGAGGCCCCGGGCGGCCTGTCCCCGCGCGAGCTGCAGGTCCTCGCCTGCATCGCCTCGGGAGCCGGCAACCGCGCCGTGGCCCACCACCTCGTCATCAGCGAGAAGACGGTCAGCCGCCACCTCGCCAACATCTACCTCAAGCTCGGCGTCGGCAGCCGCACCGCTGCCGCCGCGTGGGCGCACGAGCACGGCATCGCGCCCGCGTCCGTGGACTGAGCTCCCGGGGGTCGGCCCACCGCTGCACCGTCCGCCCCACCGGCGGACCGCCGAATGCACGTTCTGCCCGATGTGCCGGCGCCCGCCCCCGCCCTAGCGTCGCGGCTGTGGACCAGTCGTCCACGCCGGGACCCATCCCCGGTCCCGGCCCACCAGCAGCGCACGGGAGCGCATGATGACCACCACCGATCCCACCCTGGCGACAGCCCCCTCGACGGCGACCACGGCCGAACCGAGCCGTCCCGAACCGGACCCGGGCGAGCGAATGGTCCAGGTTCTCAACGACGCCGCCATCTGCCTGCTCGGCGGACTCGGCCACGACACCGGCCTGTTCGACACCCTCGCCGCACTCCCGTGGGCCACCAGCCAGCAGATCGCCGACGCCGCCGGGCTGGACGAGCGGTATGTCCGGGAGTGGCTCGGTGGCGTGGTGACCGGCGGCCTCGTCGACTACCGCCCCGACAACGTCACCTACCGGCTACGCGAGGGGTACGCACCCTTGCTCACCGGCACCGGCCCCGACAACCTGGCCCGCACCCTGTCGATGCTCACCCTGTTGAGCGGGGTCGCCCCCGCGGTGGTCGAGAAGTTCCGCACCGGTGGGGGACTCGGTTACGCCGACTACCCGGGCTTCCACGAGGTCCAGGCCGCCGACAGCGGCGCCGTCAACGACGCCTCCCTGGTCGACACGATCATCCCCGTCACCGGGCTGGTCCCCCTCCTGCGGGAGGGGCTCGACGTGGCCGACTACGGCTGTGGCCAGGGGCACGCGATCAACCTGCTGGCGCGCGAGTTTCCCGCCAGCCGGTTCACCGGCCTCGACTTCGAGCAGGAGGCCGTCGACGCCGCCCGTGCCGAGGCGGCCGCCTGGGGACTGCCCAACGCACGCTTCGAGGTTCGCGACGTGGCCACGGAGGGTGAGCACGCGGCATACGACCTCGTCACGGCGTTCGACACGATCCACGACCAGGCGCACCCGGCACAGGTGCTGGCGAACATCCGGCGCGCGCTGCGGCCCGGCGGCACCTTCCTGATGGTGGACATCCAGGCCTCCAGCCACCTCGAGCAGAACCTCGAGCTGCCCTGGGCCAGCTTTCTCTACGCCGTCTCCACCACCCACTGCATGTCGGTGTCCCTCGCGCAGGGCGGCGAGGCGCTGGGGACGGTGTGGGGTGTCGAGCAGGCCCAGCAGATGCTGCGCGACGCGGGGTTCCGCGAGGTCACCGTGCACGAGATCGAGGACGACCCGTTCAACGTCTACGTGGTCAGCCGGGTGTAGCCGGTCGGCCGACAACCTGGAACATCCGTGTCGCCAGGACGACACGGATGTTCCAGCTTCCCGGCCCGTTGGGACCCCGCTCCACGCCGGGGTCAGCGCATCCGGAAGTCGTAGGCCTCCGGGACCGGCTCACCGGGGCGGGTTGCGCTCCACAGGTCGCTCAGTGCCGTGTCCCCCTCCCGCAGGTCCGGTATGACGACCTCGCTCGCCAGGACGGCCTCCACCCGGTCGGCGTCCCCTGCGGCTGCGGCCGCCCGCGCCTCGAGCAGGCGCACGCGGCCCAGGCGGCGGACCTGCTCCGGCGCCGCGTCGACCAGCGCGAGCGCGGCCGTGCCGTCACCCGCGTCGAGGGCGGCGGCGACCGCCTCGAACAGCAACGAGCGCTCGCCCGGAACGAGTCGGGCTGCGCGGGCGAGCAGCTCGGCGGCCTCCGCGGATCGCCCCTGCTCGCCGGAGATCCGGCCCAGCCCGCGCAGGGCCCAGGCCGTGGTCACGTCGGCGAGGGAGGCCTCGTAGTGCCTTCGGGCCCCGTCGAGGTCGCCGCCCGCGTGTGCGATCACCGCGAGGTGGTAGTCGCGCGCCCAGCACGGGTCGCACCGGGACAGCAGCTCCGGCCAGGCTCGCCCGGCCACGTAGGAGACGGGCGGGGTCTGCGGGTCGGCCTCTCGCAGGGCGTCGTTCGCCGCCGAGCCACCCGTCAGCACCGCGCGCCACAGCTCCTGCTCGGCGCCCATCGTGTCGGCAGCGAAGGGCACCCCCGCGCCGGTGGGCAGGGAGGCGCTGCGGGTCGGCATACCGCTCGGTCCCGTGTCGTGGGAGCGCAGCTCGGCCTCGAGCGCACCCCAGCCGCTCCCCCGGCAGAGCAGCTCCCCGGGCGGGAGGTCGGCGGCGGCCTCCGCCACGGCCACGGCCTCGGCCAGCGCGGGCGGCGGGGCGAGGGCGTCGATGCGGTCGGTGAGGTGGGCCGCGGCGGCGGACCAGTCGCCGTGGGCCAGCGCCGGGTCGGCGGCCACGTCGCCGTACGCCTCCACCCAGGACCAGCTGGCGCCGGCGGGCATCCACAGGTGCTGGTGCTGGGTGGCGGCCAGGCCCGCCTGGATCTCCAGGTAGTCACCGGCGCCCGGCGACAGCCAACGCTGCCAGCGGCGCCCGCCGGTGCCGCGACCCCAGCAGAACATCTTGCGGCCGCGGAGGCGCTCGGTGGACACCTGCCCGAGGCCGTGGCCCGACGAGTCCACCGCGGCCACCCACGGACGCTGCCGCCCGCCGTCGACGTCGTAGAAGTAGTCGGCCGCGTGCTCCAGCCGGGTCGGCCAGGTCGCGTCGACGCCGTCGTGCACCGGGACCGGGGCGACGCGCACCCGGCCGTCGTAGGAGGTCGCGTAGGCCCGCGTCGCGGGGGCGAGCACCCGCACGTCCTCCGCCTCGGGGACGGCGGCGTTGGACCACCAGTACATCGGCACCGCGTCCGGACCGGGGTTCTGGATCCGCACGTGGACCCACAGGGCACGCGAGCCCGGGGGCAGCCGGAGGTCGACCTGGTAGACCACTCCGCGGACCCGCTCGAGCTCCCACATCCGCAGCAGCCGGTGCCCCTCGGTCGTGGTCACGGTCGCCGCGTGCAGGGCCGAGCACGTCTGCGGGGAGTGGCCGCGGGTGCCGATGTTCCACTCCAGGCCCCCGGCGAACCATGCGTTGCGCAGCCCGAAGTTGGCCGGCTGCACGGTGGCGTTGCGGTGCAGCAGCTCCCGCCCGGAGGCGGTGTCGGTCAGCGACCAGACCCGGCCGCCGAGCTGCGGGAGCACCTCGGCGCGCAGGTGCTCGTTCTCCAGGACGACGCAGGTCAGGTCGGTCTCGACCCGGTCGCGGCCGTAGCGGTCCTGCAGGAGGTAGGGGTACATCGAGCGCGGGTGGCCGAAGGAGGCGCCCTCGGCGAGCCCGGCCGGGACGTCGGCCAGCTCGAACGGCGCCTCGAGCATGGCGTCCACCGGCGGGAGCGGGTCCTCCCCCGCCAGTGGTGCGCACGGCAGCCGCAGCGTGGTGACCCGCAGCGTGTCCTCGTCGGTGACGTCGGCGCGACCGGCGCCGCTCACGTGTCCGCTCCCACGCCGCCACCCTCTCCCACCGCACGAGCGGCCGACAAGACGGGTCACGAGCAGCAGAAAAGCGGCCCGGCCGGTGCCGGACCGCTCATCGCCACGTGTCGTGCTGGTGCGCGAGGGGGGAGTTGAACCCCCACGCCCTTTCGGGCACACGGACCTGAACCGTGCGCGTCTGCCTATTCCGCCACTCGCGCGCGCCCCCACAGTGTGCTGCACCGGACCGGCCAAGTCCAAACCGGGTGGGTCCGGAGCGGTCGCGCGGCAGCCACAGCTGGGAAGGAAGCGCCAAACGGTAACACGCGCCGCACCACGGGGAGAACGTCCTCACCCAGCCGGGCCGGTTACGATCGATCGGTCCACCCAGGGGCCGGGAACCGAGGTGAAGGAGGGCGTGTGGGCCTGTTCGACAAGCTCGAGCAATCGGTCGAGCGAGCCGTCAACGGCGTCTTCGCGCGCGCCTTCCGCTCCGAGGTGCAGCCCGTCGAGATCGCCTCGGCCATGCGCCGCGCGATGGACGACCGGGCGGCCGTGGTGGGCCGGGGACGCACGATCGTCCCCAACCTGTTCACCGTCGAGCTGTCGGACACCGACTACGACCGGCTCACGTCCTACGCCGAGGGGCTGACCGACGAGCTGGTCGCCTCGGCCCAGGAGCATGCCGAGAGCCAGCGCTACACGCCCGGTGGGCCGCTCGACGTCGAGTTCATCGCCGACGAGGAGCTGGAGACCGGCGTCTTCCGGCTGCGTCCCGCCAGCGGCCGCCCGCGCCGATCGGATCGTGACGACGAGCAGCCGGCGGCCGGGCACACCGGTGCCGGGCACACCGGTGCGGGGCAGCCCCGCGCCGCCGCACCCACGGCACGCCCGGCGCCGCCGCACGCTCCCGCCACCGCGGGGGCCGCCGCAGCCGCTGCGGCCGTCGCTGCCGGCGCCCGCACCAGCCGGCCCGGGGAGGACGAGTACGCAGCGGACCCGAGCGACGCCCGCGACGGGCACGGGGCCTGGGGCCGCCAGGCCGCCCCGGACGCGCCAGGCCGCAGCGACGACACGGTGTTCCAGCCGCCGGAGGGCGCCCGCCCACCGCGCCGCCGCGCGGAGGACCGGCCGTGGCTGGAGATCGACGGCCAGCGCTACCCCCTCATGGGCGCGCACACCGTGCTCGGGCGGGACGGCTCGGCCGACATCGTGCTGGACGACCCGGGGATCTCGCGCCGGCACAGCGAGGTCCGGGTGACGCACGACGGACCGCACCTCGTGGCGACCATCCGCGACCTCAGCTCGACGAACGGCACCTTCGTGGACGGCGAGCGCATCCGCAGCCACCGGCTCGGCGACGGGGACCAGCTGACTCTCGGGCGCACGCGGGTCACGTTCCACGCCTCCGGGCGGAAGTGAGCCGGGGTTCGCATGAGTGAGCTCACCATCACCGTCATCCGGCTGGGCCTGCTGATCCTGCTCTGGGCCTTCATCCTCAGCGTCGTCGGCGTCCTGCGGGGCGACCTCTACGGGACCCGGGTGATCACCCGTACCGCCAAGCGCAGCAACGCCAAGCAGCCGCCCGGCGCCCGCTCCCGGCAGAATGCGCCGACCCCCGCCGAGCGTCGCCGCGAGCAGCGTCCCGCCCCCCGCGGACCGCAGCACCTCACCGTGGTCGAGGGGTCGATGCGGGGCACCAGCGTCCCGTTGCGCGACAACCTGCTCATCGGCCGCAACCCCGAGTGCAGCCTGTCCCTGGGTGACGACTTCGCCAGCGGCCGGCACGCTCGCCTCTACCGCCGCGACGACGCGTGGTTCGTCGACGACCTGGGCTCCACCAACGGCACCTTCGTCGGCAACCAGCGGGTCGAGGAGGGTGCCCGCGTCGACACCGGCTCGCGCATCCGCATCGGCCAGACCGTCCTCGAGCTGCGGAAGTAACCACTCCCCATGAGCATCGCGCTGCGCTACGCCGCACGCTCGAACCTCGGGCTGGGCAGCAAGTCCCGCAACGAGGACAGCGGGTATGCCGGCCCGCACCTGCTCGTGCTCGCGGACGGCATGGGGGGGCACGCCGCCGGCGACGTGGCGAGCTCGATGGTGGTCGGCGAGCTGGTGCACCTGGACGGGGAGAGCCACGGCGCCGACGACGCCCTCGACCAGCTCGGCGGGGCGGTGCGCGACGCCAACACCGCCCTGCACGACGCGATGGCGGACATGCCCGAGACCGAGGGGATGGGCACCACCCTCATCGCCCTGCTCCGCGCCGGCAACAAGCTGGCGCTGGCGAACATCGGTGACTCCCGGGCATACCAGCTGCGCGACGGCACCTTCTCCCAGATCACCCGCGACCACTCCTTCGTCCAGCAGCTGCTCGACGAGGGCCGGATCAGCCCGGCCGAGGCCGAGCACCACCCGCAGCGCTCGCTCGTGACCCGGGTGCTCACCGGCGATCCGGGCGACGAGCCGGACCTGTCGATGCGCGAGGCGCGGACCGGCGACCGCTACCTGCTCTGCTCCGACGGGCTGTCCGACTTCGTCGGGCGCGACACGATCGAGGAGGTGCTGCGCGAGGGGAGCTCCCCCGGGGAGGTCGCCGACCGGCTCATCAAGGTCGCGCTGCGTGCCTCCACCCGCGACAACGTGACCGTCGTCGTGGCCGAGGTGGTCGACCTCGCCCGGTCGAACGCCCCGTCCACGACCCCGCAGGTCGTCGGCGCGGCCACCGACCGGGTCCGCACCACCCAGGCCGTGCCGCAGACCCCCGCGGAGAAGGCCGCCGCCCTGCACCGCAGCGTGCAGCGTGAGCGGGCCGGCGGCTCCGGTGCGACGACCGGCGTGCTCACCCATGACCGGGAGGACACCGAGTCCGAGGACGACACCGATCCCCGGCCCACGCTGGCCGAGTCCGGCCCCGGCAGCACGGCCGGCCGCTGGGCCCGGCGCCTGGCGCTCGTCGTCGTCATCCTCGCGGTGATCGTCGGCGGCGGCTGGGCCGGCTGGAGCTGGACGCAGCAGCAGTACTACGTCGGCGCCCACGACGGGCGGGTCGCCGTCTTCCGCGGCATCTCCCAGGACCTGGGGCCGATCCGGCTGCACAGCGTCGCCGAGCAGAGCGACATCCCGCTGGACGACCTGTCGCCCTACGTCCGCGAGCAGGTCACCGACACGATGACCGCCGACAGCCGGGCCGACGCCGAGCAGATCGTGGACGAGCTGCGCAGCGCGCTCATCCAGTGCCGCTTCCAGAGCCTCGGCGGGACGGCGTGCGCGTCATGAGCACCGTGACCACCGTGCCGCCGCGCACCCGCCGCAACGTGGAGCTGCTCCTGCTGCTCTTCGCGATCGGCATCGTCCTGCTGGCCTACCTCAACGTCGGCCTGGTCATGCAGGAGGAGGTGCCGCCGGACATCGCGACCTACGGGATCGGCCTGACCGTGCTGGCCGTCGCCTTCCACCTCGTGCTGCGCTGGCGCGCCTCGTATGCCGACCCCCTCCTGCTCCCGATCGTCACCCTGCTCAACGGGCTCGGGGTGGTGATGATCCACCGCTTGGACCTGGCCGAGGGCCGCACCGTCGCTGACGGCCTCGCCACCAAGCAGCTGCTGTGGAGCGCGCTGTCGGTGCTCGTGGCCGCGGCGGTGCTCATCGTCCTCAAGGACCACCGCATCCTGCGGCGGTTCACCTTCACCTCGATGCTCGTCGGCATCGGCCTGCTCCTGCTGCCGCTGCTGCCGGTCATCGGCAGCGCCCACTACGGGTCCCGGATCTGGATCCACCTCGGCCCGATGAGCTTCCAGCCGGGTGAGGTCGCCAAGATCGTCCTCACCGTCTTCTTCGCCGGCTACCTCGTGCAGACCCGGGACGCCCTGTCCCTCGTCGGCCGCAGGTTCCTCGGGTTCCCGCTGCCCCGGGCGCGCGACCTCGGGCCGATCCTCGTCGCCTGGGCGGCCAGCATCGGCGTGCTCGTCCTCGAGAAGGACCTCGGCACCTCACTGCTGTTCTTCGGGCTGTTCGTCGCGATGCTCTACGTCGCCACCGAGCGGATCTCGTGGATCGCCATCGGCATGCTGCTGTTCGTCGGCGGCTGCTACGTCGCCTACCTGCTGTTCGGGCACGTGCAGGAGCGGGTGCTGCTGTGGCTGCACCCGTTCTCCCACCAGGCTCTGCAGACCAGCGACCAGCTCGTGCTCGGCCTCATGGGCATGGGCAACGGCGGCCTGCTCGGAACCGGGCTCGGCCAGGGCCACCCGGAGCTGACCTACTTCGCCGAGAGCGACTTCATCTTCCCCAGCTTCGCCGAGGAGCTCGGCCTCGTCGGTGCGTTCGCCCTGCTCGTCCTGTTCGCCCTGCTCGTCGAGCGCGGGCTGCGCACCGCCGTCGGTGCCCGGGACGGCTTCGGCAAGCTGCTGGCGGTCGGGCTGTCGTTCACGATCGGGCTGCAGTGCTTCGTCGTCATCGGCGGCGTCACCCGGGTGATCCCGCTGACCGGCCTCACCACGCCGTTCCTCTCCTACGGAGGGTCCTCCCTGCTCGCCAACTGGACCATCATCGCCATACTGCTGCGCATCTCCGACCAGGCGAGGCGACCGCTGCCGGAGGACGAGCCGGGCACGTCCTCCGGGGACGCGACCGAGGTGGTGCGGGTCCGATGAACTCACCCATCCGCCGGCTCGCGACCGTCGTTGCCGTGATGTTCTGCGCGCTGCTCGTCTCCACGACCTGGATCCAGTACGTCCGGGCCGACAGCCTGCACGACCGCCCGGGCAACCGCCGCACCCTGCTGGAGAGCTACGCCAAGGAGCGCGGCGAGATCCTCGTGCAGGGCACGCCGATCGCGAAGTCGGTGCCCACGAACGACGAGCTGAAGTGGCTGCGCACCTACCCCGAGGGGCTGCTCTACAGCCACGTCACCGGCTACTACTCCTTCACCTACGGCGCCGACGGCGGGATCGAGGGCGCCAAGAACGACGTGCTCTCC
>DASSKF010000010.1:0-9446 GCA_035690725.1 Segeticoccus sp.
GCTTCTCCAGCGAGGCGCGCGTCTTGCGCATCTCCGCCTCGCTGTAGGTGTAGACGTAGTCGTTCTTCTTCTTGCCCCCGTTGATCACCTCGATCCGGTGCAGCGGCGGCATCGCGGCGTAGACCCGGCCGGCCTCGACCAACGGGCGCATGTAGCGGAAGAACAGCGTGAGCAGCAGGGTGCGGATGTGGGCGCCGTCCACGTCGGCGTCGGTCATGATGACGACCTTGCCGTAGCGGGCCATGTCCAGGTCGAACGAGCGGCCCGACCCCGCGCCGATCACCTGGATGATCGCGGCGCACTCGGCGTTCTTGAGCATGTCGCCGACCGACGCCTTCTGGACGTTGAGGATCTTGCCGCGGATCGGCAGCAGCGCCTGGTAGTCCGAGGACCGGGCCAGCTTCGCGGTGCCGAGGGCGCTGTCGCCCTCGACGATGAACAGCTCGGAGCGGTCCACGTCGTTGCTGCGGCAGTCGGCCAGCTTCGCCGGCAGCGAGGAGCTCTCCAGCGCGTTCTTGCGCCGCTGGGTCTCCTTGTGCATCCGGGCGCTGATGCGCGACTTCATCTCCGCGACGACCTTCTCCAGCAGCTGGGTCGACATCTGCTTGTCGGCCCGCTTGCTGGAGGTCAGCCGCGCGGTCAGCTCCTGCTCGACCACCTTCGAGACGATCGAGCGGACCGCCGAGGTGCCGAGCACCTCCTTGGTCTGCCCCTCGAACTGCGGTTCGGCCAGCCGGACGGTCACCACGGCGGTCAGCCCGGCGAGGATGTCGTCCTTGTCGACCTTGTCGTTGCCCACCTTGAGGCGCCGGCTGTTGACCTCCAGCTGCTTGCGGAAGACCTTGAGCAGCGCCTGCTCGAAGCCGGCGTGGTGGGTCCCGCCCTTCGGGGTGGCGATGATGTTGACGAAGGACTTCACTCGGGTGTCGTAGCCGGTCCCCCACCGCAGCGCCACGTCGACGCCGCACTCCCGCTCCACCTCGGTGGAGGTCATCTGCCCCTTGTCGTTGAGCACCGGGACCGTCTCGGTGAAGGTGCCCGAGCCCTGCAGCCGCCACGCGTCGGTGACGGCCGGGTCCTGGGCGAGGAACTCGGTGAACTCGCTGATCCCCCCGTCGTGCTGGAAGACCTCCTCGTGCGGCCCGTCCTCCCCCGGCGTGCCGGGCAGGCGGCGCTCGTCGCGGATGACGAGGCTGAGCCCGGGGATGAGGAAGGAGGTCTGCCGCGCGCGCGCCACGAGCTCGTCGTAGTCGAAACGGGCCGACCTGATGAAGATCTGCGGGTCGGCCCAGTAGCGCACCCGGCTGCCGGTCCTGCCGCGCTTCGCCTTGCCGACGATGCGCAGCTCGCTGTTCTTCACGTATGGCGTGAAGTCGGCTTCCGGGGTCTTGTCACCCTGCTTGCCCTGCTTGCCCGTCGGGTCGTCGAACACGCCGGGCTCGCCCCGGCGGAAGCTCATCGCGTAGACCTTGCTGCCCCGGTCGACCTCGACGTCCAGGCGCGCCGAGAGCGCGTTGACGACGGAGGCGCCGACGCCGTGCAGGCCGCCGGAGGCGGTGTAGGACCCGCCGCCGAACTTGCCGCCGGCGTGCAGCTTGGTGAACACGACCTCGACCCCGGACAGGCCGGTGCGGGGCTCGATGTCCACCGGGATCCCACGGCCGTTGTCGCGGACCTCGACCGACCCGTCGGCCATCAGGACGACCTCGATGCGGTCACAGACGTCGGCCAGCGCCTCGTCGACGGCGTTGTCGATGATCTCCCACAGGCAGTGCATGAGCCCGCGGGAGTCGGTCGAGCCGATGTACATGCCGGGGCGCTTGCGGACGGCCTCCAGCCCCTCGAGCACCTGCAGGTGCCGCGCCGAGTACTCGCTGACACTGGTCCGGGAGGGCTTGGCGGAACTGGTCGAGGTGGCCACGGCGGTCCGGAGCTCCTTCGTGCTGGTCGTGCTGGTTGTGCGCCGCCCGGCGGGTCCGGGGCCGACGAGGCAGCGTAACGCGCCGGCCGTGGCCGCCCCGCCAGCACACGCCCCGGCGCCCCGGAGGCTATTCCGCGGTCAGCGAAACCAAGCCATGAGATTGTCCACATCGTGCGCGTCGAACTCGCGGGAACGCCCGCACGTGCTTGACTGTTGAGACAGGTGAACACGGATCATGGGTCCGGCCGCGGGGCCGGTTCCGCGGTCCACCGCACAACCGCCGGGACGCCGTGAGGCGCCCACGACGAAGGAAGGCTGACGTGACCACTGCTCTGGCCCACCCACTCACCGCAGTCGACCGTTGCGACCGCTGTGGGGCCCAGGCCTACGTCCGCGCCCGCCTCCATGGGGGCGAGCTGCTGTTCTGCGCGCACCACGCCCGGGAGCACCTGCCCCGGCTGCGCACGCTCGACGCCGACATCCAGGACGAGACCGACCGGCTCCACGACACGACCGCCACCGACCCGGAGGACGAGCGCTGAGCTGACCCGCGCCACGCGACGCCGGCGGCGACCACACCCACGGACCTGAGGGGACTGACCGGTGGACGCTGTCGTCTGGGTATCCGGGGCCGTGGTCCTGGTCGGCCTGGTCGGCATCGTCATCCCGGTCCTGCCCGGTCTGGTGCTGGTCGTCGCCGGCGTCCTGCTGTGGGCGACCGAGCAGCAGAGCGCCTTCGGCTGGACCGTGCTCGGGCTCGCCGTCGTCCTGGCGGCGGCGGGGATGGTGGTGGAGTACCTCGTCCCGGGGCGCCGGATGCGCGCGGCCGGGGTGCGCACCTCCACCCTGCTCGCGGGGGCGGCCCTGGCCGTCGTGGGGTTCTTCGTGGTGCCGGTCGTGGGCCTGGCGCTGGGGTTCGTGCTCGGCATCTACCTGGCCGAGCGGGGCCGCCGGGGTGGGCACGCGGCGGCGTGGGCGGCCACGAAGCAGGCGCTGCGCGCCGTCGTGCTGAGCATGGGGATCGAGCTGGCGACCGGCGCCCTCATCACGGCGATGTGGGTGGTCGCCGTCCTGGTCAGCTGATCCTGGTCAACTCAGTGCCAGTCGGTGCCAGTCAGTGCCAGTCAGTGCCGCGCCGGCGGTCCCAGCGCTGCTCCATCCGCTGCATGAAACTGCCGTGCGAGCCGGTGCCGCCCCGGTTCTTGCGTCCGGGCCGGCCGGGAGCCTTGCCGGTCTTGCCGCCGCCCGCGGACTTCTTGCCGGGGCGGCCGCGCGGCGGCGTCTCGACGGTGCCGTCCTCGCGGACGGCGCCGAGCTGGCCGCGGTGACCGGGTGGGCTGATCGCCCACACCGCACCGGCCACCATGATGACGAAGCCGAGCGCCCCGAGCCAGACCAGCTGGTTCATGACCCCGAGCACGACGAGGGCGAGCCCGACGACCCCGCCGGTGACGCCGAGGGCGATCCGGTGACGGAGGCGCCGGCGGGCGGTGGAGCCGACCATGTGGGAGGCGAACTTGGGGTCCTCGGTGTACAGCGCTTGTTCCATCTGCTCCAGCAGATGTTGCTCGTGCTCAGAAAGTGGCACCTTGACCTCCCGACCCCGGGCTCTACGTCTGTGAGAACAGCTCCCCTTCAGGATAGGTCGCCGTGGCGCCGAAGGGTAGCCGGAGTTGGTCGATGCAGGCCAGAGGGGGCTTCGCCGCCCCCGGACCGCACGAGGCTGGCGGGCCGGACGGCACCTGCCCCGAAGCGGGCGCTGGCCCGGTCGACGGCCCGGTCGGCGTCCCGCCAGCCGTGCTCCGGTTCGTCGAGCAGCCCCTGCACGGGGGCGGTCCTCGCGTCGACCAGGCCCTCGAGCCGGACCCCGACCAGCCGCAGCCGGGCCCGCTGCAGGCCGAGGCCGTCGAACAGCCCCTTGGCCACCGCGTAGACCTCCCGGCTGACGTCGGTGGGGTCGCGCAGGGTGCGGGAGCGGGTGATCGTGGTGAAGTCGGCGAAGCGCACCCGGACCGTCACCGTGCGTCCGGTCAGGCCGGCCGAGCGCACCCGGGCCGCCGTCCGGTCGCTCAGCTTGAGCAGGTGGCGGTGGATGACCACCGGGTCGTCGATGTCGTGGGGGAAGGTCTCGTCGGAGCCGATGCTGCGCTGTCTCGCGGCTCCTACAACGTCGCCGCTGGGCTCGCGCACCACCTGCTCCACCCCGCGGTCGTCGCGGCCCCACGCCAGCGCGTGCAGGTGCGGACCGAGCCGGTCGCCGAGCGCGCGGCGCAGGGTCTGCACCGGGGTGTGGGCGATGTCGCCGACGGTGCGCAGCCCGAGCCGCACCAGCACCTCCTCGGTGCGGTCCCCCACGCCCCACAGGGCAGCCACGGGCAGCTGGTGCAGGAACGCGACCGACTCGTCCGCGGGCACGACGAGCAGGCCGTCCGGCTTGGCCAGCCCGGAGGCGAGCTTGGCGACCAGCTTGGTCGAGGCCACCCCGACCGAGCAGGTGATGCCCTGCTCGTCGGCGATGGTGTCGCGGATCGACCGGGCGATGGCGGCGGGTGGTCCGAGCCGCCGGATGACGCCGGCGACGTCGAGGAAGGCCTCGTCGAGGGAGAGCGGCTCGACCACGGGGGTGACCTCGGCGAAGACCGCCATGATCGCCCGGGAGATCTGCTGGTAGCGGTCGTGGTCGGGCGCGAGCACCGTTGCCCGCGGGCACAGCCGGCGCGCGCGGGCCATCGGCATCGCCGCCACCACTCCGTGGGCACGTGCCTCGTAGGTGGCCGACAGCACCACCCCCCGGTTGCCCCCGCCGATGAGGACCGGGGTCCCGACCAGCTCGGGGTGGTCCAGCAGCGTGGCCGAGGCGTAGAACGCGTCCATGTCGACGTGCAGCACGGGGCAGCCGTCGTCGACCTGCCGCCCTCCGTCCGTCGCGGTCGGTGACAGGTGCGGCACCGCGAACCGGCGGCGGCTCATCGCGGGCCTCCCCGCACGGCGGCCACGTCACTGCCCCGAGCTGCCGGGGCTGGCGTGCCACAGCTTGCGCGGGGGACGGCCGGACCGGACGGTGTCGCCGGCCGGTGCGACGTCGGCATACGGGGACTGCCGGAAGCCGGAGGCGTGCACGAGGACGCGCCGCCCGTCCGGCCGGGTCATCACCGGGCGGGTGGAGCGGGACTGGGCCGCCCCGGCCACCGCGTCGTGGTCGCCCTCGGGGACGGCGACGCCCTCCTCGGCGCGGGCCCGGGCCTGCGCGTCGGCCTCGGCCAGGGCCGCCAGGGCGCCGTCCGCCCCACCGCTGCACCAGGCGTCCCACAGCTCCGACAGCTCCCAGGCACCGGTCGCCCGCACCGAGATCCCGCGGGGACCGGTGCGGCGGACCACCCCGCGCACGAGCAGCAGCCAGGAGTGGAACACCGTGGAGGCGTAGGGACCCTGCACGTCCTCGAAGAACGTCGCGTCGACCGGCCCGGTGGCGTCGTCGAGGGTGAGGAAGACGACCCGGCGGCCCGAGCGCACCGGCGGGGTCTGGGTGGCGACCTTGACCCCGGCGACGAGCACCTCGGCCCGGTTGCGCTGCTGCAGCAGCCGGTCGGCGCGGGTGACTCCGAGCGCGTCGAGCAGCGGGCCGTAGAAGTCGACGACGTGTGCGCTCGCGTCCAGGCCGAGGATGTCGAGCTCGGCACGCACCAGCTCGGCCCCGGTCATCTCCGGCAACCCGGTCGTCTCGGTGAGCGTGGGCTCGTCGCCGAGGTCGAGGGTGAGCTGGGTGTGGCCGGGCTGCGTGCCCTGCCCGGGCCGGCGTCCTCGCGCCTGGGCCGCGGCGCGGTCGGACACCTCCTGCACCGACGGCGGCGCCGAGTGGGGCCGTCCCCGGGACGAGCCGGCGGCACCGGAGCGTCGTCGCCCGCCACGGGAGCCGCCGGACGCCCGGGTCGACCGGGACCACCGGTCCAGCTCGGTCACGTGCAGCAGCAGGTCCCGCCGGGTGATCCGGCCGCGCCGGCCGAGGCCTTCCCCGCCGGTGCCGGTCGAGGTGAGCGACCGGATGCCGTAGAGGCCGTCGAACCCCCCGGCCATCGCCAGCCGCTCCACGACCGGGCGGCTGACGCGCGCCCGCTGCCAGAAGTCGGCCAGGCTCGCGTAGGGCTGCCCGTCGACGACCCGCTGCACCTCGTCGTCGCTGATCCCCTTCACGTCGGCCAGGGACAGCCGTATGCCGTGCCGCCCGTTCCCGCTCCCCCGCGCGTGGTGTGCCCTCGGGCCGCGCACGCCGGCCACCTCCACCTCCGCGGCCCCCTCGACCGGCTCGACCCGATAGGTGCCGGCGGAGGCGTTGACGTCGAGGCCGAGGACGGGGACGCCGAAGTTGCGGGCGTCGTCGAGGATCAGCCGCTTGGGGTACATGCCGGGGTCGTGGGTGAGCACCCCGGCGAAGAAGGCCGCCGGGTGGTGGGCCTTCAACCACGCCGACTGGTAGGTCGGCAACGCGAACGCGGCGGCGTGGGCCTTGCAGAAGCCGAACGACGCGAACGCCTTGAGCACCTCCCAGATCCGGTCGACGTCCGAGGGCGCGTAGCCCCGGGCCCGGGCGGCCGGGCGCCACCAGCGCTCGACCTCCTCCTGCCCCTCCGGCGACCCGAGCGCCCGGCGCACCTCGTCGGCCTGCGCCAAGGTGACGCCGGTGGTCTCGCTGACGATGCGCAGCACCTGCTCGTGGAAGACGACGACCCCGTGGGTGTCGCGCAGTGCCGGGGCGAGGGTGGGGTGGAGGTACTCCGCGTCCTGCCACCCCTGCCGGGCCTGCAGGAACGGGGTGACCATGTCGGACTTCACCGGCCCGGGGCGGAACAGCGAGATGTCGATGATGAGGTCCTCGAAGGTCTCCGGGCCGAACTTGCCGACCAGCTCCCGTTGCCCCGGCGACTCGATCTGGAAGCAGCCCAGGGTGCGGGTGGACCGGATCAGCTCGTAGGTCGCCGGGTCGTCGAGGGGGACCTCGTCGCGGTCGTCGAGGTCGACCTCGACCTGCTCGACCCGGGACACCTCGGCGGTGGCGTGGGCCATCGCCGACTGCATCCGCACCCCGAGCACGTCCAGCTTGAGCAGCCCGAGCGCCTCGACGTCGTCCTTGTCGAACTGGCTCATCGGGAAGCCCAGCCAGCTGGCCTCCACCGGGGTGCGCTCGAGCAGCTGCCGGTTGGACAGCACCACCCCGCAGGGGTGCAGCGCGATGTGCCGGGGCAGCCCGTCGAGCCGCTCCACGAGCTCGAAGAGCAGCTGCAGCCGCGGGGCCCCCAGCCCGCTGGCCCGCAGCTCGGGCAGCTCGCGGATGGCCGCCCGGGCGTCCCGGGCCCGGATGTGCGGGAACGCCTTGGCGACGGCGTCGATCTCCGCCGGCGGCATGCCGAGGGTGGCGGCGACGTCGCGGATCGCGTGCCGCACCCGGTAGGTGTCCATCATCGACACGCAGGTGACCCGGTCGCCGCCGAAGCGCTCGAGGACCCGCTCGTAGATCTCGGTGCGCCGAGCCGACTCCACGTCGACGTCGATGTCGGGCAGCTGCGCCCGCAGCGGGGAGCAGAACCGCTCCATGAGCAGGCCGTGCCGCAGCGGCTCGACCCCGCTGATGCCGAGCAGGTAGTTGACCATGCTGCCCGCCCCGGACCCCCGGGCCGCGACCCGCACCCCCAGGTCCCGGATCAGGTCGCACACCGTCGCCACCGTCATGAAGTAGGTGGGGTAGCCGAGCCGGTCGATGACCTGCAGCTCCTCCTCGAGCCGCTCCAGCACCGAGCGGACCTCGCGGTCGCTGGCGCCGGCGTAGCGGGTGCCGACCGCGGCCCGGCACCGCTGCCCGAGCACGGCCCGGGCGTCCTCGTCGTCGGCCAGCCCGAGCACCGCCGGCTCGGGCAGGTGGACCGACCCGATGCCCAGGTCGGTCCGGGGATCCTGCTCGGAGCGCCGGGCGAGCTCGACGGTGTCGGCGAGCAGGGCACGCGCCCGGGCCTCCGGGGAGACGGCCCCTCCCCCGCGACCGCCCGCACCCGACCACCCACCAGACCACCCACCGGACCCGCCCGTCCCGAGGGCGTCGGCGACCTGCCGGGCGACGGCGTGCATCTGCTCGGCGGAGGCGAGGTGGCCCGCCGCGGTGACCCGGTCGAGGTGACGGGGGTCGAGCGGCACCATCCGGCGGGCCGCGTCGAGCACGTCGACGGTCACCGCCCCCGACGGGTCGGCGTGGCGGACCGCGGCGGTGAGCACCGCCGGCAGCCCCTCGTCCCGGGCCAGCCCCCACAGCCGGGCGGCGTGCGCGACGCTCGCGACGCTGCCCGGCGGTCCCCCGTGGCAGACCACCTCGACCACGAGCGACCCGGGTGGCAGCAGGTCGCGCCAGCGCCGCAGCAGCGCGCGGGCACGGCTCGTCTCCCGACGCAGGACGGCCCGTCCCACGTCGGAGTCGGGGCCGAGCAGCACGGTGAGCGCCGCACCCTCCTCCCGGCCTGCTGCGGACGGGGCGACCGTCCGGGCTGCGTCCTCGGGGGCGAGGCGGGCACGGGCCGCCACGAGCTCACGGGTGGTGACGGGGGCACCCCGTTCGCCGCGCAGGTGGGTGTCGGTGACCAGCCGGCACAGGTGGGCCCAGCCCACCCCGGGCGCCAGTCCGGCCCGCTGCCCGCCCGCGAGCACCGTGACCCGAGGGCGGCCGTCATCGACCCAGGCCCCGCCGCGGACCGGCTGCCGGCGGGGACGGCCCCGGCCGCCGTCGCCCGGCGCCCCCGGTGATCCCGCACCGAGCAACCCGCCCGAGGGCGCCGGGGCGTGCGCCGCGACGTCCACCGGATCCGGCTCGACGGCGAGGTCGACCCCGAGCACCGGGGCGATGCCCGCCTCGCTGCAGGCCTGCACGAAGCGGACCGCGCCGTAGAGCCCGTCCCGGTCGGTCAGGGCCAGGGTGTGCTGGCCGTGCGCGGCGGCACGGTCGACGAGCGCGGCGGGCGTGGAGGCGGCATACCGCATCGAGAAGCCGGAGGCGACGTGCAGGTGGACGAAGTCGGTCACGGTGATCAGGTGGGGTCGGTGGCGGGGCGACGGGGAGAGCCGGTCGTGGCCGGGTCGTGGCGGGTCGGCGTGCTAGCGGGACGCACCGGGCGAGGTGGGCGCCACGAAGTCCGGCAGCGGCTCGGCCATCGGCAGGCCGAGCGCGGCCTGGACCAGCTCGTGGAACACCTCCGCCTGCCGCAGCAGGTCGTCGGCCTCACGGCAGGCGGCCGGGGCGGCGCCCCGCTCGATCGCCGCACGACGCCGGGCGGAGGCTTCGAAGAAGGTCGCCCACTCGGCCAGTTCCGTCGCGACGGTCGGCAGGAGCGCCCAGACGCTGCGCGGCCGGCTCCGGGGACCGGGCACCCGCCGTGCGGCGAGCAGGGCGGCGGCCGCCCGGAGCGCACCGAGGTGGGCGTCGACGTAGCGCTCGTCGGCGCTGGAGCTGCAGCACGCGGCGAGCAGGCTGGCCCGGGAGCGGTCGAGC
>DASSKF010000011.1:0-3474 GCA_035690725.1 Segeticoccus sp.
CCGATGCGGGCCATGATCCGCATCGAGACCACGACGTACTCGCTGTCGGTGATCTCCACCCCGAACTTGGGGTCCTCGGCGTCGAGGTGGCCCATGACGAAGGGGATGACGTACATCGTGCGGCCCGTCATCGACCCGCGGAACAGGTCGGTGAGCGTTGCCTTCATCTCGTCGGGGTCGGTCCAGTTGTTCGTGGGACCGGCGTCCTTCTCCTCCCGCGAGCAGATGAAGGTGCGGCCCTCGACCCGGGCGACGTCGCTGGGATCGGAGGCGCAGCGGAACGAGTTCGGCCGCAGGTCCTCGTTGAGCCGGTCGAAGGTGCCCGCATCGACAAGTCTGGTGGTGAGCTCGTCCCACTCCTCGCGGGACCCGGTCACCCAGACGACCCGGTCGGGGGTGGTCAGCGCCGCGACCTGCTCCACCTGCGCGAGGAGGCGCGCGTGGCTGGTGGGCGCCTGCCCCGTCGCGTCCTGGCTGCTCGTCGCGGCGTCGGCGGCCGTTCTGGTCCTCGCGGTGGTGTCCGTCGTCATCCCTCGTGCCATCCCTTCGCCTGCGGCTCGTGTGCCGGTGTGCTGGTGCCGGGCGCACACGGTGGCGAGCGCCCGGTGCCGGTCGTCCACATGCTGGACGTCTCGTGCGCTGCACGCTACGCCCGGGGAATGGGGCGCGACAGCGGGGCGACGGGGGCCACAGGTGACGCTGGTCACACGAACGGTCGGGCCTGTGCGATTTCCGGTGGTTCTGTCGGCCGCGGTCGGCCGACCCGGGGGAAGTGCACAAAATCCACCGTGGAGCCGGCCGATTTTCACCCCGTGGGCGGGAGCGGGTAGCATCGCGTCTCGGCACGTCCGAGGGTTCTGCGCCGGACGACGTCGTCGACTGCGCCCGTAGCTCAACGGATAGAGCATCTGACTACGGATCAGAAGGTTAGGGGTTCGAATCCCTTCGGGCGCGCCCTTCTGAATTCCCCACTGCTGCGTGCCCCATGGGTGCTGACGGACATACCGCGGGCACCCCGTTCCCGAGTAGGTCGCCACCCGACACGACACGGGCCGCCGTCCCACCGGGCGGCGTGTCGAGCCGCCTTCCTATGCTGCGGCGATGGGGATCTACCTGCTGCTCGCCGGGGCCATCGTCAGCGAGGTGACCGGCACCGTCGCCCTGAAGGCCTCGGAGGGCTTCTCCCGCCTCGTCCCCTCGCTCGTGGTCGTCGTCGCGTATGCCGTGAGCTTCCTCCTGCTCGGCCTCGCCCTGAGCCGTGGGCTGAGTGTCGGCGTCGGCTACGCCATCTGGGCGGCGGTCGGCACCGCGCTCATCGCCGTCGCGGGGGTGGTCGTCTTCAAGGAGTCCCTCTCGCCCGCGGCGATCGCCGGCATCGGCCTGATCATCGCCGGTGTCGTCCTCGTCGAGCTCGGCCAGGCGGGCGGCGGAGCCCGGTGACGGGCGTTACACCCAGGGTCGGACGTGTTACGCCCCGCAAGGTGCCGATCTCGTAACGGTCGAAGCGCGGTTGGATAACAAACAGTCATGAACTTCCCTTCAAGGGTTTACCCGCTCCTGACCCGACCGGTAGATCTAGGGATCCCGAGTCAACACCCCGTCTGGGGGAACGACCCTTCTCTGACCGAACTGGCCGGCATCACCCTGCACGGCCTCAAGGAGGTGGCACTGTGCGAAGGCACATGAAGACCATGGCGATCGCCGGCACGGTCGCGCTGCTGGCCGCGGCCTGCGGCGGCGGTGGCGGCAGCGACGAGAGCGGCAGTACCGGCGGCTCGTCCGGAGGCTCGAGCGCGGCCGCGACCGGCGGCAGTGGCGGCGGGGCGCCGGGGGGCTCCTTCTCGATCGCCCAGAGCGAGCCGACCACGCTCTTCCCGCCGGGGGGCTGCTACGAGTCGGAGTGCTCCTCCGTCATCGACGCGCTCTACGCGGGCCTCGTGGAACTGGACGGCGACAAGCTCGAGTACCGCGTCGCGAAGTCCGTCACGTCGGACGACCAGGTCACCTGGGACGTCAAGCTCAACAAGGGCTACACCTTCCACAACGGTGAGAAGGTCACCGCGGACGACTACGTCCGTGCGTGGAACTACACCGCCTACGGCCCGAACGCCCAGGACACCTCGAGCTTCTTCACCCAGATCAAGGGTTACTCGGACCTGCAGGGCGAGAAGCCGAAGGCCAAGAAGATGTCCGGCCTGAAGGTCGTCAACGACTACGAGTTCAAGGTGACGCTGGACGCGCCGTTCAGCCAGTTCCCGTACATGCTGCTCTACAAGCCGGCCTTCGCCCCGATGACCCAGAAGTGCCTGGACAACGTCAAGGCCTGCAACGAGGGCAAGATGCCGACCGGCACCGGGCCGTACACCTGGGCGGAGCCGTGGGCGCACAACGACCACATCACGCTCAAGAAGTACAAGGACTACTCGGGCCCCGACGCCGGCAAGGCCGACCAGGTGACCTACAAGCTGTACCAGAACCTGGAGACCGCCTACCGCGACTGGCAGGCCAACAACGTCGACATCGTCTCGCCGATCCCGTCCCAGGTGGACCAGGCCAAGCAGGCGGCCGGTGACAACCAGCTCGAGGCCGAGAGCTCCAGCTTCACCTACGTCGGCCTGCCGCTGTACATCGACTACCTGAAGGACCCGAAGATCCGCCACGCCCTGTCGCTGGCGATCAACCGCAAGGCGCTGATCGACAACCTGCTCGCGGGTCAGGGCACGCCGGCCAAGTCGGCCGTCTCACCGGCCGTTCCCGGTGGTGGCCAGGACCACTGCCACGGCTACTGCGAGTACGACCCGAAGAAGGCCAAGCAGCTGGTCAAGGAGGCCGGTGGCCTTCCGGACACCATCACCCTGTGGGTCAACACCGGTGCCGGCAACGACGAGTGGGTCCAGGCCGTCGGTGACATGTGGAAGCAGACCTTCGGCGTCAACTACAAGATCAAGGCGCTGGAGTGGAGCGACTACCTCACCAAGCTGCAGAACGGTGAGGGCACCGGCCCGTACCGCCTCGGCTGGCTGATGGACTACCCCTCGATGGTCAACTACCTCAAGCCGATCTACTTCAGCGACGCCTCGAGCAACTACTCGAAGTACAAGAGCCCGAAGTTCGAGGCCTTGGTGAAGAAGGGCAGTGCGGCCGCGAACAACGACGAGGCCATCAAGTACTACTCGCAGGCTGACGAGCTGCTCCTCGAGGACATGCCGATCATCCCGATCATGTACGGCCAGGCGTTCTACATCTGGACCGACAACGTCAGCAACGTCACCTACAGCGCGCTCAACCGCATCGACGTCAGCAAGGTGACGGTCAACCAGTAACCTGCAGGACACGGCATACCGCCAAGCAGTCGCTCTGGGCTGTGGCGCTTCGGCGCCGCAGCCCAGAGCGCCGCGTGCACACAGGAGGTGAGTGCCGCGCATGGGCCGTTACATCCTGCGTAGGTTGCTCCAGTTCATCCCCGTGCTGATC
>DASSKF010000012.1:0-12400 GCA_035690725.1 Segeticoccus sp.
CTCGTGTTCGCCGACACCTCCTGGCGGGACGTGTCCTGGCACCAGCGGATCCGGGCGGCGGGACGCCTCGCGCCGGCGCAGCCCGGCGATGACGTCGTCGCGCTGGTCAACCCGCGGGGACCGCCGACCGTGGTCGGGGAGCCGGGCCCAGTGGAGCGGGCCGCCGAGCACGTCCGCGCCGGACTGCGGCGAGCGGTCTCCGGGCTGCCCGCCGATGCCCGCGGCCTGCTGCCGGGTCTCGTCATCGGCGACACCAGCCGGACCCCGCCGGACCTCACGCAGGCGATGCTGGCGACCGGGCTGACCCACCTGAGCGCGGTGAGCGGCTCGAACGTCGCCGTCATCATCACCGCAGTGATGCTGCTCTGCCGGGGCGTCGGCACGCTGACCGTGCCGCGCCGGCTGCGGCCGTGGGTGGCCGGGCTGGCGCTGGTCGGCTTCGTCGTGCTCGCCCGTCCCGAGCCGAGCGTGCTGCGCGCCGGCGTCATGGGCGCGATCGGCCTGCTCGGGCTCTCCGCCTCGCGGCGCCGCGCCGGCGTCCCCGCGCTCGCCGGGGCCGTGGTCGTGCTGCTGTGCGCCGACCCGTGGCTGGCTCGCTCCTACGGGTTCGCCCTGTCGACGCTGGCCACGCTCGGGCTGCTCCTCTTCGCCCGCAGCTGGGGTGCCGGGATCGGGCGCGTCCTGCCCGAGCGGCTCAGCAGCTGGGGGCCCGCGATCGCGATCCCGATCGCCGCCCAGGTGATGTGCGGACCGGTCGTCGTGCTGCTGCAGGGCTCGGTGACGGTCATCGGCGTCGTCGCGAACCTGGCCGCGGCGCCGCTCGTGGCGCCCGCCACGGTCCTCGGGGTGACGGTGGCCCTCGTCGCCCTCGTGGCACCGCCGGTCGCCGCGGTCCTCGCCTGGGTGGCGGCGCTGCCGACCCTGGGGATCGCGTGGGTGGCCCGCGGCTGCGCCGCCGTCCCGTGGGGTCAGCTGCCCTGGCCGGACGGGGCACCGGGGGCGTTGCTCCTCGCGGCGCTGAGCCTCGCGCTGCTGCTGACCGGTCGATGGTGGGCCGCGCAGCTGCACCGGCGGCCGCTCGCGGTGGCTGCCGCCGGGGTGCTGCTCGCCGCACTGGTCTGGCCGACGCCGCAACTCGCCTGGCCCCCTCCGGGCTGGCGGTTCGTCGCGTGCGACGTGGGTCAGGGGGACGGCCTCGTCCTCGCCACGCCCCACGGACACGCGGTCGTGGTCGACAGCGGGACCGAACCGGCCGTGATGGACGCCTGCCTCGACCGGCTGCAGGTCGAGGTGGTGGACGCGGTCGTCCTGACCCACTTCCACGCCGACCACGCGGGCGGCCTGCCGGGCGTGCTCGAGGACCGCCGGGTCGGCGTCGTCTACGTCACGCCGGTCGCCGAGCCGGCCGCGATGGCCGAGGCCGTGCACCGGGAGGCGGCGGCCGACGGCGTCCCGGTCCACGAGCTGCGTGCCGGTGCCGAGCTGCGCTGGGGACCGGTGACCGCCGACGTGCTCTGGCCCGAGGAACGCCTCGACGAGGGGTCGGTGCCCAACAACGCCAGCATCGTGCTCGCGGTCGACACCCATGGTCTGCGACTGCTGCTCACCGGCGACATCGAGCGGGAGGCCGGCGCCCGGGTGAGGGAGGCACTCGCGAGCGATCCGGCATACCGGGGCCTGGCGGGAGGCTTCGACGTGCTCAAGGTGTCGCACCACGGCTCCTCCAACCGCGACCCCGGGCTCGTCGCGCTGACCGGTGCCGACCTGGCGGTGATCAGCGTGGGGGAGGACAACGACTACGGCCACCCCGCGGTGTCGACGCTGCGGATGCTGCGCGGGGACGGGATGACGGTGGTGCGCACGGACCGGTCGGGTGACGTCGCGGTGCTCGGCGGCCACGGACACGTGCGCGTCGCCACCCGCGAGTGACCGTGCGCCTCCCTGTCGAATCTTTGGGACGTTTCCGCTGCCAGGGCAGCGGAAACGTCCCAAAGAAACGCGGCTGCGACGGGGCAGGCATGCCCGCGGGGACGCGGGTGTTGGACCGGACATGCGTGTCGTGGGAGTCCAGGAGTTCGGAGGGCCCGAGGCCCTCGCCGTCCAGGAGGTCGCCGAGCCGCACGCCGGCCCGGGTGAGGTGCGGATCCGGGTGCGGGCGGCGACGGTCAACCCGACCGACACCGGCTTCCGGTCCGGTCGGAGCGCGGCGGCACTGGAGGGACGCACGCCGCCGCACGTGCCCGGCATGGAGGCGGCCGGCGAGGTCGACGAGGTGGGGGAGGGCGCCACCTACGCGGTCGGCGACCGGGTGATGGCCATCGCCCTGCCGACCGGGCCGCACGGCGGCGCCTACGCCGAGGAGCTCGTCGTCCCCGACCGGTCGGTGGCGCCGGCCCCGAGGGAACTGACCACGGCGCAGGCGGCGACCGTCCCGATGAACGGGCTGACCGCCTACGCCGTGCTGGCCGAGCTCGCGCTGGAGGAGGGGCAGACCCTCGCCGTCACCGGGGCGGCCGGGGCCCTCGGCGGGTATGTCGTGCAGCTCGCCAAGGTGGCCGGGCTGCGGGTGGTCGCGGACGCCTCGGCACCGGACGAGCCGCTGCTGCACGAGCTCGGCGCGGACGTGGTCGTGCGGCGCGGGCCGGACGTCGCCGAGCGGATCCGGGCAGTCGTCCCGGACGGCGTCCACGGGCTGCTCGACGCCTCGCTGCAGACCGACCAGGTCGTGCCCGCCATCGCCGACGGTGGCGCCATGGCCGTGGTGCGGGGGTGGGACGGTGACCCCGGTCGCGGGATCACGGTGCACCGGATCCAGGTGGCCAGGTACGCCGAGCGGCAGGACCTGCTCGACGAGCTGCGCCGGGACGTCGAGGCCGGTGTGCTGACGCCGCGGGTGGCCCGGACGTTTCCGGCCGACCGGGCCGCCGAAGCGCACCGGCAGCTGGAGGCCGGCGGCACCCGGGGCCGGCTGGTGCTCCTCTTCTGACGGGCGTGGCGACACGCGCCCGGCCGATCGATCGCTCAGCCGGGCGCGTGACCGTGGCCGGACACCTGGGTCGTGGTCGCCGCGAGGCGGCGCGGCGCGGGCCCACTCAGGTGCCGACCTGGCCCACGGATCCCGGCGCTGCGTCCCATGCTCGGCGGCGGGACCCGTGGGGGCCGGTGGAGGACAGACCGGTGGTGCGGGGCGTCGCCGCCCTCCGAGCGACGCCCCGCAGCACCGGTGTCAGGGGCGTCGACGGCGACCGCTGCGCAGGAGCAGGGCGGCGCCGACCGCGGTGAGCAGGCCGCCGGTGGCCAGCAGCGCCGGGCTCGCGGTCGCGGGTGCCGCCGCGGATCCCGTCTGCACCACCCGCGGGACCACGGGGGCGGCCGGGTCGGCCGGAGCGGTCACCGGGACCACCACCGGGTTCACCACGGGACCCGACACCGGGTCGGCCGGGTCAGCCGGGTCGGCCGGGCCGGCCGGGTCGGCCGGGTCGGCCGGGTCAGCGGGGTCGGCCGGGTCGGCCCCGCACGGGGCGCCGGCCGGCACCGCGTCGGAGACCTTGACCCGCTCGTCCCAGGCCGGGGTTCCCGGCACCGTGATCGTGATGTCCTTGGTGATCGTCTTCGTGATCGGGTCCTGGACCTCGACGTCGTACACCGTCCCGGTCGGCTCCCAGCCCTCCGGCACGGTGCCCTCCTCGAAGGGCTGCACCCAGATCTCCGCCTCCTGGTCGATGACGGTGTGGGGGTCGGCCCCGGTCAGCTGCCAGCCGTCACCCACGGGAGTCTGGCCCTCGGCGACCCACGTGGTCTCGACGGTGTCCTCGGTGCCCGGGTCCTCCAGGACCTGCCGGGTCCACTCGTACCCGAGGACCGGATCCGTGCCGTCGCCGTTGGAGACCAGCTCCTCCGAGTACGGCACCTTCTCCCAGCCGCCTCCCTCCGGTGGCTGGGCGGTGAGGTCCTCGGTCTGGTTCCAGTGACCCTCGGTCCCGTCGTTGTTGGGTACGTCCTTGCGCTGGTCGGTCTTCACCCACCCCTCACCGGGCAAGTCGACCCGGTACTCCGAGTACCGGGGCTGTGTGGCAGGGGTCCCGGGGAGGAGCCAGGTGTACTCCACGACCGCGGGCACGGCCTCGTGGTGCTCGATGAGCTGCCACTCGTACGTGGTCACGGTGACCTGCATCTGGCGCGGTGCGTAGGTCTGGTCGTGGGTGACCTGCCACCTCTTGCCGGGCGGCGGGGTCTCCCCATCGGCGAGCCACACCTCGTCGTTGCCGCCGTTCTCCACCCACTTGGTGACCAGGACGCTGCGCGTCTCCGTGACCGTCGTCGTGTCCCGCTGCTCCCCCTGCACCCAGCCGGTGCCGGGGGAGGTGGTCGACTCGGTCGTCCGGAGGACCTCGTCCCGGGCCGGCACGGCATCCTGGATGACCGTGCTGCCCTGGAGGATCCAGCCGTCACCGGGTGCCTCGCCGGACGTGTTGGTCTGCGTCCGGTCCGGCGTCGCGTCGGTGCCCGGGAGCATCCAGATCCACTCGGTGTGCGTGGTCCCCGCCGTTCCCGGGACCCACGTCTGCCACCGCCACTCCGGGTGGTACGTCCCCTGCTGACCGTCCGTGATGACGTAGGTCCCGGTCTTCTCCCAGCCCTCGCCCTCCGGTGGCGCGTCCGTCTCCGTCCTCGCCGTCTCGGTGCGGTAGGTGGCCGCCTCGCCCGGAACGACGCGGCTCCACTCGAGCTCCTCGTGCGTGACGGCCGGCGTCACGAGGTGCTTCGCCTCGATGTAGCGGATCGTCCGGACCGGACCCGGCTCGGTCACCGTGGTGGTGATCGTCTTCGTCGCGGTGGAGTCCGGCGTCCCCGGGTGGTGCACGGTGCTGTAGACCGCCGGCTGTGCCGGTGCGCCGCAGTCCGTGCCCGCCGCGAGTGCCGTGGACGGGGCCAGGGCCAGCATGAGCAGGGATGAACCCGCCGCGGCAACCGTCGTGGTGATCATGGGATCTCCTCTTCCCTCTGCCGCCCGCCTGGGCAGACGTGGCACAGCCACCCAGAGGGCCGACCCCGGCCACAGGGCCGGGGGCAGCGTCGGACAAAGGGAGAGGCGTCGTCATACCGCCTGTATGACGTGGTGTCCCCCCAGGACCGGTCCCCCCGGACCGGTCCTTCCCCCCTGAGCAGCGGTATGCCGCTCGGTCACTTCAGTTCTGAAGTTGGTCAAGAAGGTAATGCGTTGGTAAAGAAGTAGTCAGCAGGAAACCAATAGTGTGACGCATGTCACTATGCTGGGTCCCGCGTAGCAGACGCTCTCGGCCGGCCGCAATGTGGAACCGGGCGCGTGGAGTTGGTAGACAGGGTCTTCGCAGCCGCCGCGGGTCCCGGCGCAGATCTGTGCCGGCGAGCCTCCTCCGGGGATCTCCCGTGGGCCGCGGCGCGCCGAACGGCCCCACACCCGCGTGGACCGGCGAGGAGCGTGTCCCCACTCCTGTGCTCCCACCGCCCGCACCGACAGCATCCGGGAGGACCGATGCCTGACCTGTTCATCGACGGCTCGTGGCGCGGCGCCGCCGACGGCGGCACCCGCACCATCACGTGCCCCGCCGACGGCAGCACCGTCGGCACCGTCGACGAGGCGGCGGCCGACGACGCGCAGGCAGCCGTCGCCGCCGCACGGCGCGCGTTCGACGAGGGCCCGTGGCCGAGCACGCCCAGTCCCGAGCGAGCCGCGATCCTCTTCGCCCTCGCGGACAGGCTCGCCGCCGAGAAGGACGAGGTGGCCCGGCTCGAGGCGCTCGACACCGGGAAGCGGTTCGTCGAGGCGAAGATCGACATGGACGACATCGAGGGGGTCTTCCGGCACTTCGCGTCGCTGGCCCAGTCCGATGCCGGCCGCGTCGTCGACACCGGTATGCCGGGAGTCTCCAGTCGCGTGGTCCACGAGCCGGTCGGCGTGTGCTCGCTCATCACGCCGTGGAACTACCCGCTGCTGCAGACCTCCTGGAAGGTCGCGCCGGCGCTGGCCGCCGGAAACACGTTCGTGCTCAAGCCCAGCGAGCTGACGCCGCACACGTCGATCTGGCTGCTCCGGACCCTCGAGGCGCTGGAGGTGCCGGCGGGCGTCGCCAACCTGGTGCTCGGGTCCGGCGCCACGGTGGGTGCCGCGATGACCGAGGACCCGCGCGTGGACCTGGTGTCCTTCACCGGCGGACTGGTGACCGGCCGGAGGATCATGGCGGCCGCCGCGCCGACCGTGAAGAAGATCGCACTCGAGCTCGGCGGCAAGAACCCCAACGTCGTGTTCGCCGACGCCGACCTGCCGGCCGCCGTCGACAACGCCCTGACCGCGATCTTCCTCGACTCCGGGCAGGTCTGCTCGGCCGGGTCGCGGCTCATCGTCGAGGAGCCGGTGCACGACGAGGTCGTCGCCGAGCTGGTCAGACGGGCCAAGGACATCCGGCTGGGTGGGCCGTTCGACGAGAAGGCCGAGACCGGGCCGCTCATCAGCGCCGGTCACCTGGAGAAGGTGCAGACGTACGTGCACCACGCGGTCGACGAGGGCGCCCAGCTGCTGTGCGGGGGAACGCCTCCCGACGACCCGGCGCTGTCCGACGGCACCTACTTCCTGCCGACGGTCCTGGACGGGTGCCGCACCGACATGGACTGCGTGCAGGACGAGTCGTTCGGGCCCGTGGTCACCGTCGAGACCTTCTCCGGCGACGACGCCCTGGCGGCGGAGGACGCGGCGGTCGCACTCGCCAACGACACGGTCTACGGCCTCGCCGGTGCCGTCTGGACCGAGAACGCCGGCCGGGCCGAGCGCGTGGCCAACCGGTTGCGCCACGGCACGATCTGGGTCAACGACTACCACCCCTACGTCCCGCAGGCGGAGTGGGGCGGCTACAAGCAGTCCGGCATCGGCCGCGAGCTCGGGCTGGCCGGCCTGGACGAGTACCGCGAGACCAAGCACATCTGGCACAACACCCGCCCGGCCCGGGCGGACTGGTTCGCCCATCACACCACGAGCAAGGAGGACGCGTGACCGAGCAGACCTGGGACTACGTCATCGTCGGGGGTGGCTCGGCAGGGTCGGCCCTGGCGAACCGGCTCAGCGCCGACCCCGGCACCCGCGTCCTCGTCCTCGAGGCCGGTCGCAGCGACTTCATCGTCGACCCGTTCATCCACATGCCGGCGGCGCTGCCCTACCCGATCGGGAACCGGCTCTACGACTGGAAGTACGAGTCCGAGCCCGAGCCGCACATGGGCGGCCGCCGCGTCTACCACGCACGCGGCAAGGTGCTCGGCGGGTCCAGCTCCATCAACGGGATGATCTTCCAGCGCGGCAACCCGATGGACCTCGAGCGCTGGTCGAAGGACCCGGGCATGGAGGACTGGGACTACGCCCACTGCCTGCCCTACTTCAAGCGCATGGAGACCTGCGTCGCCGGCGCCGACACCTGGCGCGGCGGCTCCGGGCCGCTCGTCCTCGAGCGGGGACCGGCCGACACACCGCTGTTCGGCGCGTTCTTCGAGGCGGTGCAGGAGGCCGGCTACCCACTCACCGACGACGTGAACGGCTACCGCCAGGAGGGATTCGCCAAGTTCGACCGCAACGTGCACCGGGGCCGCCGACTGAGCGCAGCCCGGGCATACCTGCACCCGGTGCAGGACCGGGCGAACCTGACCATCGAGACCCTTGCGATGGTGACCGGCCTGCGCACGGAGGGGAACCGGGTCACCGGCGTGGACTACCTGCGCGGCGGCAAGCTGCACCGGCACGCGGCCGCCCGCGAGGTCATCCTGTGCGGTGGCGCGTTCAACTCCCCGCAACTGCTGCAGCTCGCCGGCATCGGCAACGCCGCCGAGCTGGAAGCGTTGGGGATCAACGCGATTGCGGATCTCCCCGGAGTGGGCGAGAACCTGCAGGACCACCTCGAGGTCTACATCCAGCACGAGAGCAAGCAGCCGGTGTCGATCGCGCCGTGGCTCAAGCGGCGGCACATGCCGCGCATCGGGCTGGAGTGGTTGATGCGCAAGGGCGTCGGCTCCAGCAACCACTTCGAGGCCGGCGGGTTCATCCGCAGCAACGACGAGGTCGCCTGGCCCAACGAGATGTTCCACTTCCTGCCCATCGCCATCCGGTATGACGGGTCGCAGCCGGCCGCGGAGCACGGCTACCAGGTGCACATCGGACCGATGTTCTCCGACGTGCGGGGAACCGTGAAGATCCGCAGCACCGACCCGTTCGAGCACCCGTCGATCCGGTTCAACTACCTGTCGACCGAGAGCGACCGGCGCGAGTGGATCGAGATGGTCCGCGCGGCACGCAACATCCTGGAGCAGCCGGCCTTCGCGCCGTTCAGCGCCGGTGAGATCTCGCCCGGGCCAGGGGTGCAGAGCGACCAGGAGATCCTCGACTGGGTCGCCCGCGACGCCGAGACCGCGCTCCACCCCTCGTGCACCGCGAAGATGGGCACGGGCGAGGGCAGCGTCGTCGACCCGAGCACCATGCGGGTGCACGGGGTCGAGGGGCTGCGGGTCGTGGACGCCTCGGTCTTCCCCTACGTCCCCAACGGCAACATCTACGCCCCGGTCATGATGACCGCGGAGAAGGCCGCCGACCTGATCCTGGGCAACACGCCGCTGGCGCCCTCCGACGCCCCGTACTACCGGCACGGCGAGGGCATGCCGCTCTACCCACCGGGCGACCCCCGCAACGAGGCGTGGGACGCCACGACCGACCCACCGAGTGGGCTCGGCGCGAACCCCGCTCCCGCGCGCAAGAACTCGACTGTGGAGGCCTGATGAGCACCACCCCTTCCCCCAACGGACAGCCCGGCACGCCGCCGACACCCGACGCCACCGCCACAACGGCGCGGCCGGAGGTCAACATCCCGGTGTTCGCCGGCTCGGCCGCCGGCATCCTCGCCATCGCGATCTGGGCCCTCGTGGCACCCGAGCACGCCGCGAGCGTCCTCGGCACCGTCGTCGGCTGGATCTCCACCGGGTTCGGCTGGTTCTACATCGCGCTGGCCACGGTCATCCTGGTCTTCGTCATCTACCTGGGTATCTCCAGGTTCGGCAAGATCCGGCTCGGACCGGCGCACTCGCGGCCGCAGTACTCGACGTTCTCGTGGGCGGCCATGCTGTTCGCGGCCGGCATCGGCACCGACCTGATGTTCTTCTCCGTCGCCGAGCCGGTGACGCAGTACCTCCATCCGCCGGCCGGCCAGGGCGGCACCGTCGAGGCGGCCCGCGAGGGCGCGGTCTGGACGATGTTCCACTACGGCATCAGCGGCTGGGCGATGTACTCCCTCATGGGGATCGCCCTCGGCTTCTGCGCCTACCGGCTGCACCTTCCGCTCGCCGTGCGCTCGGCCCTCTACCCGATCTTCGGCCGCCGCGTGGACGGCGGGCTGGGGCGGACCGTCGATGCCGCCGCGGTGCTCGGCACCATCTTCGGCGTCGCCACCTCCCTCGGCATCGGTGTGGTGCAGCTCAACGTCGGACTCGGCGAGCTGTTCGGCGCGGAGCAGGGGATCGGGTGGCAGGTCGCGCTCATCGTCCTCGCCGTCGCGATGGCCGCGATCTCGGCGACGACCGGCGTGGACAAGGGCATTCGCTTCCTGTCCCAGCTCAACGTGCTCCTCGCGATCGGCCTCGCCGCGTGGGTGCTCATCACCGGTCGGACGATGTTCCTGCTCAACGCGCTGGTCATGAACGTCGGCGACTTCGTCACCGACTTCCCCGGCATGACGATGGACACCTTCGCCTACGACCAACCGACCGACTGGCTCTCCGCCTGGACGCTGTTCTTCTGGGCCTGGTGGGTCGCCTGGGCGTCGTTCGTCGGCATGTTCCTCGCCCGGATCTCCCGCGGCCGCACCATCCGGCAGTTCGTCACCGGCACGCTGATCATCCCGTTCTCCTACATCGTGATGTGGGTCTCGATCTTCGGCAACAGCGCCATCTCGCGGATCCGCAACGGCGACCAGCAGTTCGGCGAGATGACGGTCAACCGGCCCGAGCTCGGCTTCTACACCCTGCTGCAGGACTACCCGGGTGCCCTGTTCATCGCCGGCGTCGCGACGTTCGTCGGGCTGCTGTTCTACGTGACCTCGGCCGACTCCGGTGCCCTCGTCATGGCCAACCTGACCTCGAAGCTGCCGACGGTGCACGACGACGCGGCCGCCTGGATGCGCATCGTCTGGGCTGCCGTGACGGGCCTGCTGACCGCGGCGGTGCTCGTCGTGGGCGGCATCCCGGCGCTGCAGAACGCCACCATCATCATGGGCCTTCCCTTCGCGTTCGTGATGGTGCTGGTCATGCTCGGTCTCTACCGCGCACTCAGCACCGAGCAGCAGCGGTATGACGCGAGCAAGGACTCCCTGCCCCGCATCCTGTCCGGTCGTGGGCTGGCCCAGGACGGCCAGCTGGCGCGCTCCTGGCGTGCTCGCGTCGGCCGGGTGACCCAGTTCCCCGACGTCCCCCAGGTGGAGGCGGCGCTCACCACGATGGTCGAGCCCGCCCTGAAGGACGTCATGGAGGAGCTGGAGAAGAACGGCGTGCCCGCGACCGTCACCCGTGGTCCCGCGACCGAGGTGCTCGACACCGGCGACGAGGTCCCGGACAACGTGCAGCTGCGCGTCCCGGTCTCGGACGACCAGCAGTTCCTCTACCGGGTGGAGGTCACCGAGGTGTCGGTGCCGATCTTCGGCGTCCGCATGGTGCAGGGCCGGTCCCGCTATGCCCGGCTCGTGGTGCACCTTGCCGAGGGCGGCCAGCCGTACGACGTCATGGGCTGGAGCCAGGAGCAGCTGATCCACGACGTGCTCGACAAGTACGAGCGGCACCTGGAGTTCCTGCGGCTCACGACGGCCGCCCCCGCCGTCACCCTCGACTGAGCGGAACCTCGCGACTCTCCGCGCAACCTCGGGACTTTGCGGCTCGCAAAGTCCCGAGGTGCGCGGGAGAGTCCCGAGGTCGGCGACAAAGCCCCGAGGTCGGCGGGAACGCGGTCAGCGGGTGGTGGTGGCGGCGGCGACGGCGGCAGCCGGCTGCCCCCGGAGCGCCTCGGCGCTCTCGACGAGTGCGTCGAGGGTCGACCGCACGGCCGGCACGCGCTGCAGGTCCGGCGTCGTCACCACGTGGACGGTCCGGCTCGAGGCCGGCCGGACGGGGACGGTGACGACCTCCGGGTGCGTGACGTTGCGCAGGATCAGGTCCGGGATCAGCGCGAACCCGAGCCCCTCGGAGACCAGACCGAGCACGGCCACGTAGTCCTCGGTCTCGTAGGCGACGTTCGGCAGGAAGCCGGCCGTCCGGCACAGCGAGAGCAGGTGGCCCCGGCAGCGCGGGCACCCGGCGATCCACGTCGCGTCGGCCAGCTCGGACAGGTCGACCACGTCCGCCTCCGCCAGCGGGTGGCGGCGGGGGACGGCCAGGCGCACCGCGTCCTCGAGCAGCGTGTGGGTGACGAACGGGTCGAGGTCCTCCTCGCCGCGCCCGACGTCGGTGCCGTCGTAGGAGAACGCGACGGCCAGGTCGCAGTGGCCGGCCCGCAGCGCGGCGAGGGACTCCGGTGGCTCGGCCTCGCTGAAGGTGACCGTCACGTCCGGGTAGCGCTGCTTCACCAGCGCCAGCGCCCGCGGCACGATCGTCGCCGAGGAGGAGGGGAAGGCCATGAGCCGCACGTGCCCCGCGTTCAGGCCGGCGATCGCGGCGACCTCCTGCTCGGCCGCCTCGATCGCGGTGAGGACGCCGACGGCGTGCTGGGCGAGCACCTGGCCGGCCTCGGTGAGCCGGACGTTGCGGCCGAGCCGCTCGACGAGGACGGTGCCCGTCCGCTGCTCGAGCCGGCGGACCATCTGGGAGATGGCGGGCTGGGAGTAGCCCAGCGCGACGGCGGCAGCGGTGAAGCTGCCCTCGTCGGCGATGGCGCGCATCACCCGGAGTCCCGCGGCATCGAGCATGGACCCCACGCTATAAGTCGCAGTTATCGGGGGGCAACGAACTTTATGGTTGTGTGATCTATCGGGTTCGAGGACAGTGGATCCATGCCTGCCACCGCCCCGAGCCTGAGCACCAGCACGACCGCGCCGACCGCCCCGAGCGCGGCCGCGAGCACCGCCGTCGCCGAGGTCCAGCGCGCCTTCCGGCCGACGCCCGGCTACCTCAACGCCGCCACCCTCGGCCTGCCGCCGGCCGGCGTGCGCCGGGCGATGCGCGAGGCGCTCACCGAGTGGGAGGAGGGCCGGGCGAGCGCCACGGCCTACGACGAGCACGTGCAGGGGGCGCGCACGGCATACGCGTCGTTGGTGGGGGTGCCGCAGAGCTGGGTGGCGGTGGGCTCGCAGACGTCGGTGTTCGCCGGCACCCTCGCGGCGGCCCTGCCCGACGGCGCGGAGGTGCTCTG
>DASSKF010000013.1:0-4955 GCA_035690725.1 Segeticoccus sp.
GGACGAGGTCGTCGCGGTCGGCGCCTCCCTGCAGGCCGGGGTGCTCAAGGGTGAGCGCAAGGACGTGCTGCTCATCGACGTGACGCCGCTGTCCCTCGGCATCGAGACCAAGGGCGGCATCATGACCAAGCTGATCGAGCGGAACACCGCGATCCCGACCAAGCGCTCGGAGATCTTCACCACGGCCGACGACAACCAGCCGTCGGTGGGCATCCAGGTGTTCCAGGGTGAGCGCGAGATCGCCCAGCACAACAAGCCGCTCGGCAACTTCGAGCTGACGGGCATCGCCCCGGCCCCCCGCGGCGTGCCGAAGATCGAGGTCACCTTCGACATCGACGCCAACGGCATCGTCCACGTCTCCGCGAAGGACCAGGGCACCGGCCAGGAGCAGTCGATGACGATCTCCGGCGGCAGCGCGCTGCCGAAGGAGGAGATCGACCGCATGGTCAAGGAGGCCGAGGCGCACGCCGAGGAGGACAAGCAGCGGCGCGAGGACACCGAGACCCGCAACACCGCGGAGCAGCTCGTCTACTCGACCGAGAAGTTCCTCGCCGACAGCGGCGACAAGGTCCCGGCCGACTCCCGCAGCGAGGTCGACTCCGCCCTGTCCGACCTGAAGGACGCACTCAAGGACGGCTCCGACGCGAGCATCGACGACATCAAGGCCAAGCAGGCCACGCTGTCCGAGGCCTCCCAGAAGATGGGCTCGGCCGTGTATGCCGCGTCCCAGTCCGAGGGTGCCGGTGCCGGCGCCGCTGGTGGCACCGATGCGGGTGCCACCGACACCGGCACCGCCGGTTCGTCGAGCTCGGCCGAGGACGACGTGGTCGACGCCGAGGTCATCGACGATGACGACACCACCCAGGGCAACAAGTGACCGAACCCATCCCGGGCACGGCCGGGGCCGCTCGGGGCGCGGACCAGGAGTCCGCCCCCGAGCGCCCGGTCATCAAGGACAAGCGGCGGATCGACCCGGAGACCGGCGCCGTGCGCGGCGCCGCCGGGTTGCCCCCGACCGAGACGACGGTGAACGAGGAGGAGGCAGCCATGGCTGCTCCCGACGAGAACGACCCGACCGGGCAGGGTCCGGTCGACGGGGAGCCGACCACCACGGACGGCGCGCCGGACGGTGAGGGCGACGTGGCGGCATACAGCACCTCGGCGGCGGACCCCGTCGAGGGGCCGGCCGGTGGGACCGCGGAGCAGGCGACTGGGGAGGGCGAGGACGCGAGTCCTGACGCCACCCTGGCCGAGGACCTCCGGCGGGACCTGCAGCGGCTCAACGCCGAGTACGTCAACTACAAGCGGCGGGTCGACCGGGACCGCGAGCTGCACCGCGACCTCGCGGTGAGCGGCGTGGTCGAGGCGCTCCTGCCGGTGCTCGACGACATCCACCTGGCCCGCCAGCACGGCGACCTGACCGACGGCCCGTTCGCGGCGATCGCGGACAAGCTGGAGGCGACGCTGCAGCGGTACGGCGTGGAGCGCTACGGCGAGGTCGGCGAGGCGTTCGACCCGAACGTGCACGAGGCCCTCATGCACACCGAGGCCGAGCTGCCCGAGGGTGCCGACACGACGACCGTCGTGCAGGTGCTGCAGCCCGGCTACCGGATGAACGACCGGGTGGTCCGGCCGGCGCGGGTCGCGGTCGCCGACCCCGGCTGACCGCGCTGATCCAGCTGCCGGTCCACCCACCCTCCCGACCGGACACCGCTTCGGAGAGCACACTCGGCCCCGGAGCCCGAGGTCGCTCGCGCAAGCGGTGTCCGGTCGGGACAGGAAGACCAACGAGAAGGAGACGCTGAATGGCGAGCCAGGACTGGTTCGACAAGGACTTCTACGCGGTCCTCGGTGTCTCCCCCGACGTCGACGACAAGACCCTCAAGAAGACCTACCGCAAGCTCGCGCGCGAGTGGCACCCCGACTCCAAGCCGGGAGACATCGCAGCGGAGCAGCGGTTCAAGGAGATCGGCGAGGCGTATGCCGTCCTGTCCGACCCGGAGCAGCGCCGCGAGTACGACGCGATCCGCCAGATGGCCCACGGCGGCGCACGATTCAGCGCCGGAGGGGGGCCGGGCGGCGCCAGCGCCGGCGCCGGGTTCGAGGACCTGTTCGGCGGTCTGTTCGGCCAGGGTGGCGGCGGCCAGCGGGTGCGCTTCAACACCGGCGGCGGGGGACCACAACCCGACCTCGAGGACATCCTCGGCGGGATGTTCGGCGGTAGCGCCGGCCGGGGCGGCTACGGCGGCTTCGGTGCTCCCGCGGGACCCCGTCCCGGCCAGGACATCTCGGCCCGCACGACCCTGAGCTTCCGCCAGGCCACCGCCGGGGACACGGTCGCCCTCCAGGGTGCCGACGGGCAGCGCATCACGGCGCGCATCCCGGCCGGCGTGCGGGACGGGCAGAAGATCCGGCTGCGTGGCAAGGGCGCCGAGGGTGACCGCGGGGCCCCGCGCGGGGACATGATCCTGACCGTGCACGTCGAGCCGCACGCCCTCTTCGGGCGGGACGGCAACAACCTGACCGTCGACCTGCCCGTCACGTTCGCCGAGGCCGCCCTCGGCGCCACCGTCGAGGTGCCGGCGCTGTCCGGTCAGCCGGTGAAGATGCGCATCCCGGCCGGCACGCCCAGCGGCCGCGTGCTCCGGGTGAAGGGGCGCGGCATACCGGCGAAGAACGGGACCGGCGACCTGCTGGCCAAGGTCAAGGTCGTCGTCCCGCAGCGACTGTCGGACAAGGCGCGGGAGGCGGTCGAGGTGCTGCAGGCCGAGGAGGCCGGCGCCGACCCGCGGACCGAGCTGTTCGCCCGAGCGAGGGAGTGAGGCCGATGTCGGCCACGTCCGGCGGCTTCCGCCACGACGACAGCACCCCGGTGTTCGTCATCTCCGTCGCCGCGGAGCTGGCCGGCATGCACGCCCAGACCCTGCGGCAGTACGACCGGCTCGGCCTGGTCACGCCGTCGCGCACCCGTGGGGGCGGCCGCCGCTACTCGCCCCGTGACGTCGACCTGCTGCGCCAGGTGCAGCGGCTCTCCCAGGAGGAGGGGGTCTCCCTCGCCGGCATCCAGCGGATCCTCGAGCTCGAGGACCAGGTGCGGGCCCTGCAGTCCCGGGTCCAGGAGCTCGCCGCCGAGAACGAGGACCTGCAGGCGGCGCTGCAGCGGGGCTCCCGGGTGTTCGCCGCGGGGCGCGCCGGCGACGTCGTCGCCGTGCGGGCGGGCGAGCGTCCGCGACGCCGCGGCGACGCGAGCAGCTCCTCCACCCGCGCGCTGATGCTGTGGCGCCCCGGCCCCTAAGGGTGAGCGACTGACGCGTGCCGGCTCGGCCGCGGTTCAGGCGGCCGGCCCGGCCCCGCGTGCCTCCTCGACCCGCACCAGGGCCTCGCGCAGCTGCTCCAGCCACTCCGACTCGTGCTGGCCGACCAGCCGCACGCACCAGGCCAGCGCCTCCGACCGTGACCGCGCCACCCCGCCGTCGATGAGGGTGTCGAGCACTTGCCGTTCCGGCTGCCGCAGCCGGGTCATCACAGGGACCGCCAGGTTCGTGAAGACCCGCCGGGTCCCGCCGCACTGCGCGCCCCACGCGACCTTCCGCCCGAACCGGGCCTCTGCCTCGTCGGCGATGCGCATCCGCCGGCCCCGGGTCTCCTCGCGGAAGCGGTTGATGCGGCCCGCTTGGGCTGCTTGGGAGTGGTCCCCGCTCGCGGGGGACTGAGCGTCGTCGGCCTCCGGCTCCGCCAGCCGGCCGACGACGAGGATCTCGTCGCGGTCCACCGTGACCGTGGGGGACTCGGTGAACCACTCGTCGGGCAACCGCCCGACCAACCATGCCTGGATCTCGTTCATACAGGTATTACACACTTACAGGATTACGGACACAAGGGCGTCGTGCCGTTGCTGAGTGATCGCGGTCCGCGGGAGCACGCGACCTTCAGCAACTTCCCCACGAGAGGGCGCGACAGCCGGCCACGCCCGAGGCGCGTCCACCACGTGAGCGGCCGTCTCGGGCTCTGGGACGGGCCGCTAACCTGACAAGCCCCCCGAGCCCGATCCCCGGAGGTGACGCATGTCGACCGACCTGATTCCCACGCTGGAGCCGATCTACGAGGAGGTCCTGCGCCGCAACCCCGGCGAGAGCGAGTTCCACCAGGCCGTGCGGGAGGTCCTCGACAGCCTCGGCCCGGTGGTGGAGCGGCACCCGGAGTACGCCGACGCCAGTGTGATCGAGCGCATCTGCGAGCCGGAGCGGCAGATCATCTTCCGCGTCCCCTGGGTCGACGACGCCGGCAACGTGCAGATCAACCGCGGCTTCCGGGTCGAGTTCAACTCCGCGCTGGGCCCGTTCAAGGGCGGCCTGCGCTTCCACCCCAGCGTCTACCTGGGGATCGTCAAGTTCCTCGGCTTCGAGCAGATCTTCAAGAACGCGCTGACCGGGCTGCCGATCGGGGGCGGCAAGGGCGGCTCCGACTTCGACCCGAAGGGCCGGTCGGACCTGGAGATCATGCGCTTCTGCCAGTCCTTCATGAACGAGCTCTACCGCCACCTCGGCGAGTACACCGACGTCCCCGCGGGTGACATCGGCGTCGGTGGCCGCGAGATCGGCTACCTCTTCGGGCAGTACAAGCGGATCACCAACCGCTACGAGTCCGGGGTGCTCACCGGCAAGGGCCTCGGCTGGGGCGGCTCCCAGGTCCGCAAGGAGGCCACCGGCTTCGGCACCGTCTACTTCGTCGACGAGATGCTGCGGGCGAACGGCAGCTCCTTCGACGGCAGCAAGGTCCTCGTGTCCGGCTCGGGCAACGTCGCGATCTATGCGATCGAGAAGGTCCACGAGCTCGGCGGCACGGTCGTCGCCTGCTCGGACTCGAGCGGCTACGTGGTCGACGAGGCGGGGATCGACCTCGGCCTGCTCAAGGAGGTCAAGGAGGTGCGCCGCGGCCGGATCGAGGAGTATGCC
>DASSKF010000014.1:0-3668 GCA_035690725.1 Segeticoccus sp.
CCGGCCGGGCACCTGCGTGACCGCACCGCGGGAGGCAGGCACTCGGCATACACGAGGTCGAAGGAGCGCCGCCATGGGCCACTACAAGAGCAACGTCCGGGACCTGGAGTTCAACCTCTTCGAGGTCTTCGACCGCGACCAGGTCCTGGGCTCGGGCCCCTACGCGGACGTGGACGCCGACACCGCCCGCGAGATGATCCGCGGCCTCGCGCACCTCGCCGAGACCGACCTCGCGGCCAGCCTGCTCGACTCCGACCGCACCCCGCCGACCTTCGACCCGGCGACCGGCGAGGTCGAGGTCCCCGAGGCGTTCAAGAGGTCCTACCGGGCCTACCTGGACTCGGAGTTCTGGAGCATCGACATCCCGGCGGGACTCGGCGGCACCGTCGTACCGCCGTCGCTGCGCTGGGCCATGAACGAGCTCGTCCTGGGCGCGAACCCGGCGATCGCCATGTATGCGGCCAGCTTCTCCTTCGCCAAGGTGCTCTACCTGCTCGGGACCGAACCGCAGCAGGCGCTCGCGCGCCTCATGGTCGAGCACCGGTGGGGCGCCACGATGGTGCTCACCGAGCCGGACGCCGGGTCGGACGTCGGCGCCGGCCGCGCGAAGGCGGTGCAGCAGCCCGACGGCAGCTGGCACCTGACCGGCGTCAAGCGCTTCATCACCTCCGGCGAGCACGACCTGGCCGGCAACATCGTCCACTTCGTGCTCGCCCGCCCCGAGGGCGCCGGCCCGGGGACCAAGGGGCTGTCCCTCTTCGTCGTGCCGAAGTTCCACGTCGACCTCGAGTCCGGGGAGCTGCTCGGGCGCAACGGCGTCGAGGTGAGCAACGTCGAGCACAAGATGGGCCTGAAGGTCTCCACGACCTGCGAGCTGCGCTTCGGTGAGAAGGAGCCCGCCGTCGGCACTCTCCTCGGCGACGTGCACGACGGCATCGCGCAGATGTTCCGGGTCATCGAGCACGCGCGAATGATGGTGGGCACCAAGGCGATCGCCACGTTGTCGACGGGATACCTCAACGCGCTGGAGTACGCCAAGCAGCGCGTGCAGGGTGCCGACCTGACCCAGCAGGCGGACAAGTCCGCTCCCCGGGTGACCATCACCCACCACCCCGACGTCCGCCGCTCACTCATGCTCCAGAAGGCGTATGCCGAGGGGTTGCGTGCGCTCGTCCTCTTCACCGCGACCCAGCAGGACGTCGTCGACCAGCACCAGCTGGACAGCGGCGACCTCGCCGGAACCGTTGACGCTGAGCCGGACTCGCCGGCCGGGATGGCGGAGCGCGTCAACGACCTGCTGCTGCCGATCGTCAAGGGGCTGGGCTCCGAGCGCGCATGGGTGCTGCTCGGGACGGAGTCGCTGCAGACGTTCGGTGGGTCCGGCTTCCTGCAGGACTACCCGGTCGAGCAGTACGTCCGCGACGCCAAGATCGACACCCTCTACGAGGGCACGACCGCGATCCAGGGCCTGGACTTCTTCTTCCGCAAGATCGTCCGGGACAAGGGACAGGCCCTCGGCCACGTCGCCGCGCAGGTCCAGAAGTTCGCCAAGGACACCGGCGACGGCACGCTCGACGTGGAGCGCGAGCTGCTCGGCAAGGCCGTCGACGACGTGCAGGCGATCGTCGGCGCCATGGTCGGCGAGCTGATGAAGTCCGACCCGCGCAGCGGCGGTGACCCCACGAACCTCCACAAGGTCGGGCAGAACACCTCCCGCCTGCTGCTGGCCGCCGGAGACCTGGTCGTCGGCTGGCTGCTGCTGCGGCAGGCCGAGATCGCCGGGCGCCGGCTCGACGCAGCCCGGTCGGACGAGCTCCCTGCCTTGTCTGGGGCCGACCGGCACTTCTACGAGGGCAAGGTCGCCGCGGCACGCTTCTTCGCGCGGACGGTGCTGCCGAAGCTGGCGGCCGAGCGGCGGATCGCCGAGACGACCGACAACGCGCTCATGGAGGTCCCCGAAGAGGCCTTCTGACCCGGCCCCGTCGGCACCCGCGCTCACGTTCCCTTCGCGACCGGACACCGCGTGCGCGAGCGCACCCGGGCGGAACGCCCGAGGTGGCTCGCGCACGCGGTGTCCGGTCGCTGGTGGGGGGTCCTAGGCTGGCCGCCATGGCGGACGTGGGTGCGATCGTGCTGTGCGGCGGGACCTCGCGGCGGATGGGCGGCACCGACAAGACGGCACTTCGCCTCGGCGGCAGCACGGTCCTCGACCACCTGCTCGACGCCCTGCCAGCCGGCTGGGCCGTCGTGTGTGTCGGCGTCGAACGAGCCACCCGGCGGACGGTCACGTGGACCCGCGAGCAGCCACCGGGCGGCGGCCCCGTCGCCGGTGTCGCCGCGGGGCTCGGCGTCCTCCGTGCCCTCCACTCCGGTCCGCCCACGTCGACGGGCACGACGCCCGAGGCGGAGGTGGTGGTGGTGCTCGCGGGCGACCAGCCGTTCGCCGCCCCGGCCGCGGGCGAGCTCGTCGACCGGCTCGCCGAGCACCCGACGGCCGCCGCAGCGACGGCGCTGGACGGTGAGGGGCGCCGCCAGCCCTTGCTCACGGCATACCGGTGGCAGGCCTTGCGCGCAGCGGTCCCGGAGCCTGCGGCGGGCACGCCGGCCCGGGCACTGCTCGGCGCCATGGACGTCCTCGAGGTTCCGCAGCCGACAGAGCTCGTCGAGGACGTCGACACCCCCGAGGAGCTGGCGCGGGCGCGCAGGAGAGTGCATAGGGTCGAACCATGAAGGCGATCACGATTCCGGAACCGGGCGACGCCGACGCGCTCGTGCCGGCCGAGGTGCCCGCTCCCGAGCCCGCGGAGGGCGAGGTCCTCGTCGAGGTCACTGCGGCCGGGGTGAACCGCGCCGACGTGATGCAGCGGCTGGGGAAGTATCCACCGCCGGAAGGCGAGCCGGAGTACCCGGGGCTCGAGGTCAGCGGCACCATCAGCCGGCTCGGCGAGGGGGTCGAGGGCTGGTCGGTGGGCGACGAGGTCTGTGGGCTGCTCGCCGGGGGCGGGTATGCCCAGCAGGTCGCCGTGCCGGCCGGGCAGCTCCTGCCGGTGCCGCAGGGAGTGTCGCTGCGGGACGCGGCCGCACTGCCGGAGGTCACCTGCACGGTGTGGTCCAACGTCTTCCTGACCGCGAACCTGCAGCCGGGCGAGACGTTCCTGGTCCACGGGGGCTCCAGCGGCATCGGCACCATGGCCATCCAGCTCGCTCGCGAGGTGGGCGCCCACATCGCCGTGACCGCGGGCACGGCCGAGAAGCTGCAGGTGTGCCGGGATCTCGGCGCCGAGATCCTCGTCAACTACACGGAGCAGGACTTCGTCGAGGAGCTCAAGGAGGCGACCGACGGCCACGGCGCCGACGTGATCCTGGACAACATGGGCGCGAAGTACCTGGGCTTCAACGTCTCCGCCCTCGCTCCGTCGGGGCGCCTGGTGATCATCGGCATGCAGGGCGGGCGCAAGGGTGAGCTCGACATCGGCAAGCTGCTCGCCAAGCGCGGCGCCGTCATCGCGACGAGCCTGCGGGCCAGACCCAGGTCGGAGAAGGCCACCATCGTGGCCGCGGTGCGCGAGCACGTCTGGCCGATGGTCGACTCGGGCCGGGTGAGGCCGGTCGTGCACGCCACCTTCCCGCTCGACGAGGCGGCCGACGCCCACCGGGAGCTCGACGCG
>DASSKF010000015.1:0-25934 GCA_035690725.1 Segeticoccus sp.
CCACCGGTCCCCCACGGCGTCCGTCGCCACCCGGGACCAGAAGTCCTGCGCCCCGGTGTTGTAGCGCTGGAAGCCGATCCGCCACCTGCCCGGAGCCATGGCAACCACCTGGCGGGCCGTCTCCCGCCCCACACCCGTGCGCCGCAGGGCGCGGACCACGAAGAAGTCGCAGATCATCCGGCCGAGGCCGTCGTCGTCGGCCCGCGTCATCACGAACCCGCCGAGGCCACCGGCCACGTCGATGAGCCAGGCGCGCACGTCCGGTCCCGCCTCGGCGAGGAAGAGGTCGAGGCGCCGGTCGTTGAAGGTGCCGTCCGGGTTCGGCAGCAGGCCGTAGGGACCGGACAGGTCGTGCCGGTAGAGCTGGCCGAGGTTCGACAGCACCGCCCGGTGCGTGCGATCCACGGGCCGCAGCGTCACTGGCCCGGTCGGCGGCCGGGGCGGGCCCGCGCCCGAGTCACCCACGACGCTCGCGCAGTCGCCGTCCCTTGGCCTGGGCCTGGTCGCGCAGGTCGTCCTGGAAGTCGACCATGGCCGAGCGGATCCGCTCGGCCTCCTGCCCCTCGCCGGCACCGAGGATCCGCGCCGCCAGCAGTCCGGCGTTGCGCGCACCACCGACCGACACCGTGGCCACGGGCACGCCGGCCGGCATCTGCACGATCGACAGCAGCGAGTCCATCCCGTCCAAGTGCTTCAGGGGCACCGGCACGCCGATGACCGGCAGCGGGGTGACGGACGCGAGCATGCCGGGCAGGTGCGCGGCCCCACCGGCGCCGGCGATGACCACCCGCAGGCCGCGCCGGGCCGCCTCGGAGCCGTAGGCCAGCATCTCCATCGGCATCCGGTGCGCGGACACGACGTCCGCCTCGTAGCGGATCCCCAACTCGTCCAGGGCGAGCGCGGCCGCCTCCATGGTGGGCCAGTCGCTGTCGCTGCCCATGACGAGGCCGACCACGGCGCGGGCGGCCTCCCGAGGTGGCACGGTCATTCGGTCACCACTCCCTGCAGGTAGTCGGCGGCGTGCTGCGCTCGTTCACGCAGCTGTGCGAGGTCGTCACCGCACACGTTGACGTGGCCGATCTTGCGGCCGGGCCGCACACCCTTGCCGTAGAGGTGCACCTTGAGCCCGGGGTCGCGCGCCATCAGGTGCCGGTATGCCGGGTAGAGGCTCTCGTGCTCACCGCCCAGCACGTTGCCCATCACCGTCCACCGGGACCGGGGCCCGGTCTCCCCGAGGGGCAGGTCGAGCACCGCGCGCAGGTGCTGCTCGAACTGGCTGGTGACCGCGCCGTCGATGGTCCAGTGGCCGCTGTTGTGCGGGCGCATCGCCAGCTCGTTGACGAGCACCTCGGTCGCGCCGCCGGACCCCTCGCCGGCGGCGACCTCGAACAGCTCGATCGCCATGACCCCCGTGACACCGAGCTCCCCGGCGACGCGCAGGCCGGCCTCGGTGGCGTGGGCGGCCAGGTCCGGGTCGAGGTCCGGGGCGGGGGCGATCACCTGGGTGCAGATCCCGTCGGTCTGGACGGTCTCGACCACCGGCCAGGCCGACGCCTGCCCCGACGGGCTGCGGGCGACCAGCAGGGCCAGCTCACGGCGGAAGACGACCTTCTCCTCGGCGAGCAGGCCGTCGGCGAGCTTGCCCCCCTGCTCCCTGTCCCGCTCGACGAGGGCGAACCAGTCCGCCACCTCCTGCGGTGAGGAGACGACGCGAACGCCCTTGCCGTCATACCCGCCCTTGGGGGTCTTGACGACCACGGGCCAGCCGACCTCCTCGCCGAAGGCGAGCAGCTCCTTGGGGTCCTGCACGGCGGCCCATCGGGGGCAGGGGATCCCGATCCCCCCGAGCCGGCGGCGCATCGCGAGCTTGTCCTGGGCGAAGACCAGCGCGGCGGGCGACGGGTGCAGCGGCACGTCGTCCGCCGCGAGCGCGGCCAGCACGTCCGCCGGCACGTGCTCGTGGTCGAAGGTCACGACGTCGCACCCGCGGGCGAAGGCGCGCACCTGCTCCACGTCGGTGTAGTCGCCGACCGGCGCGGACGGGACGACGAGCGGCGCCGCGCCGTCGGCCGTCTCCGACAGCACCGCGAGGGTGATCGACAGGTTCACGGCCGGGGGCTGGCACATGCGGGCGAGCTGGCCTCCCCCGATGATGCCGACGACGGGGAAGCCACCGGGGGCGCGCAGGGGAGGGTTCACAGCCGAGGTCACGAGTGACGAGACTACCGGCCGGGTTGGGCAGGCTCCCGGGGCGGCATACGCTCAGGAAGTGCGAGGATCGAGCGCTGCCGGCACGCCGGTGCAGCGGCTGCGCCACGCGCTCGACGTCCTCGTGCGCGAGCTGGTCAAGTTCGGGCTGATCGGGCTCGTCGCGTTCGTCGTCGACGTCGGCGGCTACAACCTGCTGGTGTTCGGTCCGCACGTCTCGAGCCTGCTCGGCGACGAGGCCACCCGGGGCCCGCTGCATGACATACCGCTGCGGGCCAAGATCCTCTCGGTCTCGGTCGCGACCCTGGTCTCGTGGCTGGGGAACCGCTACTGGACCTTCCGGCGGCGTCGTCGTCCCGCCGTGGCACACGAGCTGCTGCTGTTCGTGCTGTTCAACCTGGTCGGCATGCTCATCGCCGTCGCCTGCCTGGGGTTCTCGCGCTACGTGCTCGACCTGCACACCCAGCTCGCGGACAACGTCAGCGGCAACGGGGTGGGACTGGTGCTCGGGACCGTCTTCCGGTTCTGGGCCTACCGCACCGTCGTCTTCCGCGGGGACGCGCTGGCCGACTCACCGAGACTGCCCGGCAGCACGGTCGAGCGGCCCGACGCGGGGCCGGCGGGCGACGAGCCTCGGACGGGGATCACAGGGGCGCCTCGGACAGGAACAGCGCGAAGATCACCGGCTGAGCCTGCACCAGCTCCAGCCGGCCGCCGTTGGCCTCGGCGAGGTCGCGGGCGAGTGCGAGGCCGAGGCCGGTACTCGAGGCGCTGCTGACCGACCGCTCGAAGATGTGCGGGGCGATGTCGGCGGGGACACCGGTGCCCTGGTCGCTGACCTCGACGACGACCGACGGCCCGCTGCGGCGGGCCTGCAGGTCGACCGTGCCGCGGCCGTGGTCGAGGGAGTTCTCCAGCAGGGTGGACAGCATCTGCGACAGGGCCACGGGGGTGACCTGCACCCGCAGGCCGCGCTCGCCGTGGACGTGGACGCTGCGCCGGGCCTGCTCGAACGCCGGCTGCCACTCCCGCTGCAGCGCCGCGATGACCGAGTCGAGGGAGACCGACACCCCCGCGGCCTCACCTCCCCGGCGGTTGCGGGTCAGCAGCTCGTCGACCACCCGGTTGAGCCGCTCGACCTGGTCGATGGCGATCCGGGCCTCCTCGCGCACCACCCCCAGCTCGTCGGTGACGGAGATCTCCTCCAGCCGCATGAGCAGGGCGGTCAGCGGGGTGCGCAACTGGTGCGAGGCGTCCGAGGCGAACTCGCGCTCGGCGGCGAGGGAGGAGTTGAGCTGGTGCGCGCTGCGCTCGAGGACGTGCGCGACCCGGTCGACCTCCTCGACGCCCGAGACCAGCGGCTGGAACCGCGACTCCCCGCCACCGAGCCGCTCGGCACGCTCGGCCAGCTCCCGCATCGGCTCGGAGAAGCGCCGGGACTGCTTCGCCGCGACGAGGACGCCGGCCAGGACGCCGACGACGGCGAGCACGACGATGATGCCGAACGCCACGATCGTCTGCCACAGGGGGCCGAGCCCCTCGATGAGCGAGGGAGCGGAGTCGTCGGCGTCACGGTGCAGGTGCATCGCCACGAGGACCAGCGTCGGCACCCCGATGATGAGCACGGCCAGCACGACCGCCATCACCGTGGAGCGGATCAGGCCCCGGCGCAAGCCTCAGCCCTGGTTCGACGTCTCGAACCGGAAGCCGACGCCCCTCACGGTCGTGATGTAGCGGGGGGAGGCGGCGTCGTCCCCGAGCTTGCGGCGCAGCACGGAGATGTGCATGTCGAGGGTCTTGGTGGACCCGAACCAGGCGGTCTCCCAGATCTCCCGCATCAGCTGCTCGCGCGGCACCACCTTGCCCTGCTCGCGGACGAGCACCCGCAGCAGGTCGAACTCCTTCGCGGTGAGCTGCAGCTCGTCGTCCTTGAAGTAGGCCCGTCGCGCCTCGGGGTCGATCCGGATGACCTCGCCCTCGCTGCCGGTGTCGCCGCTCTTGCGGCGCAGCAGCGCGCGCACGCGGGCGAGCAGCTCGGCGAGCCGGAACGGCTTGGTCACGTAGTCGTCGGCACCGGCGTCGAGGCCGACCACCGTGTCCACCTCGTCGGCCCGGGCGGTGAGGATGAGCACGGGGACGCTGCGGCCGTCGTTGCGGATGCGCCGGCACACCTCGAGCCCGTCGACGTAGGGCAGGCCGAGGTCCAGCAGCACCAGGTCCGGGTTCTCCTCCACGGCCTCCAGGGCCACCCGGCCGTCCGGGCACACGTCCACGTCGTAGCCCTCACGCCGGAGGGCACGGGCGAGCGGCTCGGAGATGGTGGGGTCGTCTTCGGCCAGGAGGACGCGGGTCATGGTCGGCATCGTAGGGGGCATCGTCGGGGTTGTCCGGCACCGACTAACGGCCCGGCCACGCCGGACGACGCTTCTCGGCGAATGCGCGCACCCCCTCGCGCCGGTCGCCGGAGAAGGCGGTGGTCCGCCAGCAGGCGTCCTCGACCTCCAGCCCGGTCGCCAGGTCGACGTCCGCTCCCAGCCGCATCGCCCGCTTGGCGCTGCGCAACCCGACCGGCGAGTGCCCGGCGATCGTGCCGGCCAGCTCCAGCGCACGGTCGCGGGCGGTGCCGGCCTCGACCACCTCGTCGACCACCCCGAGCTCGCCGGCCTCCCGCGCCGCCAGCCGCCGGGCGGTGAAGATCATTGACGCGGCCCGGGACCAGCCGATGCGTCGCGGCAGCAGCTGGGTCCCGCCCCCGCCCGGTATGACGCCCACGCTCACCTCGGGCAGCCCCACGACCGCCTCGGTGCCGGCCACGATGAGGTCGCAGGACAGGGCGAGCTCCAGACCGCCCCCGAGGGCGTAGCGCTCCACCGCGGCGATGCTGGGCACCGGCAGGGCGAGCACGCCGCCGTAGGCCGCCCGGGCGACCGGGCGCTGCTCCATCAGGTCGGCGTCGGTGAAGGCGTTGCGCTCCTTCAGGTCCGCACCGACGCAGAATGCCTTGGGGCTGGTGCTCGTCAGGACGACGCACCGCACGCTCTCGTCCGCGGCGAGCGCGTCGGTGGCGGCGCCGATCGCCCGGGCCATGTCGGTGGAGACGGCGTTCATCGCGGCGGGCCGGTTGAGCGCCAGCTCGACGACGTGGCCGCCCTCCCCGTGCCGGGTGACCCGCACCAGCTCCTCGCCGCCGGGTTCGCCTGCGGTCACGTGCTCCTCAGTCATCGCGCTCCTCCATCAGGTCGTCGTCGGTCCACTCGGGCCGGTCGCCGGCGCGCTCGGCGTCCAGTGTCCCGGTCCGGCGCAGCGCCCACGAGGGCACGTCGCCCAGTCCGTGCAGCGGCTGCGTCGGCAGCGCCTCGAGGCGGAACGCCGGGTCGCGCGCGAGAGCAGTGGCCGCGGCGTCGTCCACCACGACGCAGCCCTGCTCCGCCACGGCGGTGAGCCGGCTGGCCCGGTTCACCGTAGTGCCGAACACGTCCCCGAAGCGGGAGACGACCGGGCCGCAGGCCAGGCCGACCCGCACGTGCGGCAGGATCGCGTCCCGGTCGACCGCCTCCACGAGGTCCACGGCGATGTGCGCCGCGGCGGCGACGTCATGGGTGCTGAAGAGCACCTCGTCGCCCAGCGTCTTGACCAGCCGGCCGCCGTGCGAGGTCACGACCTCGGAGGTCAGCACCTCGAACTGCTGCACCACCCGGCCCAGCTCGGCCTCGGTGAGCGTCCGCACGAACGCGGTGAACGAGACGAGGTCGGCGAAGGCCACCGCGCGCACCAGCCCGCCCCGCGGCTCGGCCGGCTCCGCGTCGGCGAGCAACCGGGACAGCGCGGCGCTGAGGTGGCGCCGCCAGGCGTAGACCAGGAGCGGCTCGAGCTCGTCGGCGAGGTCCGCGACGAGCCGCGCCGTCTCCTCCGGGCCCCGGGGCCGGTCGCCCTCGCGGGCCGCGAGCGCCTCGGTGACGAGCTGGGTCTGCCACACCGCCAGCCGGTCGGTGGTCCGGCCCATCGCCCGCGTCAGCCCGAGGGCCGTGCCCTCGTCGAACCGGCCCCGGCGCACCAGTCCCACGACGCTGCGCAGCGCGGCGAGGTCGGCGTCGGTGAACACCCGGTCCCGCTCGCGCACGTTCGGGAACCCCAGCGCGTGCCAGAACCGCCGGGCGCTCAGCAGGGACACCTCCGCGCCACCGCTGACCTCCCGCCGCCGCATGCTGCGCGGGGACCCGAGCAGCCGGGCCTCGAGCTCGTCCTTCAGCGAGGCGGTCTCGCGCGCTCCGGGCTGCTCGTCGGTCACGTCGCCTCCGCGGCCCGGACGTGCTCGACGTCGCCGGCGGCGAGTGCCTGCCGGCCGCCGGGTCCGTCGACGACGAGGCGCCCCTCGTCGTCCACGGCGACCGCGCGTCCCTCGACTGGATCGCGCCCGGGCCGGTGCACGCGCACCGGTTGGCCGATGGTCAGGCAGGACCGCCGGTATGCCGTGCGCACACCCTCCAGCGCCCCGCCGCCCGCCTGCCAGGCCCGGTGCGCATCCCCCAGGTGCTGCAGGAAGCCGGCGACGAGGGCCTCCCGGCTGGGGTGCTCCACGCCGCACAGCGTGAGCGACGTCGCGCCGGGGACGGGGAGCTCCTCGCTCGACAGGTCGACGTTGAGGCCCGCACCGCAGACGACCACCTCACCGGAGGGCGCGAGCTCGCAGAGCACACCGCACAGCTTGCGCCACCGGGCGCCGGCACCCGCGGTGTCGTCGCCCGCCGGCTGCTCCCGGGCGAGCACGTCGTTGGGCCACTTCAGGGCGACGCGGTCGCCGAGCGGCTCCGCCTCCGGCCCCGCGGCCCCGGCGGGGCACCGGCTGGTGAGCTGGGCGGCGGTGGTGCGGATCGTCATACCGGTGATGAGCGGGATCCAACCCAGGCGCGGGGCGGCGCCCTCGACCGGGAGGACCACGGAGATCGCGAGGGAGGAGCGGGGCGGCGCCTCCCAGCGCCGCTGCATCCGGCCCTTGCCCGCGCTCTGGTGCTCGGCCACCACGACCCGCCAGGGCCGGGGGTCGCGCAGCGCCTCGACGTTGGTCGAGCCGACGCTCTCGTGGACCTCCGGCCGCCACGGCGCGTCCGCCGGCAGCGCGGCCCGGAGAGCGGGGACAGCCACGGACTCGCGCATGCGCCTAAAGATAGGCTGCCGCGCATGACCGACGCTGCGCGCACCGAGACGACGGAGGCGGTCCCCTCCCCCTCCGCGCCGCCCGAGAGCGACATCCGCACCACCGCCGGGCGGCTCGCCGACCTGCACCGACGCAACGACGAGGCCGTGCACGCGGGCTCGGCGCGCGCCGTGGAGAAGCAGCACGCGAAGGGCAAGCGGACCGCCCGCGAGCGCATCGAGCAGCTGCTCGACGAAGGCTCCTTCGTCGAGATGGACGAGCTCGCCCGGCACCGGTCCACGAACTTCGGGCAGGACCGCAACCGTCCCTACGGTGACGGGGTCGTCACCGGCTACGGCACGGTCGACGGGCGTCCGGTCGCGGTGTTCTCGCAGGACTTCACCGTGTTCGGCGGCTCCCTCGGAGAGGTCTTCGGCGAGAAGATCGTCAAGGTCATGGACCTCGCGATGAAGATCGGCTGCCCGGTGGTCGGCATCAACGACTCCGGCGGGGCACGGATCCAGGAGGGCGTCGTCGCGCTCGGCCTCTACGCCGAGATCTTCCGGCGCAACGTGCACGCCTCCGGTGTGGTCCCGCAGATCTCGCTCGTCCTGGGCCCGTGCGCCGGCGGGGCGGTCTACTCCCCCGCGATCACCGACTTCACCGTGATGGTCGACCAGACCTCGCACATGTTCATCACCGGCCCGGACGTCATCAAGACGGTCACGGGCGAGTCGGTCGGGTTCGAGGAGCTCGGCGGGGCGCGTTCGCACAACACGAAGTCCGGCGTCGCGCACTACATGGCGAGCGACGAGGACGACGCGATCGACTACGCGCGCCAGTTGCTGTCCTACCTGCCGTCGAACAACCTGGAGGACAGCCCGGTCTTCGACGCCGACGTCAGCCTCGAGGTGGACGAGGACGACAGGGTCCTCGACACGTTCATCCCCGACTCCCCGAACATGCCGTACGACATGCGCACGGTCATCGAGCACGTCCTCGACGACCACGAGTTCTGTGAGGTGCAGGAGATGTTCGCGCAGAACATCGTCTGCGGCTTCGGGCGCGTCGACGGCCACTCGGTCGGCGTCGTGGCCAACCAGCCGCTGCAGCTCGCCGGGACCCTCGACATCGACGCCTCGGAGAAGGCCGCCCGGTTCGTGCGCACCTGCGACGCGTTCAACATCCCGGTGCTGACGTTCGTCGACGTGCCCGGCTTCCTGCCCGGCACCGACCAGGAGTGGAACGGCATCATCCGGCGGGGGGCCAAGCTGATCTTCGCCTACGCCGAGGCGACCGTCCCCCTCGTCACGGTGATCACCCGCAAGGCCTACGGCGGCGCCTATGACGTCATGGGGTCCAAGCACCTCGGTGCCGACATCAACCTCGCCTGGCCCACCGCCCAGATCGCGGTCATGGGGGCCCAGGGAGCGGTGAACATCCTCTACCGCAAGGAGATCCAGCGGGTCACCGAGGAGAGCGGCGGTGACGCGGAGGCGGTCGAGGCCGCCCGGCAGCAGTTCATCCAGGACTACGAGGACACCCTCGCCAACCCCTACGTCGCTGCCGAGCGGGGCTACGTCGACTCGGTCATCCCCCCGTCGTACACGCGGTCCTCGGTGATCAAGGCCCTGCGCGCCCTGCGCACCAAGCGGGAGTCGCTGCCGGCCAAGAAGCACGGGAACATCCCGCTATGAGTGTCGACGGTGACGACGCGAGCCGGCCGGCGCTGCGGATCGTCCGTGGGGACGCGTCCCCCGAGGAGGTCGCGGCGCTCGTCACCGTGCTGGCGACGGTGGGCGGGGGCGAGCAGGAGCGGCCGCGGCAGGTGTCCCGCTGGGCGGCACGCGAGCGGCTCGTCGGCGCGGTGCCCGGGCACGGCCCGGGCCAGTGGCGTGCGTCGGCACTGCCCTGCTGACCGGCATACCGCGTCGTCCCTGCACGGAGCGCGGGGCGCGGTGTAGTTTCGGCCGGTGACCAACGACACCCCTGTTGACCGCACCCCGACCACCCGCCCGGCCACGGAGATCGACCGGCTCGCCGATGCGCACCTCGAGGCCGAGATCGAGCTGAGCCCGCTGACCGCGACCTACCTGGGCATCCCCGGGCACGACGAGGACCTCGACGACTTCTCCCCCGCCGGCCTCGCCGAGCAGTCGGCCCTGCGCCGGCGCACCCTCGGGCAGCTCGCGGCGGCCGAGCCCACCGACGACGTCGACCGGGTGACGCTCTCGGCGATGCAGGAGCGGCTCGGGCTCGCCGAGGAGATGCACGAGGCGGGGCTGGACGAGATGTCCCTCAACGTGATCGCCTCGCCGATGCAGGAGGTGCGCGACGTCTTCGACCTCATGCCGACGGCCACCGACGAGGACTGGGACGTCATCGCGGTCCGCATGGCGAAGGTGCCGCGTGCCCTGGACTCCTGGGTGGAGTCGCTGCGGGCGGCCAAGGCCAAGGGCCGGATCAGCCCGAAGCGACAGGTGCGCGCCTGCATCAAGCAGTGCCTCGAGTTCACCAGCGAGGACGGCTACTTCGCGACCCTCGTCCGGGAGGCGCGCGCCGGGGAGCAGGAGATCAGCGAGGGGGTGCGCAGCTCGCTGGAGGAGGCGGTCGGGCAGGCGTCGGACGCCTACGCGCGGCTCGCGGACACCCTGCGCACCGAGCTGCTGGACGACGCCCCGGTGGCCGACGCCTGCGGGACGGACCGCTACCGGCTGATGTCGCGCTTCTTCCTCGGCGCCGAGGTGGACCTCGCGGAGACCTACGCCTGGGGGCAGGAGGAACTCGCGCGCATCACCGCCGAGATGGAGAAGGTGGCCGAGCAGATCAAGCCGGGCGCCACCGTCAAGGAGGCGATCGCGGCCCTCGACGACGACCCGCGCTACCAGCTGCACGGCACGTCCGAGCTGCAGCAGTGGATGCAGAGGCGCGCGGATGAAGCCGTCGCCAACCTCGCGGGCACGCACTTCGACGTCCCCGACCCGGTGCGCACGATCGAGTGCCGGATCGCGCCGACCCACACCGGCGGGATCTACTACACCGGGCCGAGCGAGGACTTCAGCCGCCCGGGACGGATGTGGTGGTCGGTGCCCCTGGGTGAGGACGTCTTCGGCACCTGGCGGGAGCTGACCACCGTCTACCACGAGGGCGTGCCCGGTCACCACCTCCAGGTCGGGCAGACGGTCTACCGCTCGGCGATCCTCAACCGCTGGCGCCGCCTCGCCGCCTGGACCTCCGGGCACGGCGAGGGCTGGGCGCTCTACGCGGAGTGGCTGATGGCCGACCTCGGCTACATGGACGATCCCGGCGACCGGATGGGCCTGCTGGACGGGCAGTCGCTGCGCGCGGCGCGGGTCGTGATCGACATCGGCGTGCACTGCGGCTTCGAGGCTCCCGAGGAGGTCGGCGGCGGTGAGTGGACCTACGAGAAGGCCTGGGAGTTCCTCACCGCGCACGCCAACCAGGGCGAGGGCCAGCTCCGGTTCGAGCTGGACCGCTACCTGGGCTGGCCGGGCCAGGCACCGTCGTACAAGGTCGGCGAGCGGCTGTGGCTGGAGCTGCGCGACGAGCTGCGGCGGCGCGAGGGCGAGGACTTCGACCTCAAGCGCTTCCACCGCCGGGCGCTCGACATCGGCGGCGTCGGCCTGGACACGCTGCGGGAGGCGCTGCTCGGCTAGGCAGGCCTGCTGGCGGCCGTGAGATCCTCACGTGAAGCTCCCGGCTCGCGTCAGGCAACGACATGGTGGCGATCTGGTCAACGTCGTTGACACCGCTGCCATCAGGCGCGAGGGTGCAGCCGGAGGCCCTCTGGGGCACCGTCGCGCGCGGAGGGCCGCGCGCGACCACCATCCACGGGATCGGGAAGGCTCACGATGCGTCTCACCAAGCCTCGCGCGGCGGCCGCGCTCGCCATCAGTGCCACTCTCGCCCTGTCCGCCTGCGGTGGCGGGGGCGGCAGCACCGGCGCCGGCGGTGACAGCGACCAGAGCTCGGGAACCGGGGCCAGCGGCAGCAACAAGGTCCAGGTGTTCACCTGGTGGGCCGCCGGCGGCGAGAAGGCCGGGCTGGACGGGATGGTCTCCGTCTTCAAGCAGCAGTGCCCGAAGTACACGTTCGTCAACGCCGCCGTCGCCGGCGGCGGCGGCGACAAGGCCAAGACGCTGCTGGCCAACAACCTCGAGGCCGGCAACCCGCCGAGCACCTTCCAGGCACACGCCGGGGGCGAGCTGACCGACTACATCGCCAACGGCCAGATCGAGGACATCACCTCGCTGTTCAAGGAGAACGGCTTCGACAAGGCTTTCCCGCAGAACCTGGTCGACCAGCTGACCGTCAACGGCAAGATCTACTCGGTCCCGGCCAACATCCACCGGGCCAACATGGTCTGGGTGAACCCGACCGTGCTGAAGAAGGCCGGGATCGACCCGAACACGGCGCCGGACAGCATCGACGCATGGATCTCCGACCTTGAGCAGCTCCAGAAGGCCGGCTACGAGCACCCGCTCGCGATGTCCAAGGGCTTCGCCGAGGAGATGCTCATGGAGACCACCCTCCTGGGCGACCTCGGCGTGGAGAAGTTCAACGGGCTGTGGGACGGCTCGACGAAGTGGGACAGCAGCGAGGTCACCTCCGCGCTGAACGACTTCAAGACGCTGATGAGCTTCACCAACCCGGACCGCGACACGATGGACTGGGACGCGGCCCTGGCCAAGTACCTCTTCCCCAAGGGCGGTGAGGCGCGAGCCGGCTACCAGGTGATGGGTGACTGGGTCCCGGCCCAGCTGATGACGCTGAACGTGCCGGAGTCCGACTACACCTACTGGCCGGCGCCGGGCACTGACGGCGTCTACCAGTGGCTGTCCGACTCGTTCACCCTCCCGGTGGACGGCAAGGACCCCGAGGGCGCCAAGTGCTGGCTGAAGGTGGTCGGCAGCCCCGAGGGGCAGAAGGCCTTCAACACCAAGAAGGGCTCGATCCCCGCGCGCACGGACGCCGACCCGAAGGACTACCCGAAGTACCAGCAGTGGGCGATGAAGCAGTGGAAGTCCGACGAGCTCGCCCCCTCGATGGCCCACGGCTCGGCCGGACCCGGCGCGTGGAACAACGACATCCAGACGGCGATGAGCGCCTTCAGCTCCAACCCCGACGTCGCCCAGCTGCAGCAGAAGCTGGTGCAGATGGCCCAGAAGTACTCGGGCTGGAAGAAGACGCTCGGCTGAGATGCCCCGCAAGCTGCGCGAGTGGGGACCTGGGCTCCTGCTCATCTCCCCCTCGCTCGTCCTGGTCGCGTTCTTCGTCTACGGCATGATCGGGTGGTCGGCGAACATCTCGCTGACCAACAACAACAGCCGGTTCGAGCGTCAGATCGGCGTGGACCCGAGCGCGCACGTGGGTCTCACCAACTACGAGACGCTGCTGAGCAACTCGGGCTTCATCCAGTCGATGAAGCACATGCTGATCCTCGCGGTGATCTACATCGCCGGGGCGCTGTTCTTCGGGCTGCTGTGGGCCATGTTGCTCGAGAAGGGGCTGAAGGCCGAAGGGCTGTTCCGCGCGGTCTACCTGTTCCCCATGGCCGTGTCGATGTTCGCCTCGGGCGTCGTCTGGAACTGGCTGCTCAACAGCGACACCGGTGCCAGTGCCTCCGGGCTGAACCAGCTGTTCGACATGATGGGGCTGGGCTTCCTCAAGAACCAGTGGTGGGTCTCCGACCCGACCTGGGGGATCGCGGCCATCGCCATTCCTGCCGTCTGGCAGCTGTCCGGCTACATCATGGCGTTGTTCCTGGCCGGGTTCCGCGGCATCCCCGGTGAGCTGCGCGAGGCGGCGCGCATCGACGGCGCCAACGAGTTCCAGCTCTACCGGCACGTGCTGTTCCCGCAGCTGTCCCCCATCGCGCTGTCGGCCATCATCATCCTCGGCCACATGTCGCTGAAGATGTTCGACATCATCATGGCGATCTCCGGGGAGAAGAACGTGTTCACCTCGGTGCCGATGGTGATCATGTGGACGCTGACCGGGCAGCAGGACTTCGCCCAGGCGGCGGCGGTGGCGATCATCCTGCTGGTGGCCGTGGCGCTGCTCGTCGTGCCCTACCTGGTCCACAACGCCCGCCAGGAGAAGCAGGCATGACGACCGTCCAGACCGCCGCCGACAAGCTGCCGGCACCACCGGCGGCCGAGCGCCGGCGCAAGCCCTCGCGCGGCGAGCGCGGTGGCAAGGCCGTGCGGCTGGTGCTGCTCGTCCTCTTCCTCGTCGTGGTGCTGATCCCGGCCTACGTGCTGGTCGTGACGAGCTTCAAGTCGTTCGACGAGGCGCTCAGCCCGAACCGCTGGGCTCTGCCCACCGCGTTGTCGACCGAGGGCTGGGCGGCGGCCTGGAAGGTGCTCAGCCCGGCCCTGCTGCGCACGGTGGCGCTCGCCGTGCCGGGCGCACTGCTCGCCTCGCTGCTCGGGTCGATGAACGGTTTCGTGCTCTCCCGGTGGCGCTTCCCGGGTGCCAACGTGGTGTTCACGCTGATCCTGTTCGGGATGTTCATCCCCTACCAGGCGGTGATGGTGCCGCTGCTGCAGTTCCTGCCGCACACCGGGCTGCCCCAGGGCATCCCACAGCTGCTGCTGGTGCACACCGTCTACGGCATCCCCATCTGCACGCTGATCTTCCGCAACTACTACCAGACGACGATCCCGAACGACCTCATCGAGGCGGGCCGGGTCGACGGCGCGGGGATGCTGCGGACCTTCGGGTCCCTCGTCCTGCCGCTGTCCGCGCCCGGGTTCGTGGTGACCATCATCTGGCAGTTCACCCAGATCTGGAACGACTACCTGTTCGCCGTGTTCCTCTCGAGCGAGAGCAACGGGCCGGTCATCCTGGGCCTGGCGAACCTGGCCGGGTCCCAGATCGTGCCGTACCCGGAAGTCATGGCCGGTGCCCTGCTGGTGACCGCGCCGACCCTGATCGTCTACATCCTGCTCGGTCGCTGGTTCGTCGGCGGGCTGATGGCCGGCGCCGTCAAGAGCTGACCCACCGACCGGACACCCGGCGCGAGAGCGCACTCGGCCCTGCGAGCCGAGAACCCTCGCGCAACGGGTGTCCGGTCGGTGTCAGGCGGCGAGCCCGTGCCCTGCACGCCCGCGCCGCGCTATCGCGTCGATGGACACGGCCGCGAGCAGGACGAGAGCGGTCACGACGTACTTGGAGGCCGCTGACACACTGAGCAGCCCCATGCCGTTGTCGATGCCCGCGATGACCAGGGCGCCGAGCACACCGTGGATGATCTTGCCGCGCCCGCCGAAGAGGCTGGTGCCACCGATCACCGCTCCGGCGATGGCATAGAGGACGTAGATGCCGCCGTCGAAGCTGGTGGAGATCGAGTTGAGCCGGGACAGGAACATGAGTCCGGCCATGCCGGTGGTGAGGCCGGCGAGACCGAAGATGGTCGTCCGGACGAAGGCGAGCTTCACGCCCGCCCGCCGCGCGGCCTCGGCGTTCCCGCCGACGGCGTAGACGTAGCGCCCGAACCGGGTCCGGGTCATCAGGAACGTCCACAGCAGCAGCACGCCGAGCACGATCGGCACGACCCACGGCACTCCCTCGATGGGGTTGACCGAGCCACGGTCGATGTTGCACAACCAGACCACGATCGCCCCCACGACGAGCACCACCAGGATGCGCAGCACCACGACGGGAGTGGGACGCGAGGCCAGGCCGCTGGCCCGACGGCGACGCCAGTTCGTCAACTCCACCGCGACGAAGGCGACGGCCGCGATCGCGTAGAACAGCCACCCGACCCAAGGCGCCAGCAGTCCGTTGGCGAAGTTGAAGATCGTCTGGCTGTTGACCGGGATGGTGCCGCCGTTGCCGAGCACGAGGAGCATCACGCCCTGCCAGCCGAGGAAGCCGGCCAAGGTGACGACGAACGAGGGCACGCCGACCCGGGCCACGATCACGCCCTGCAACAGGCCGATCAGGGTGGTCACCACCAGGGCGGCGAGGCAGGCCGCCCACCACGGCCAGCCCTTGCTGGCCAGCACGGCGCAGGTCACCGCGGCGACCCCGGCCACGAAGCCGAGGGACAGGTCGACCTCTCCGAGCAGCAGGACGAAGACCGCCGCCATCGCCATCAGCATGTACGGCGCTCCCTGCACCAGCAGGTTGGCGAAGTTCCCGGGGGTGAGGAACGCCCCGGAGAGGGAGCCGAAGACGATCGCGATCGCGACCAGTCCGATGATGACCGGCAGCAGGCCGGTGTCGCCGCCACGCAGGCGCGCGAGGTAACCGCGGAAGTACTCGCCGGCGGTGACGTCGACGGCCAGCTCGCTGGTGGCGATCTCCTCGATGTCCGCGTCCGGGTCGGGGCGGGGCTCCTCGGTCAGGATCCGACTCATGACTGGTCCTCCCGCTCCGTGGCCGGCCGGCCTCCCGTCGCGACGCCCGGCGACGACCACTCGCTCGCTCGTCCCGTCGTCATCAGCTCCACCACGCTCTGGGTGGACAGTGCTTCCGCGTCCGCCTGGGCGACCATCCGTCCCAGGCGCAGGACCGCGATGCGGTCCGCGACCTCGAAGACGTCGTTGAGGTTGTGCGAGATCACCAGCACGGTGAGGCCCCGGTCGGCGAGCCGCCGGATCAGGGCCAGCACCTGCTCGGTCTGGCTCACTCCGAGGGCGGCCGTGGGCTCGTCGAGGATGACCAGCTGGGAGTTCCACATGACGGCCTTCGCCACCGCGACGGACTGTCGCTGACCGCCGGAGAGGCCGGAGACGTTCTGCCGCACCGACTTCACCGTCGTCACCGACAGGCTCTGCAAGGTCCGTGCCGCCGCACGCTCCATCGAGGCCTCGTCGAGGAGTCCGTGTCGCAGGTCCTCGCGGCCGAGGAACATGTTCTGGACGATGTCCAGGTTGTCGCACAGCGCGAGGTCCTGGTAGACGGTCTCGATGCCGAGCTCCGCAGCGGCCCGGGGGCTGTGGACGTGGACCCGCTCACCGTTCCACTCCATCGTCCCGGCGTCGACCGACACGATCCCCGAGACGCACTTGATCAGGGTGGACTTGCCGGCACCGTTGTCGCCCACGAGCGCGGTCACCTTGCCACGGGGCAGCACGAGATCCACGCCGTGCAGGACTCGCACCGCCCCGTAGTTCTTCACCACGCCGTGCAGGGCGAGCAACGGCGTGTCCGTCAGGTCCGGGCCCTGCTCCTTCGTCGCCTGCGCTTGGCTCATGGGTTGATGCCGGCGGCCTTGCACTTCTCGGCGAAGGAGCCCTTGCACAGGTCCTTGACGTCGACGAAGCCGTCCTTGACGACGGTGTCCGCCATGTTCTTCGTGGTCACGGAGACCGGCTTCAGCAGGACCGAGGGCACGTCGCGGACCTTGTTGTTGACCTTGCCGTTGACGATGCTCGGGTTCTTCTCGCCGTCGAGGACGGCCATGGCCAGCTTGCCGGCGGCATCCGCCTCACGCTTGATCGACTTGTAGACCGTCATGCACTGGTAGCCGGCCAGGATGTTCTGCAGGCCCTGCACGGTGGCGTCCTGACCGGTGACGGGCACCTGCTTGGGCTGCACCTTCTCCTTCTTCAGGACGGTGATGACGGCATTGGCCATGTCGTCATTGGCCACGAGGATCGAGTTGATGTCGGGGTGTGCCTGGGACTGCTGCTCGGCGTAGGTCTGGGCGTTCGCCGGGTCCCAGTTCTGGATCCGCTGCTCACCCACCTTGACGTACTCCCCGGACTTGTACAGCGGGTCGAGCACGCTGTCGGACCCCTGCGCGAACAGAGTTCCGTTGTTGTCGGTCGGCGCGCCCTGCACTTCCAGGACGTGCGGCTTGGTGACGCCCCACTCCTTGTTGCAGTCGACCAGCCCCTGACCCTGCAGCTTGCCCACCTTCACGTTGTCGAAGCTGACGTAGTAGGAGGCGTCGCCGTTGAGCGTCAGCCGGTCGTAGTCGATCGTGACGACGCCCTTGGCCTTGGCCGACTTCTCGATCGCCGCAGCGCTCCCGCTGTCGATCCCGTCGATGATGAGCACCTTGGCGCCCTGCTGCATGGCCTGGTCCGCCTGCGTCCGCATGGCGTTCGGGTCGCCCTTGGCGTTCTGCACGACGAAGTCCGTGCCGTTCTTCATCCCCTGTGAGGTGAAGAAGTCCTTGAACGCCGGCGCGTCCTGGGTGACGTAGCGCGCCGAGGACGTCGTGTCGGGCAGGAACACCGCGACCTTCAGGCCAGACCCGCCGGAGCCGCCCGAGCTGCTGCTCCCGCCGCCCGTCGACCCGGCGCCGCTGGTGCCACCGCCTCCGCCGCACCCGGCGACAGTGAGCAGGGCAGCCGCGCCGAGCGCGGTGATGGTGATCCGACGTCTTCCGGTCATCGAGGGCCTCCGTGGGAGTGACTCGCGTCTGCGGTCGTCAGGCGCATCTCGCGATGTTACTCAGACCCGGGGGCCGGGGCTCTCGACTCGGCGCACGAACCCGTCACAGTTCGGTCACGGTCGGGTGACGCGCGACGGGCCTACTTCTCCTCGTAGGTCGGCACGATCTGCCCGCGGGCGAGGGTGTGCCCGAACAGGTTGAAGTCCAGGAAGGTCGGGGTGGCACCCTCGTCGAGGTCGAGGTGGTCGACGTCGAGGGCGTGGACCATGATCACGTAGCGGTGCGGCCCGTGGCCGGAGGGCGGCGCGGCGCCCACGTAGCCGAGGGCACCGGCGTCGTTGCGGACCTGCACGGCTCCCTCGGGCAGCTGGCTGCCCTCGGCGTCACCGGCACCGGTCGGCAGCTGCGTGGTGGCGGCCGGGATGTTGGCCACGGCCCAGTGCCAGAACCCGCTCAGGGTCGGGGCGTCCGGGTCGTGCACCGTGACGGCGAAACTGCGCGTGCCCTCGGGGAAGCCACTCCAGGACAGCTGCGGCGAGGCGTCCTGCCCGCCGGCACCCATGACGCCGCTCGCGTGCGCCGTGTCCATGGGCTGGCCATCGGCGACGTCGTCGCTGCGGACGTCAAACGACGGCACCTCCTCGATCGTCGGGTAGATGCGCTCGCTCACGGTGGCTCCTCTCGACGGGGACGGGTGTTCTGTCGCTCAGGCTAGCCGTCGGGGCGGCGCTCCTCAGGTCAGCGGCGCCGTCCCCGATCCGGTCCGCCTGCGAGACTCTCTCCCGTGCACCTGGCACTTCCCCTGGTCTCGCTCGCGCTGGCCGTGCTCATCGGCACGGACCTGGCGCGACGCGTCCGGGTGCCCGCTCCCCTGCTGCTGACCGGTCTCGGGGTGCTCGGCTCCTTCCTGCCCTTCGTGCCGGACTTCCGGCTGGACCCCGAGCTCGTGCTCGTGGGACTGCTCCCGCCGCTGCTGTTCGCCGCCGCCATCGGGACCTCTCTCGTCGACTTCCGGGCGAACATCCAGGCGATCGGCTTCCTGTCGATCGGCATGGTGGTCGTGACCGCACTGACGGTCGGCCTCGTCGTCTGGGCCCTCTTCCCGGTGCCGTTCACCGCGGCCTTCGCCCTCGGTGCCGTGGTCGGTCCCCCGGACGCCGTGGCGGCGACCGCGATCGGGCGCCGGATCGGGCTGCCGCGACGGCTGGTCACCCTGCTCGAGGGCGAGTCGCTCGTCAACGACGCCACCGCGCTCGTCCTGCTCAGCACGGCCGCGGTGGCCATCACCGGATCCGTCGGCTCGGTGACCGTCGGCTTCGTCGCCGCGAGCTTCGTGGAGTCCCTGGTCGGCGGTGTCGTCGTCGGGGCCGTCGTCGCCCTCGTCCTCGGACAGGTCCACGAGCGGGTGCAGGACCCGGTCATGAACACGGCCCTGTCGATCGTGACGCCCTACCTCGCCTACCTCCCGGCCGAGGAGATCCACGGGTCCGGCGTCGTGGCCGTGGTCGTCGCCGGCCTGCTGCTGGCGCACAACGCCCCGCTGCAGCAGACCGCGACGGCACGCCTGCAGTCGCGGACCAACTGGTCGACGGTGCAGTTCCTCCTCGAGAACGGCGTGTTCCTGCTGATCGGGCTGCAGGCCAGCCGCGTCGTCGGTGGTGTCGCCGTGTCCCCGTTCGGCACCGGCCGGGTCGTCCTCGTCTGCCTCGTGACGCTGGCCGTGGTCATCCTCAGCCGGCCGGCGTGGATCTACCTCGTCCGGCTCCCCGCGACCTGGCTGGGCTGGCGGCAGCTGGGCAGCCACACGCCGGCCCGGAACGCCGCCCTGCTCTCCTGGGCCGGGATGCGCGGGGTGGTGACCCTCGCCGCGGCCTTCGCCCTGCCGCACCCGACCCCGCACCGGAAGGTGCTGATCCTCGCGGCCCTGGTCGTCGCCGCCGGCACGCTGCTGGTGCAGGGATCCACCCTGCCCGGGCTCGCGCGCCGACTGGGCGTGCGCGGGCCCGACCCGCGCGAGGACGCCCTGCAGGAGGCCCGCATCCTCCAGGTCGCCGCCAACGCCGGCAGCGCCGAGCTCGACCGGCTGGCCGACGGCGTCGACCGGACCACGCTCGACACCCTGCGCAACCGCCTCGAGCGTCGCGTCAACGCTGCCTGGGAGCGCCTGGGCCCGACGCGCGCCGAGCTGGAGACGCCGAGCGACGCCTACCAGCGGGTCCGGCTGCAGATGCTCGCCGCCGAGCGCCGGGCGGTGCTCGAGATCCGGGACGCCGGGGCAGCCGACCACGAGGTGCTCAAGGACGTCATGGGCGCCCTCGACCTCGAGGAGTCGATGCTCGACCGCGCCCAGGAGCGCAACGAGCGGCTGTCCTCGCCGGTGACGGCTCCCGAGGACAGCCGCGGTGAGTGCGAGCACCTGCAGGAGGCCCCGCGGCACGCCACGCCGCGCACCCCCGAGGGCTGCGAAGAGTGCCTCGCCCGCGGTATGTCGTGGGTCCACCTGCGCCTGTGCCTCGCCTGCGGCCACGTCGGCTGCTGCAACAGCTCGGAAGGGCAGCACGCCACGCACCACTACGAGGACACCGGGCACCCGGTCATGCGCAGCTTCGAGACCGGCGAGCGCTGGCGCTGGTGCTTTGTCGACGAGCTGATGGACTGAGCCCTCGTCGGCGAGGCGGGAGCAGGGCACTCCCGTCCGGGTCCCCGTGGCCTGGCGAACAAGTGGGCCGCTGCCCTGATGCGACACGCTCACCGGGGAGCCGTACACCACTCGGCCGGACTCCGCTCCGGGCCTGTCGTCACCCCGGGGCCTGAGGAGCCTCAGCGGTGATCCGGTAGACTGGTCGCACAGCTTGTTGAGCTCTCGCCGCGAGTTGTCCGCACGTCGTAGCCCACGACAGTTGCTCCGTGCGTAGCCGTCCGAACCTTTCGGGTATCGGTTGTCGGTGAGACACCTGCACAGATTGCGATCCTTCTTGTCCTCCTTCTCAGACTTGGGTGTGCCAGCACACCTGACCGGCGTCCTCGCCGGTCTCGGCATCGACCGGCCGACTCCCATCCAAACCGCAACCATTCCCGATGCCCTTGCCGGACGCGACGTCCTGGGCCGGGCGCAGACCGGGTCGGGCAAGACCTTTGCCTTCCTGCTCCCCCTGGTTGCCCGACTCGCAGACGGCCGCCGAGCGCGCCCCGCCGCCCCGCGGGCGCTCATCCTCGCGCCCACGCGCGAGCTGGCCGGCCAGATCAACGCGGCCCTCGCCCCGCTGGCCGAGGCGAACGGGCTGAGCACCAGGACCGTCTTCGGCGGCGTCGGCCAGAGCCCGCAGGTCACTGCGCTCCGTCGAGGCGTGGACATCGTCGTTGCCTGCCCCGGCCGGCTCGAGGACCTGATCCGGCAAGGCCACTGTGCTCTCGGCGACGTCGAGGTCACGGTCCTGGACGAGGCGGACCACATGTCCGACCTGGGCTTCCTGCCGGCCGTGCGTAGGCTGCTCGCGCAGACGCCCGCTCACAGCCAGCGGCTGCTCTTCTCGGCGACCCTGGACCGGGCGATCGACGGGCTGGTGCGCCAGTTCCTCACCCACCCGGTCACCCACCAGACGGACGGGCCGCGGGTGACCAAGAACCAGATGGACCACCACGTCCTGCACCTCGAGCGTGAACACCGGCTCGCCATCCTCGTGGACCTGAGCAGCGCGCCCGGCCGCACGGTCGTGTTCACCCGCACCAAGCACCGCGCGAAGGCACTGGCCCGTCAGCTCAACCACAGTGGCGTGCCAGCCGTCGAGTTGCACGGCAACCTCGGCCAGAACGCGCGCACCCGCAACTTGGAGGCCTTTCACACCGGCCGGGCATCAACCCTGGTCGCCACCGACATCGCCGCACGAGGCATCCACGTCGACAACGTCAACCTGGTCGTCCACGCCGACCCGCCCAGCGAGCACAAGGCCTACCTGCACCGTTCCGGCCGCACAGCGCGTGCCGGCAGAGCCGGAACCGTCGTCACCCTGGTGACCCACGACCAGGTCGCCGACGTCCGTGCGTTGACACGGGCTGCCGGCATCACCCCGACGACAACGCGGATCCGCACCAGCAGCCACCCCCTGCTGGTCGAACTGGCCCCCGGCGAGCGCGTCCTGGCCGAGCCGCTCCAAGGCGGCGCCACGCCCGCCGCCCCCGCTCCCGCACCGGCGCGGAGCGCACCCGGACGCCGGCGCGGCGCTCGGCGACCCAACCGCCGCAAAGACGGCCCCCGTGCCAGCGCCTCGGCAGCGTCCGCGCGCACGCAGCCGTCCAGAAGAAGCCGTTCCCCACGCGCCACCACGACCAGGCAACAAGCACCGCCGCGCTCCAGCGGCTCTCACAGCGCAGCGGCCTTCAGCGCCGGCCGTCACTGACCACGTCCCCACGGTGACCACACCCGCCTCGCCCCTCCCGAGCGGCACCCGGTGGCGGGGACGGTACCGTCCGGTGGCGTGAACGCCCTCCTCGGTCCCCCCGTGCCCCTCGTGCTCGCGTCCGCCTCCCCCGCGCGGAAGGCAACGCTGGCACACGCGGGCGTGACGGCATACGTGCTCGTGTCCGGAGTCGACGAGGACGCAACGGTGGCCGGGGCACGGGAGCGCTTCGGGGAGCTGGCGGCGGGCGACGTCGCGCTGGTGCTGGCCCGGGCCAAGAGCGAGGCGGTGGCGGGAGTTCTCGACGGCGAGCAGCCGCCCACCGAGGCGCCGGTGGGCCCGCTCGTGCTCGGCTGCGACTCCGTGCTCGAGCTCGACGGCGAGGTGCACGGCAAGCCGGCCGACGCCGGCGAAGCCGTCGTGCGCTGGAAGCGGATGCGCGGCCGGTCGGGCGTGCTGCACTCGGGGCACTGGCTCATCGACCTGCGGGACGGCGACGAGGGCGGGAGCGGTGCCACCGTCGGGGCCACCGCCTCGACCACGGTGCACTTCGCGGACCTGTCCGACGAGGAGATCGACAACTACGTCGCCACCGGCGAACCGCTCCACGTCGCAGGGGCGTTCACGATCGACGGGCTGGGTGGGCCCTACGTCACGCGTATCGAGGGAGACCACCACAACGTCGTGGGGCTGAGCCTGCCGGTGCTGCGCGGGCTGCTCGGCGAGGTGGGCGTGGCTTGGCACGCGTTGCGCGGCCCGGCGCCCTCCTGAGCGCAGCGACGCGGGCTCACGGCTCAGCCCACGACCGTGTGCCCGTCCCTGCCCTCCCGTGCGCCCGGGGTCACCGCCTCCGAACTGCCGCCGGGTGCGTCGATCCAGCGCCTGCCGCACGGCAGGTCCACAGTCGCCGACGCCGGGACGACCGTTGTCTGGCTGTACGTCGGTCCCGCGATCGCATCGCCCTCGCGATCTTCCCGGGTCTAGACCGGCGGCACGCCGTGGCGCCGCTCGCTGAAGCCCCGGTTGCGCCCGGCCGCGTAGCGCAGCCGGTGCAGCAGCTCGAACCGCAGCGCGTCCGCCTCGATCACCCCGTCGATCACGAGGTCGGCGGCCAGGCGCTCGAGGTCGACGTCCTCCTCGTACTCCGCCCGCCGTTCGGCGACGTAGCGCGCTCGCTCCCCCTCGTCCCCGATCGCGTTGATCTTGTTGGCGAAGACGGCGTTGACCGCTGCCTCGGGTCCCATCACGGCGATCCGGGCGGTGGGCAGCGCCAAGGTGGCGTCGGGCGCGAAGCCGGGGCCGGCCATGGCGTAGAGCCCGGCGCCGTACGCCTTGCGGAGGATGACCGAGAACTGCGGGACGGTCGCCTCGGAGACGGCGGTGATCATCTTGGCGCCGTGCCGGATGATGCCGGCCCTCTCGACATCCGAGCCGATCATGAATCCGGGCACGTCGGCGAGGTAGACCAGCGGGATGTTGAACGCATCGCACAGCCAGATGAACCGGGCGGCCTTGTCGGCGCTGTCGACGAACAGAACTCCACCCTTGACGGCGGAGTTGTTCGCGACGATGCCCACCGTCTCCCCGCCGAGGCGACCGAACCCGGTGACCAGCTCTGCGGCATACAGCGGCTTGAGCTCGAAGAAGGAGTCGTCGTCCACCAGCCCGTCGATGACGTCGTGGACGTCGAACGGCTGGCTCTCCTTCTCGGGGACGGTGTGCCGGGTGAGCGGGGCGCTCGGCTCCTCGGCCAGGTAGGAGGGCCGCTCGCCGTGCCAGTTGGACGGCACGTAGGAGAAGTAGAGCCGGGCGAGCTCGATGGCCTCGGTGTCGTCGGAGGCGAGCAGGTCCCCGCAGCCGGAGACCGAGCAGTGCATGCGGGCGCCGCCCATCTCCTCCAGCGACACCTTCTCCCCGACCACCATCTCGGCCATGCGGGGGCTGCCAAGGTACATCGAGGCGTTGCCCTCGACCATGATCACGATGTCGGTGAACGCCGGGATGTAGGCGCCGCCGGCGGCGGACGGCCCGAAGAGGCAACAGATCTGGGGCACCTTGCCGGACAGCGCGACCTGGTTGTGGAAGATACGCCCCGCGCCGCGACGACCGGGGAACAGCTCCACCTGGTCGGTGATCCGGGCACCGGCGGAGTCGACGAACCAGAAGATCGGCAACTCCTCGCGCAGCGCCATCTCGGTGGCGCGCACGATCTTCTCCACCGTCCGGGCGCCCCACGACCCCGCCTTCACCGTCGGGTCGTTGGCGACGACGATCGCCGCGCGGCCGTCCACCGTCCCGCGCCCCGTGACGACTCCGTCCGCCGGCAGCCCGGACGCCGTCGAGTTCGCGAAGCGCCCGTCCTCGACGAACGACCCCTCATCGAAGAGCAGGGCGATCCGCTCGCGGACGTAGAGCTTGTTCTGTGACTCGAGCTTGGCGCGGCCCTTGTCCGACGGCAGGGCCGACGACTCGAACGCCTCGGCGAGCCGGCCGCGGACGTCACCGACGCGCACGTCCCCGCCCTCGGTGGAGGGCGCGAAGGGGGCCTCGGACTGGGTGGAGGGGGTCGTCATACCGGCTGCTCCTGCTGTGTGGACGGCGGGTGGGGCTCGAACCTGACGCTACTCAGGCGCTCGGCAGCCCGAGCCCACGGGCGATGACCATCCGCTGCACCTCGCTGGTGCCCTCCCCGATCTCGAGGATCTTCGCGTCGCGGTAGAAGCGTGCCACGGGGAACTCCTCCATGAAGCCGTTGCCGCCGAAGACCTGCGTCGCGATGCGGGTGGCGCTGACGGCCGCCTCGGTCGAGTAGAGCTTGCAGATCGCAGCCGCCTGCTTGACCTCCTTGAGGGAGCGCCGGCCGGCGTGCATCTCGTCCTTGAGCCACGCCGCCTTGTAGGTCAACTGGCGCGCGGCCTCGACCATGACCGCGAGGTCGGCCACCTGGAAGGAAACGCCCTGGTTGACGCCGATCGGCTTGCCGAACGCGGTGCGGGTCCTCGCGTACTCCGAGGACTCCTCGAGCATCCGCTGGGCGAGGCCGACCGCGAGCGCGCTGATCGCGATCCGGCCGTCGTCGAGGGTCTTGAGGAACTGCTTGAAGCCGTCGCCGCGGTTGCCGAGCAGGTTCTCCTCGGGCACCCGGCAGTTGTCGAAGGCCAGGCCGTGGGTGTCCGAGACGTGCCAGCCGAGCTTGTCGTAGGGCGGCTCGACCGTGAAGCCCGGCGTGCCGGACGGGACCGTGATCGCGCTGATCTCGGGCGACCCGTCCTCCTTCTCCCCGGTGCGCGCGGTGACCGTCACGACCGAGGTGATGTCGGTGCCGCTGTTGGTGATGAACGCCTTGGCGCCCTTGATGACCCACTCGCCGCCCTCGAGCCGGGCGCGGGTCCTCGTGGCCCCGGCGTCGGACCCCGCCTCGGGCTCGGTCAGCCCGAAGCCCGCAAGCGCGCGTCCAGCGACGAGGTCGGGCAGCCAGCGCTCCTTCTGCGCCCGGGACCCGAAACTGAGGATCGGGTTGATCCCGAGCCCGACGCCGGCGGACAGGGTGATGCCGATCGACTGGTCGACCCGGCCGAGCTCCTCGATCGCCACGCACTGGAAGGTGAAGGCGCCCTCGTCCTCCAGCCCCGCGCCGCCGAACTCCTCCGGCACGACGAGGCCGAACAGTCCCAGTTCGCCCATCTTCGGGACCAGCTCGGTCGGGAAGTGGTGCTCGCGGTCCCACCGGGCGATGTGCGGCTCGACCTCCCGCTCGGCGAAGTCGCGGACGACCTGGCGGAAGTCCTCGTGGTCCTTGCTCAGCTCGAACATGGGGGTC
>DASSKF010000016.1:0-6168 GCA_035690725.1 Segeticoccus sp.
AGACCGACGTCGTCGGCGTGCAGGACCTGGTGGAGAAGCCGGCCACCGCCGACGCCCCCAGCAACCTGGCCATCATCGGCCGCTACGTGCTCGACCCGAGCATCTTCGAGGTGCTGGAGCGCACCGCACCCGGCCGCGGCGGGGAGATCCAGCTCACCGACGCGCTGCAGGAGCGGGCCACCGCCGGTGGCGACGGCGGGGGAGTGCACGGCGTGGTGTTCCGCGGCCGCCGCTACGACACCGGTGACCGGCTCGACTACCTCAAGGCCCTGGTCAAGCTCGGCGCCCGGCACCGCGAGCTCGGCGAGGACTTCTCCGCCTGGTTGACGGACTGGGTGGCCGGCGGGCAGCAGGAGGCGTGAGCACGCGGGGGATGAGCAGCAGATGATCAGCATCGACGAGCACCTCGGCCGGATCCTGCAGACGGTGCGCCAGCTGCCGCCGCGCGAGGAGGAGCTGCTCGCGGCGCGCGGCCGCGTGCTCGCCGAGGACGTGGCGAGCCCGGTCGCCCTCCCGGGCTTCACCAACTCCGCGATGGATGGGTATGCCGTGCGCGCGCCGGACGTCGCCGGCGCCAGTGGCGGTGCCCCGGTCACCCTGCCCGTGCGCGGCGACATCCCCGCCGGCAGCACCGAGCGGCACCGGCTGCGCCCCGGGGAGACGTGGCGGATCATGACCGGCGCGCCGGTGCCCGACGGAGCCGACGCCGTGGTGCCCGTCGAGCTGACCGACGGCGGGCTGGAGCAGGTGCGCATCGACGAGGCGGTCCTGCCGGGGCGGCACGTCCGCCCGGAGGGCGAGGACGTCGCGGTCGGGGACGTCGTGCTCCGGGCCGGCACGCTCGTCGGGTCGCGGCAGGTCGCGGTGCTCGCCGCCGTGGGCCGGGCGGCCGTGCGGGTCGTCCCGTGGCCGCGGGTCGTCGTCCTCTCCACCGGTGACGAGCTCATCGAGCCCGGGCAGGAGCCGGGGTTCGGGCAGGTCGTGGACAGCAACGGCCTGATGCTCACCGCCGCGGTGGCCGCGCTCGGCGCACCGGTCCGGCGGATCGGCCGGGTGCGCGACGACGAGACGTCCTTCCGGGACGCGCTCGCCGAGGCGCTGCGGGACGCCGACGCGCTCGTCACGACCGGAGGGGTGAGCGCCGGCGCCTACGACACGGTCAAGGCGGTCCTGTCGACGAGCGGCACGGTGCAGTTCGACCGGGTGGCGATGCAGCCCGGCAAGCCGCAGGGCTTCGGGGTCCTGGGGGACGCCCGGGTGCCGGTCTTCACCCTGCCCGGCAACCCGGTCAGCGCGCTCGTCTCCTTCGAGGTGTTCGTGGCACCCGCCCTGCGGCACATGGCCGGTCAGCCCGGCGAGCCGCCCGTCGTGGAGGCGGTGGCCGGGCACGACTGGACCTCCCCGGAGGGGCGCACCCAGTTCGCCCGGGTGACCCTGCGCCGCGAGGGGAGCGACGGCACGGACTGGACCGCACAGCTGGCCGGTGGCCAGGGTTCCCACGTGCTCGGGGGGCTGGCGGCCGCCGACGCGCTGGCCGTCATACCGGCCGGGGTGACGCAGGTGCACGCCGGTGACGAGGTGACCTGCCGGCTGCTCACGTCGCTGGAGTCGGTGGCATGAACCACCCCGGCACGAGCCCAGGGCCGGAGGGCGCGCGCGACAAGCCGGCGCTCACGCACGTCCGGGCGGACGGGTCGGCGCACATGGTGGACGTCACCGCCAAGGACGTGACCGCGCGCACCGCCGCCGCGGCCGGGCGCGTGCTGCTCTCGCCCGAGGCGGTCGCCGCGCTGCGCAGCGGCGAGGTGCCCAAGGGGGACGCACTCGCCGTCGCACGGATCGCCGGGATCCAGGGCGCCAAGCGCACGCCCGAGCTGGTCCCGCTGGCCCACCCGATCGCGGTCCACGGCGTCTCCGTCGACCTCACGGTCGCCGACGACGGCGTCGACATCACCGCCCGGGTCCGGACCGCGGACCGCACCGGCATCGAGATGGAGGCGCTCACCGCGGTGAGCGTCGCGGCCCTCGCGCTGGTCGACATGGTCAAGGCGGTCGACAAGCACGCCCGGATCACCGACATCCGGGTCACGGCGAAGTCCGGGGGACGGTCCGGGGACTGGAGCGAGGCATGAGCGAGGAGGGGCAGGGCGCGCGTCGGGCGGCCGTGGTGGTCTGCTCGAACCGCGCGTCGTCCGGGGTCTACCCGGACCGCTCGGGCCCGGTGGTCGTGGAGACGCTGCAGGGGTGGGGGATGGTCTGCGAGGACCCCGTGGTCGTGCCGGACGGCCCCGAGATCGAGCTGGCGCTCTGGGACGCCGTGCGCCGCGGGGCCGACCTCGTCGTCACCAGCGGGGGCACCGGCATCACGCCCACGGACGTGACACCGGAGATGACCGCCCGGGTGCTGGACCGGCAGGTCCCGGGCGTCGCGGAGGCGATCCGCGCGGCCGGTGTCGCCGCCGGCGTGCCCACCTCCATGCTGTCGCGCGGCCTCGTCGGCACGGTGGGTCGCACCCTCGTGGTCAACCTGCCGGGGTCGACCGGCGGCGTCCGCGACGGACTCGCCGTGCTCGAGCCGGTCCTCGAGCACGCCCTGTCCCAGCTCGCCGGTGGGGACCACTGATGCCCCTCCGCCCCTGGCCCGGGAGCCGGTGATGGCGCGGCCCTGGCCGCTCGAACTCGAGCACGACGAACCCGGGCTGGGCCGGATGCGGCTGCGGCCGCTGCGCCGCCGCGATCGGCGCGAGTGGCGCCGGATCCGTGAGGCGAACGTGGGGTGGCTGCGCGAGTGGGAGTCCACCCTGCCCCAGCCGGTCGGCAAGCCGCTGCGGTTCGGCGCCATGGTGCGCGCCCTCGACCGCGAGGGGCACGCCGGGCGGATGCTGCCGTTCGTGATCGACCTGGACGGCCGGATCGTCGGGCAGATGCACCTGTTCGGCCTTACCTGGGGCTCGCTGCGCTCGGCGGCGGCCGGCTACTGGGTGGTCGAGGAGGTGGCCGGGCGCGGGGTCGCCCCGCTGGCGCTCGCCATGACGGCGGACTACGGGATCCGCGGCCTGGGACTGCACCGGGTCGAGGTCAACATCCGTCCGGACAACGCCGCGAGCCTGCGGGTGGTGGAGAAGCTCGGTTTCCGGGACGAGGGCGTGCGCCGTCACTACCTGCACATCAACGGTGCCTGGCACGACCACCGCACCTTCGCGCTCACCACGGAGGACCTCGTCGACGTCCGCCTGGTCGACCGGGCCACCGCCCCACCCCCGGACCACTGACGGTCCGTCGGCGACCGGCTCGACCGGGCGTCAACTGCTCGTCACGGCAGTCACTTCCGCGACACACCGAACAGGTTCGCGAAGCAGGGCCGCTGCGCCGCCTACGGTCGTCCCGTGTCCGCCAGCAGCCTGATCTTCCTCCTCATCGTCGCGATCTGGGCTGCCTACCTGCTCCAGCACTGGGTGCGGCGCCGCGAGCACCTCGCCACCGCCCGTTCGGTCGACCGGTTCTCCGAGGCGATGCGGGTCCTGGAGCGGCGCGACCCGCTGCCCGAGTCGCCGGTGGATGCGGCCGAACGACGGTCCTACTCGGTCGGTCTCGCCCGCCCATCCCGGCCCAGCGTCACCGTCAAGCGGGCCGCTGCCGCCGGTGAGGAGCCAGCGCCCCACGCCGACCGGTCGCGGCCGGACGACGAGGGGCCCGGCCTGCTCCTCCGGGTGGGCCAGCTCGGCGGGCGGGTGAACGGCCGCCGGGTGCGTGGCATCTCGCTGCTGCTCGCCGTCACCGCCCTGCTCACCCTCGCGGTCCTGGTCCCCGTCCTCGGCCTGCCCTGGTGGGCACTCGGGATCGCCGGAGGCGTCGTCCTCGCCGACCTGGTCTGGCTGCGCGGTGCCGCGCGCCGCTCGGCACCGCGGGAGCACGCCACCCCCGCCCACCGACCGACGGCCCCCGCCCGCTCTGCCGACCTCGGGACTCTGCGCGCAACCTCGGCAGTCTCCGCGCAACCTCGGGACTCCCGTTCCGCCGACACAGCCTTCGAGGTCGCCCCGCCCGCCGAGGCCGTCGTGTATGACGACCTCGCCCCGTCCGTCGCGGCACCCGCGCCTGCCCCGCGGGTGGAGCGCGACGATGCCGCGACCGGTGTGCCGGTCGACCCGCACGGCTGGCAGCCGGTTCCCGTCCCCCCGCCCACGTACACGCTCAAGGCGAAGGCGGAGCGGCGGAACCCGCCTGCCGCCGAGCCGGAGGCCGACACCGTGGACGCACCGGTGTTCGACGGCGCAGCGACCGGCTCCGGAACCGGACCGGTCGACTACAGCCGGGTGCCGACCGGCGAGCTGCCCTTCGACGGCTACGCGCTCGACGAGGACCTCGAGGAGCTTCCCGCGGTCTACCAGGCCGTCTGAGGCCGCTGCGAGGACGGCCGCATGAGCGAGATGACCTATCGGGCGCTGGGCGACTCCGGCCTGGTGGTGAGCAGTGTGGGCGTCGGCTGCAACGCGTTCAGCCGACGCGTGGACCGCGACGGGTGCCGGGAGATCGTGGCGGCCGCCCTGGACAGCGGGGTCACCCTCTTCGACACCGCAGACACGTACGGCATCGAGCCGGGCGTCAGCGAGCAGGTGCTCGGTGAGGTCCTCGGCAGCCGGCGCGACGACATCGTCCTGGCCACCAAGTTCGGCATGGACATGCGGGGGGCGAACGGCGTCGATCACGGGGTCCGGGGCTCGCGCCGCTACATCCGCCGGGCCGTCGAGGCGAGCCTGCGCCGGTTGCGGACCGACCACATCGACCTCTACCAGCTGCACCGGCCCGACGAGGTGACCCCGCTCGATGAGACCTTGGCGACGCTGACGGACCTGGTCCGCGAGGGCAAGGTCCGCTACGTCGGCTGCTCCAACTTCCCCGCGTGGCAGCTCGTCGACGCGGACTGGACCGCGCGCACCGCCGGCCACGAGCGCTTCGTCAGCGCCCAGAACAAGTACTCGCTCCTCGACCGCTCGGTGGAACAGGAGCTGGTGCCGGCCTGCGAGCAGCTGGGGGTCGGCATACTCCCGTTCTTCCCGCTGGAGCACGGACTGCTCACCGGCAAGTACCGCCGTGGTGGGCCCGCGCCGGAGGGCTCCCGCGCCGCCAAGGAGCCGGATCGCGCGCAGTGGCTGGACGAGGCCGACTGGGACCGGATCGAGGCGCTCGAGGCGTTCGCGCGGGAGCGGGACCTGTCGCTGCTGCAGGTCGCCATCGGTGGGCTCGCGGCGCAGCCGGCGGTGGCGTCGGTGATCGCCGGGGTGACCTCCGCGCAGCAGCTGCGGACCAACGTGGAGGCGGGGCTCTGGGAGCCGGGCGCCGCCGACCTGGTGGCGCTCGACGAGCTCACCGGGACCGGCTGAGGGCCGGCCGGGAAGGGCCCGGCCCCGAGTTTCGGCGCGGCCGATGTGCGGTGCTATCTTGTCTGCGCACCGCGGGGCTGTGGCGCAGTTGGTAGCGCGTCTCGTTCGCAACGAGAAGGTCAGGGGTTCGAATCCCCTCAGCTCCACTCTTCGGAAACCCCGCCTCACCAGCGCAAACGCTGGAGACTGGGCCGGGTTTCATCATTGTGGTTCACCCGTCCTGCCCACTGGCGCACCCCCGACGCCCCCCGAGGTGTTCAGCCGCTCCAGACCGGCTCGGTCGGCCGAGGTGCCGAGGTGGTGCAGGTAGATGTTGGTCGTGGCGATGGAGGCGTGCCCAAGCCACGCCTGAACGGTCACCGGGTCCACCCCCCGGGTGAGCCACAGACACGCCGCCGTGTGCCGCAGGTCGTGGATCCGCCGACCCATCGCCGTGGTGGACCAGTTGACCGACCGCTTCACCGCCGAGGCGTGCAGCTGGTGCCCGGTCTGGGTGCTGAAGAGCAGGTCGTCCGGCCCCTTCCCACTCGCGCAGGCCTGCACCAGCGGGAGTATTCGGTCGGCGACCGGGACACGGCGGCTCCTGCCGGACTTGGTGACCTTGGCCTCCACCCCCTCGGGCGCGGCGCGGCTGACCAGCAGCACCGGCAACGGCACCTGCACGAAGTCACGGACCCGAGCCTCGCGCAACTCCGACCAGCGCAGCCCGGTCCACCCCGCGATGAGCAGGATGTCGGCCAGCCGCGTGTCTCGGGCGGAGGCGGCCAGGTGGAACGACTCCAGC
>DASSKF010000017.1:0-26557 GCA_035690725.1 Segeticoccus sp.
GGCTCTCGGTGTGGAGGGCGCCGGCCGGCTCGGGAGAGGTCTCGGGGGATTCACTCACTTCGTCACTGTACGACGCACCTGCCGCCGCCAGCGCGCTGATATCCGGCCGCGCCATCCGGCCGCCCGGTGCCCGCGCGGAGGGCTGCTCACGCTGGTGCGGGCGCAGCGTGCGCCGGGCTGGCCGCGCTCATCTAGGCTTCGGTCCATGCGCAGCCGGGACAACGTCGTGTTCACCGCACTGGTGGGCACCGTGATGTTCGTCGGCGCCGGAGTCATGGCGCTCGTGCTCCTCGCCGCCGGGGCGCCGGGCGCGATCGCGATCGGGGTGGTCCTGGCCGCGCTGCCGGTCGGGCCGTTGATCGCGTCGTACCTGTGGCTCGACCGCTACGAGCCCGAGCCACGGTCGCTGCTCCTGCTCGGTCTCGGCTGGGGTGCCTTCGTCGCGACGAGCGCCGCGCTGTTCCTCCAGGCGTTCGACGCGTTCGCGCTCGGCTCGAGCAAGTCGACCCAGTCGGTGCTGGTGGCGCCGCTCACCGAGGAGGCCGCCAAGGGCCTCTTCATCGTGCTGCTCCTGGTCTACCGGCGCGCCGAGCTCGACGGCATCCTCGACGGCATCGTCTATGCCGGCATGGTGGGCATCGGCTTCGCGTTCACCGAGAACATCCTCTACCTGAGCCAGGCCTACATCGGCGACAACGCCCACGCCGGCGGGATCGAGGAGACGGTGTTCACCTTCGTGGTCCGAGGCGTGTTCAGCCCGTTCGCCCACCCCTTCTTCACCGCGTTCACGGGCATCGGCGTGGGCATCGCGGTGGCCGCGCGCAGCCGGGCCGTGCAGGTCGCCGCGCCCGTGGTCGGCTACCTGGTCGCGGTCGGCGCCCATGCCCTGTGGAACGCCGCCCTCCTGCTCGACGCCGGCGCAGGAGCCGTCGGCACCTACCTCATGCTCATGGTGCCGGCCTTCCTGTTCCTGGTCGGCTTCGCGATCTGGTCGCGCCGGCGTGAAGGTTCGTTGCTGGCCGCGGCGCTGACCGACTGCGCCCGCCACGGGTTCCTGGACGCGAACGAGGTGCCGTGGCTGACCCGCATCCCGGCCCGGCGCGCGTGCCGACAGCACGCGGCTGCCGTCGGCGGCGAGGCCGCGCTCACCGCGATGAAGCTGTACCAGACCGAGGCCATCGAGCTCGGGTTCCTGCACCACCGGTTCCTGCGGGGCACCGCCCCGAGGGACTACCGCGAGCTGGGGGAGGCCCACGTGCAGCGCATGTTCCTGCTGCGTCCGCACCTGGTCTGGCCGCCGACCGCCGTCCCGGTCGGAGCGTCCCGATGACGGACACGTCGCTGAGCGCGCAGCGCTCGGCCCAGATGGTGACCACGCTCGTGCAGCTGCGCGAGGCGCTGGAGACCGCGCGTCTGCCCCTGGACGTCCCCGAGGTCGAGCCGGCGCGCAAGGCTCGCGCCGAGATGATCGACCAGCTCGAGGACTACGTCCTCCCGCGCCTGCTCCAGATCGACGCGCCCCTGCTCACCGTGGTCGGCGGCTCGTCCGGGGCGGGCAAGTCGACCCTGGTCAACTCGCTGGTGGGGGAGCGCGTCACCGAGACCGGCGTGCTGCGCCCGACCACGCGCTCTCCGGTGCTGGTGCACAACCCCCGGGACGCCGACTGGTTCGACAAGGCCCGCATCCTGCCCGACCTCGAGCGCACGACCCGTGCCTCGGCCGACCCGGGTGCGCTCCAGCTCGTGGCCTCCGAGGCGATCCCGGCGGGTCTGGCGGTGCTCGACGCACCCGACATCGACTCGGTGGAGGAGCAGAACCGCACCCTCGCGGCCCAGCTCCTCGGTGCCGCCGACCTGTGGCTCTTCGTCACGTCGGCCGCCCGGTACGCCGACCAGGTCCCCTGGGAGTTCCTCAAGCAGGCAGCCGAACGCAGTGCCGCCGTCGCGATCGTGCTCGACCGCACCCAGCCGTCGGCGATCACCGAGGTCAGCGCCCACCTCGCCCGCATGCTCACGGCACGTGGGCTCCGGGACTCACCGCTCTTCATCGTCCCGGAGGGCGAGGTCGACGAGCAGGGCCTGCTGCCCTCCACCACGGTCCGCGAGATCCGTGCCTGGCTGGGGTCGCTGGCCGCCGACGCGGAGGCGCGCACCGGCGTGGTGCGGCAGACGCTCGAGGGCGCGATCCGGTCGATCTCCCGGCGGGCCCACCTCGTGGCCGACGCCTGCGCCGAGCAGCAGCAGGCGGTCTCGCGGCTGCACGAGGACGTCGAGCGGGCCTACCGGCAGGCGGAGACCGAGATCGACCAGGCGTCCGCCGACGGCACCCTGCTGCGCGGCGAGGTGCTCGCCCGGTGGCAGGAGTTCGTGGGGACCGGCGAGTTCCTCCGCCGGGTGGACGCGGGCGTGAGCCGGCTGCGTGACCGGATCACCGCCCTGCTGAAGGGCGCCCCGCCACCGTCCAGGAACCTGGGGGAGGCCCTGCAGAGCGGTGCCGCGTCCCTGCTCACCAGCGAGGGGCAGTCCGCGGCGGCGGCCACCGTCCGGCACTGGCGCCGGCTCGGCGGCGGTGCCGCACTCGTCGCGGCTCACCCGGACCTCGCCCAGGGCAGCGCCGATCTCCCCGACACGATCGACCGCACCGTCCGCGACTGGCAGGGCTACGTCCTGGAGCTGGTCCGCGAGGAGGGCAAGGACAAGCGCACCGGTGCGCGGATGCTCGCCTTCGGCGTCAACGGGATCGCGGTGGTGCTCATGCTCGTCGCGTTCAGCCAGACCGGCGGGCTGATCGGCGCGGAGGTCGGCATCGCCGGTGGCGCGGCCGTGCTCGCCCAGCGGCTGCTCGAGGCGGTCTTCGGCGACCAGGCGGTGCGCAGCCTGGCGGCGAAGGCGCGCACCGAGCTGATCCGCCGGACCGGGGAGGTGTATGCCGCCGAGCGCGCCCGGTTCGAGCGTCTCCTGGACGACGTGATCCTCGATCCCGAGCAGCCCGAACGCCTTTCGGCTGCCCGCGCCGCCGTGGAGACTGCCCGGTGAGCGCGCGCGACCTGCTCCGCAGGGCCACCGGCTCCCAGCAGGCCGTCTCCCGGGAGGACCTCGAGGCCCGTGCCGCGTCCCTGGAGGAGGCGCTGCGGGCCGGCGGCGAGCGGCTCGACCCCGACGCTGCCGGGCGCGGCCGGGCGGTGGTCGCGAAGGTGGGTGAGCGCACCGGCCTCGCCGGTGGCCGGACCGTCGTCGCGCTCGCGGGCGCCACGGGCAGCGGCAAGTCGAGCCTGTTCAACGCGTTGGTCGGCTCCGACGTGGCCCGGGTCGGCGCGCGTCGCCCGACCACCTCGACCGCCACCGCAGCCGTGTGGGGGACCGGCCCGGCCGGGCCGCTGCTGGACTGGCTGCGGGTCGGACGCCGGCACGAGGTGGCCGAGCCCACCGCGGGGGGAGACGGCGTGGACGCGTCCGGCGGGGCCACCGACCTCGACGGCCTGGTGCTGCTGGACCTGCCCGACTTCGACTCCCGCGTCAGCAGCCACCGCGAGGAGGTCGACCGGCTGCTGCAGCTGGTGGACGTCTTCGTCTGGGTCACCGACCCCCAGAAGTACGCCGACGCGGTCATCCACGAGGACTACCTCGCCCGGCTCTCCGACCACGGCGCCACGATGCTCGCCGTCCTCAACCAGGCCGACCGGCTGTCCCCCGAAGGGGTGGCGGCCTGCCAGCAGGACCTGCGCCGCCTGCTCTCCCGCGACGGCGTCGACGACGTCGAGGTCATCCTCACCTCGGCGAGCACCGGTGCCGGCGTCGTCGAGCTGCGGCACCGGATCGCCCGGTCCGTGCAGGGCCACAACGCCGCCGAGCAGCGGCTGCTCGCGGACGTGCGGGGCAGCGCCCGGGAGCTGCGCGCCGGGGTCGCCGAGAGCGAGCCCAGCGTGGGCGAGGACGCCGACGACGAGCTGGTGGAGGCACTCAGCCGTGCGGCCGGCATACCGATCGTGCTGGACGCGGTCCAGCGGGACTATCGCAACGAGGCGTGGTCGAGCACCGGGTGGCCGTTCACACGCTGGGTGCGCGCGCTGCGGCCGGACCCGCTCAAACGGCTGCGCCTGCCGACCGGGGACGACCGGCGCGGGGAGGCAGGGGTGACGGTCCGCGACGTGCGTTCGGCACTGGGCCGGTCCTCGCTGCCGCCTCCCACCCCGGCGGCCCGGTCGGCGGTGTCGCTGGCGGTGCGCACCCTGGGGGACCGGGCCAGCGAGGGGCTCCCGCCGCGGTGGGCCGATGCGGTGATCGAGGCGGCCGGCCCGCTGGACGCCGACCTCGGCGACGAGCTCGACCAGGCCGTCGTCACCACACCGCTGCGGGCCCGCCGGCCGGCGTGGTGGGGCGTGTGCAACCTGCTGCAGTGGCTGTTCGCCCTGACGGCGGTCGCCGGGCTGGTCTGGCTCGTCGTCCTGGCCGTCCTCGGGTGGCTGCAGATGGACACCCTCTTCGAGCCCCCGCGGCTCGGGCCGGTGCCGTGGCCCGTCGTCCTGCTCGGCGGGGGACTGGTCGCCGGGCTGCTGCTCGCCGTGCTCGGACGGGCCGTGGCCCGGGTGGGTGCCCGACGGCGACGGCGGGTGGTCGCCCGACGCCTGCGCGAGTCGGTCGAGCGCGTCGCCGGCGGGCACATCGTCGCGCCGGTGCGCCAGGTGCTGGCCGACCACCGGCGCACCCGCGAGGCCCTGGACGGCGCGCGGGGCTGAGCGTGCCCCGGGACCGCTGCCGGGCCGCTGCGGAGGGTGTTCCTGCCCGCCCGGCCATGGCCGTTCGTCCCCAGGCCCGGCGCCGGGGTGCCGCCGATCCACAGGACCCACGTCGGTGGTGGTGGCGCGCGCGGGTCGCCGGCCACGGTGGAACCAGCCCGCCGCGGTGGCGGGTCGCACCGAACGAGAACTGGGGTGGAACCCGTGAACGAGACCTACGTGACCATCAGCGGCAACGTCGTGGCCGACCCGACCCGACGGCTGACCCGCCAGAACGTCCCCTTCGTGACCTTCCGCGTCGCGTCGACCGCGCGCCGGATGGACAGCAGGACCGGGGGCTATGTGGAGGCGGGGACGAACTTCGTCAACGTCACCGCCTTCCGGGGACTGGCCATCAACCTGGCCAACTCGATCAAGAAGGGCGACCCGGTGATCGTCTACGGACGGATGCGGGTCAACCAGTGGGACAACGGTGAGCAGAAGGGGGTGTCGGTGGAGGTGGACGCCTACAACGTCGGCTTCGACATGGCCAGGGGCACCTCGACCTTCACCAAGGTGGTCCGCCCCGGGCTGCACGCCGTGGACGACCGGCTCGGCGACCCGGCCGTGCAGGCGGCCGCACGGGAGCAGGACACCGCCGGCCGGGCCGACGAGCCGGACGCCTGGGCCGGGCTGTCGACCGGTGCCGCCGGTGGCGGGGAGGCCGCCGGGGCCACCGGTGCCACGGTCGCCGGGACCGGGCCCGGGGACACCGTGGACGACGGCGACGGCGAGCAGGCCCCCGCTGACGACGGAGGGGACGGCCGGCTTCCCGACGACGACGACACGGAGGAGTCCGTGGACGAGCCGGCGCTGCGCGCCGGGTGACCGCTGCGCGGGCCGGTCGGCAGCGACCGGCCGGCGCCGGTCCCCGCGGGCTCGGCGGATTGGGAGGGGTGCGGGTCGCCGGATAGCCTGAGGGCATGGCGGAGTTCATTTACACGATGACCCGGGCGCGCAAGGCCCACGGCGACAAGGTGATCCTCGACGACGTCACCATGTCGTTCTACCCGGGGGCGAAGATCGGCATGGTCGGCCCGAACGGCGCTGGCAAGTCGACGATCCTCAAGATCATGGCCGGGCTCGACCAGCCCTCCAACGGCGAGGCCCGCCTCTCGCCGGGCTACAGCGTCGGCATCCTGCTGCAGGAGCCGCCGCTGAACGAGGACAAGGACGTCCGCGGCAACGTGGAGGAGGGCCTCGGCCAGATCAAGGCCGATGTCGACCGGTTCAACGCCATCTCGGCCGAGATGGCTGAACCGGACGCCGACTTCGACGTGCTCATGGCCGAGATGGGCCAGCTGCAGGAGAAGATCGACGCGGCCGACGCCTGGGACCTGGACTCCCAGCTCGAGCAGGCGATGGACGCCCTGCGCTGCCCGCCGGGTGACGCGGACGTCACCGTGCTCTCCGGCGGTGAGCGGCGCCGGGTGGCCCTGTGCAAGCTGCTGCTGTCCAAGCCGGACCTGCTGCTGCTCGACGAGCCGACCAACCACCTCGACGCCGAGAGCGTGCAGTGGCTCGAGCAGCACCTCGCGGTCTACCCCGGCGCCGTCATCGCGGTCACCCACGACCGGTACTTCCTGGACAACGTCGCGCAGTGGATCGCCGAGGTCGACCGCGGCCGGCTCTACCCCTACGAGGGCAACTACTCCACCTACCTGGAGAAGAAGCAGGAGCGGCTGCAGGTCCAGGGCAAGAAGGACGCCAAGCTGGCCAAGCGGCTCAAGTCCGAACTGGAGTGGGTACGCTCCAACGCCAAGGCGCGGCAGACCAAGTCCAAGTCCCGCCTGGCGCGCTACGAGGAGATGGCCGCCGAGGCCGAGCGCACCAAGAAGCTCGACTTCGAGGAGATCCAGATCCCGCCCGGCCCCCGGCTCGGCAGCAGCGTCATCGAGGTCGACGACCTCCGCAAGGGCTTCGGCGACCGTGTCCTGATCGACAACCTGAGCTTCACCCTGCCCCGCAACGGCATCGTCGGCGTCATCGGTCCGAACGGCGTCGGCAAGACGACGCTGTTCAAGACGATCGTCGGCCTCGAGGAGCCCGACGACGGTACGGTGAAGGTCGGCGAGACGGTCCAGATCTCCTACGTCGACCAGGGCCGCTCCCAGCTCGACCCGAACAAGAACCTGTGGGAGACGGTCTCCGACGGGCTCGACTTCATCCAGGTCGGCAACGTGGAGATCCCCTCCCGGGCCTACGTGTCGCAGTTCGGCTTCAAGGGCCCCGACCAGCAGAAGATGACCGGCATGCTCTCCGGCGGGGAGCGCAACCGGCTCAACCTGGCCCTCACCCTGAAGCAGGGCGGCAACCTGCTGATCCTCGACGAGCCGACCAACGACCTCGACGTCGAGACGCTGGGATCGCTGGAGAACGCGCTGCTCGACTTCCCCGGCTGCGTCGTCGTCACCAGCCACGACCGGTGGTTCCTCGACCGGGTCGCCACCCACATCCTCGCCTACGAGGGCGACGACGAGGACCCCGCGAAGTGGTACTGGTTCGAGGGCAACTTCGAGGCCTACGAGAAGAACAAGGTCGAGCGCCTCGGCGCCGAGGCCGCCCGGCCGCACCGGGTCACCTACCGCCGGCTGACCCGGGACTGACGTGCGCCGCACCGTCTTCACCGAGGACCACGAGGCCCTGCGCGGCACGGCCCACGAGTTCGTGCACCGCAGCCTCGTGCCGCGCGCCGAGGAGTTCCTCGAGCAGCACGCGATGGGCCGGGAGGTCTGGTTCGAGGCCGGCAAGCAGGGCCTGCTCGGGCTGGGGATCCCGGAGGAGTACGGCGGCGCCGGCGTCGACGACTACCGCTTCACGGCGGTGGTGAGCGAGGAGCTGAGCAAGTTCGCGGCGGCTGTCTCGTCGAACTTCGGCATCCACGCCAGCGTCGTCGCGCCCTACCTGGTCGAGCTCGGCACCGAGGAGCAGAAGCAGCGCTGGCTGCCCCGCTTCTGCACCGGAGAGATCGTCGCCGGCATCGCGATGACCGAGCCGAGCGGCGGCTCGGACCTGGCCGCCCTGAGGACGACGGCCGTGCGGCACGGGGACGACTGGATCCTCAACGGCTCCAAGACGTTCATCACCAACGGCTACCACGGCGACTTCATCCTCGTCGCGGCGCGCACCGCCCCGGAGAAGCGGGCCAAGGGCATCACGCTGTTCGCGGTCGAGGCCGGGATGCCGGGCTTCGAGCGCGGCCGCAAGCTCGACAAGGTGGGCCAGCTCGAGTCCGACACGGCCGAGCTGTCCTTCCGCGACGTGCGGGTGCCCGCCGAGAACGTCGTCGGTGAGGTGGACCGCGGGTTCATCCACATGATGGAGCAGCTGCCGCAGGAGCGGGTCGGCGCCGCGGTCTCCAACACCGCCAACGCGTTCCAGATCTTCGAGGAGACGCTGGGATACGTGAAGGAGCGGCGGGCGTTCGGGCAGCCGATCGGCACGTTCCAGCACAACAAGTTCCGGCTCGCCGAGATGTCCACGTCACTGGAGGTCACCCGGGCCTACGTCGACGACTGCATCGCGGCGCACGCGGCCCACGAGCTGACCGCCGTCGAGGCGGCCAAGGCCAAGTGGTGGTCCGCCCAGGTCCAGAACGACGTGATCGACGCCTGCGTGCAGCTCTACGGCGGCTACGGCTACATGAACGAGTACCGCGTCGCCCGCGCCTGGCGGGACGCCCGGGTCACCAAGATCTGGGCCGGCTCCAACGAGATCATGAAGGAGCTCATCGGCCGGGACCTCGGGCTCTGACCCGGCATGGGCGCGCACGAGGGGAAGGTGGCCGTGGTCACCGGGGCCAGCCGGGGGATCGGGCTGGCCATCGCCCAGCGCCTCGTCGCCGAGGGGGCGCGGGTGGTCCTCACCGGACGCAAGCCGGACGGCCTGCGATCGGCGGTCGAGGAGCTCGGTGGCGAGTCCGTCGCCGTCGGGGTGACCGGGCACGCGGACGACGCGGAGCACCAGCGACAGACCCTGGCGACGGCCCGTGAGGCGTTCGGCCGGGTCGACCTCCTCGTCAACAACGCCGGCATCAACCCGCACTACGGCCCGATGCTCGACAGCGACGTGGCGACCGGCCGCAAGGTCCTGGACGTCAACGTGCTCGGTGCCTTCGCCTGGACCCAGGAGGCCGTCCGCGCCGGTCTTGGCACACCGGAACAGCCCGGTGGTGCGGTGGTCAACATCGCGTCCGTCGCCGGCCTGGGTGCCACCGGGGTCCTCGGCTGGTATGCCGTGAGCAAGGCTGCGCTCATCCACCTCACCAAGGAGCTCGGCCAGCAGCTCGCCCCGCAGGTCCGGGTCAACGCGGTCGCACCGGCGGTGGTCAAGACGCAGTTCGCCCGCGCCCTCTACGAAGGCAGGGAGGAGCGCGTGACCAGGGCCTACCCGATGCGGCGGCTCGGCCGCCCCGACGACGTGGCCGGGGCCGTGTCCTTCCTGCTCTCGGACGACGCCGCGTGGATCACCGGGGAGACGGTGGTCGTCGACGGCGGTCTCACCCTGTCGACCGAGCTCTGAGCCGAGGCCGGTGCGGGTCGACCCGGACCGGCGAGCCGCCGCTCGATGACCTGCGACGTCAGCGGCTGGCCACCAGGTGGAAGACCCGGCTGAGCTGCCGGTAGGGGTCGCGACGGCTGGCCTCGAGCTCCACCTCGACGACCTGGCGCAGCTCGTCCTCCGCGGCGGCGTCGAGGTCCATCCAGTCGGAGAACAGCCAGACGCCGTACCACTCCACCGGTCTGGCTCCGTGCTCGTCGAGCAGCCGGGACAGGCCCTCGACGGTGTCGGCCCGGGTCTCCACCCCGAGGACGCCGTGCTCCCCGACGGCGTCGAACGCCGCCCGCGCGTCGGCCCAGCGGCGCTCGAGCGCGGGGCGGACGGCCAGGGTGGCAGCGTTGAGCGCCAGCACCGAGACGATGCCCCCGGGCACCGCGCACTCGCACAGCGCCCGGACCATCGGATCGGGGTCGGCCAGGTACATCAGCACGCCGTGGCACAGCACCACCTCGAAGCGCCGTCCGGCGGTCGCCGAGGCCGCGTCCTCGCCGCGCCCCCGGACCAGCCGGACCCGCCGGCGGACCTCCGGCGGTTCGGCGGCGAGCCGTCGCTCTGCGGCCGCGAGCATCGACTCCGAGGAGTCGAGCAGGACCACCTCGTGGCCCAGCCGGGCCAGGGGGAACGACTGGTGCCCGGCACCGCCGCCGACGTCGAGCACCGCCGCCGGAGCCGGTGGCAGGTGCGCGGTCAGCTGCCGGTGCAGGACGTCGGTGCGCACCCGGCCCTTGGCCGTCGCGTAGGCGCCCTCGACGAACGGGTCGGTCAGTGCGGCCCACGCGTCCTCGTCCACGACGCCGAACCTACCCGGCCACCCGGTCCCGGGTCGGTGGCCGGCCGCCTCGGAGGACGGTCAGCCGGTCCGGTCGAGCAGCCACGAGGGCCCGACGCAGGTGCCCCCCGCGGCCGCGACCCGAGCTCGCAGCCCCCGGTCCGCCGTGACGACCACCACCTCGTCGCCGTCCCTGCTGCGGGCACGCGCCTCGTCCACGATCGCGTCGTCACCGGAGCCGGCGGCGTGAACGGTCAGGACGGTGCCGACCCGACCGGCCGGTCGCCCGCGACGGGCGGCGCCCTCGAGGACCAGCACGACCAGGTCGTGGTCCAGGTCGCTGCGCGCAATGTCCTCGTGGAGTCGTGCGGCCGCTCCCGGCCGGTCCCGCCACCAGCCGGTCGGCCGGCTTCCGACCACGTTGGCGCCGTCGACGACGAGGACCCTCATGGGAGGACAGTCTGGCCCGCTCCGGGGCTGTCGGTGCCGCGGGGCAGGGTGGCTGCATGGCACGTGAGATGCAGGTCACCTTCGACTGCGCGGACCCTGCCGCGCTGGCCGCGTTCTGGTGTGCGGCCCTCGACTACGAGATCCAGCCGCCCCCGCCGGGCTTCGCCGACTGGGAGGCGTTCCTCGACGCCCAGGGCGTCCCACCGGAGCGTCGTCACGACGCGTCGGCCTGCCTGGACCCCGACGGACGCGGCCCCCGGTTGTTCTTCCAGCGGGTACCCGAGGGCAAGTCGGCCAAGAACCGCGTCCACCTCGACGTGCGCGGCGCACCGGGGCTCGAGGGGGACGCCCGGATGTCGACGCTCGAGGAGCTCGCAGAGCGGCTGGTCGGCCGCGGCGCCACCCGGGTGCAGCGGTTCGAGCCGGGTGGCATGTCGAACGGCTTCATCGTGATGCGCGACCCCGAGGGCAACGAGTTCTGCCTCGACTAGCGGGCCCGACCCAGGTACGGCTCGACGAGTTCGGCCAGGGCCGGGCTGGGGGTGACTCCCAGCTCGGCGTCGAGCAGCTCGCGGCAGGCCCGGAACTGGCGCAGGGCCGCGTCGACGTTGCCCTCGGCGAGGTGGATGCGCACCACCAGACGGTGCGCCGACTCCCGCAGCTGGTCGTTGCGCAGCGCGGTGAAGGCGGTCGCCAACGCCGGGCCCGGCCTGCCTCGGGCCAGCTGCTCGTTCGCGGCGGTCTCGAGCGCGTGCACGTGCAGCTGGTGCACCCGCTGCCGCTCGGGCTCGAGCCACTCGTCGTCCCACCCGGGTAGCAGGTCCGCGGTCTCGGCCGGCGGGTCCAGGTCGTCGTCGGCGACCGCTCCCGGGTTCCGCAGGAGGCGTTGTGCCCAGCGGACGCACTCCGACAGGTCGACCGCAACGCCGGACGACAGGGTCAGGGTGTGCGTGCCGACGTCCAGCACGCCGGGGGTCCGGTGCTGCAGACGCCACACCGCGGTGCGCAGCGCGGCCAGTGCGGCGTCCTCACCGTGATCGGGCCAGAGCATGCCGGCGATGACGTAGCGGCTGGACCAGGAGTGGACGGCCAGGAGGGCCGTCAACCGTTGCAGGGCCGGGCCCAGCTGCCGCGGTCGACCGTCGATGCAGAAGCAGAACCGGCCCAGCAGCTGCAGAGTCAGCACCTGCTCCGTCACGTGCCGCCCTCTCAGCCCATCCGCACCAGCATCCCCTCGGGCAGGAGGTGCGTCAATGGTGACGCCGCTGTGACGGTGGGCTGGTTCGCTGCACCCCATGAGCATCGACACCCTTGCGTCAGTGGGCCTCCCCGATGGGTTCAGGGGAAGGGCCATCCATGCCGCCGATCCGGAGTACGACCGGGCACGCGCGGTCTACAACGGCAGCATCGACCGGCACCCCCTGCTCATCGTGCAGCCGACCGGAGTGGCTGACGTGCGAGACGCCGTCGCCTTCGCCCGCCGGCAGCAGCTTCCGCTCGCCGTGCGCTGTGGCGGCCACCAGGTCGCCGGGCTCGGTGCCACCGAGGGCGGTGTGCTCCTCGATCTCTCCACCCTCAAGGGGGTGCGCGTCGACCCCGCGACGGGGACCGCGCACGCCAGCGCCGGAACCTTGTGGGGGGAGTACGACCGCGACCTGGAGATGCTCGGCCTGGCCACCCCGGGCGGCCGGGTCACCACGACGGGCATCGGTGGCTTCACCCTCGGTGGGGGCTACGGCTGGCTGTCCACGATGTACGGGCTCGCGTGCGACAACCTGGTCGGCGCCGACGTCGTCACGGCCAGCGGAAAGCTCCTGCACGTCACCGACGACACCGAGCCCGAGCTGATGTGGGCGCTCCGGGGAGCGGGGTCCAACTTCGGGGTCGTGACCTCCTTCGAGTTCCGGACCCACCAGCTCCCGCCCCTGGTCATGGCCGGGCTGCTCGTCCTGCCCAACGACGGGCCGCGCAGCGAGGAGGCCGCGCGAGCCTACCGGGACTTCATCGAGACGGCTCCCCGCGAGCTCGTCACCGCCTTGGCGACGGTCCTCGCACCCCCCGAGGACTTCGTTCCCCCCGACCTGGTGGGCAAGCCCATCTTCGGCGTCGTCGTCGCCTGGCTCGGTGACTCGGCCGACGCCGAGGACGCCGTGGCACCACTGCGCAGGATCATGGACGGTGGTGTCGACCTGCTGCAGCCGACGCCGTACACGGCGCTGCAGTCCATGCTCGACGGGTTTGCACCCAAGGGGTGGCACAACTACCACCGGGGCCACCACCTGACCGGACTACCGGACGACGTGCTCGACGAATATCTGGCGAGCGGTCGCGACATCGGGTCGCCGATGACGCAGGGCATCGTCTTCCGGAACGGCGGCGCCATCGCCGAGGTGTCCGAGGAGGCCACCGCGGTGAGCAACCGGAGCGCCCCGTACATGGCCCACCCCATCGCCTGCTGGCACGACGGCTCCGAGACCGAGCACGAGATGGAGTGGGTCCGACGGTTCAGCGCCGCGTTCGAGCCTGCCATGACCGGCGGGGTGTACCTCAACTTCGAGCCGGGCACCGACGTGGCTGACGTCCGGGCGGGGTACGGCGACAGCAAGGCCGCACGGCTCGCCGAGCTGAAGGCGGAGTGGGACCCGGACAACGTGTTCCGCAGCAACCACAACCTCGCCCTCATCGATCGTTAGGTGACCACTCGTGGGAAATGATCGTTGGGTCCGGTGGCCGAACCGGCCACCGGACCCAACGATCATTTCCCACGGCCACAATGGCGGCATGGACGCCTCCGAGCTGCGCGCGGCGCAGGCACCCCTGAAGCAGCAGTACCGGGCCGATCCGCCGGCGGCACGCACGCCGGTGTCGGCGCGGGGAAGCTTCGCCGGCACCGGGGTCACCGCCACGATCGCGACGGGCGCCGGACCCGTCCGTGCCGGACTGCACCGGGCCACGGGCGGCGACGGGAGCGACGTCTGCTCCGGCGACATGCTGCTCGAGGCGGTCCTCGCGTGTGCCGGCGTGACCCTGCGCAGCGTCGCGACCGGCATGGGCATCGCCATCCGCTCTGCTGACCTGGCCGCCGAGGGGAGCTTCGACGCGCGCGGAACGCTGGGCATCGACCGCGCGGTCCCCGTCGGGGTGACCGGGGTGACCGTCACGGCCACGCTCGACACGGATGCCGGTGACGACCAGCTCGCCCGGTTGGCCACCATGACGGAGCGCTACTGCGTGGTCGGCCGGTCGCTCGCCGAGCCGCCGGAGATCGTCGTCCGCCGCCACGGCGGCTGACGACGTCGCCCGGTGAGGGCCGCTCAGTCGTCGAACCGCGCCCTGGCGGGACGCGACGACCGCGGTGCCATCAGGTAGAAGAGGCCCAACGTGACGCAGACCGCCAGCGTCAGGTAGGGGGTCACCAGACCCGCCAAGGCGGCCACGAGGTATGCCGGCGGCGCGATCACGGCGCGCCGCAGGACCGCTCGCGTCTCGGAGTCGGCATGCGGTTGGCGCAACAGGTGGGGGCGCCGAACGAGCAGGTGCCACTGCAGCGCGACGAAGACCGACGAGGTGACCAGGAACGACCCCGCATAGACCACGGCGGCGAGGTGCCCGCCGGGCGCGTCCAGGTAGGTCGCCAGGAGCGATGTGGTGAAGGGCAGCACCACGATGCACATGAGGAGAAACAGGTTCAGCACCAGGACGGAGTGGTCCACGCTGGCCAGGCGCCGCAGCATCGTGTGGTGGTTGATCCACATGATGCCGATCGCGACGAAGGAGATGACGTAGGCCGCGTAGTTGGGCCACAGGTCGACCAACTGCCGGCCCAGTCCGTTGCCGTCGTCGGACTCCGGCACCCGGAGGTCCAGGACGAGCAGGGTGATCGCGACGGCGATCACGCCGTCCGAGAACGCCTCGATCCTGCTGCTGCCGAACGTGTCGGACCGTGACAGCCCGCTCGGCCGCATGAGGTCAGCATAGGGGTCGGTCATGCCCTCCCACGGGCAGATCGCCGTCGACGAGGGCGGCGCGACCGGCCACCGGCTCCGTCAGTCCTTCGGGCCGCCGGCGACGTAGATGACCTGGCCGGAGACGAAGCCGGCCCCCTCGCTCGCGAGGAAGGAGATGGTCGCGGCGATGTCCTCCGGCTGTCCGACCCGGCCGACCGGGATCTGCTCGGCGGCGGCGCGCAGGAAGTCCTCGAACGGCATACCGACCCGCTCGGCGGTGGCGCGGGTCATGTCCGTCTCGATGAAACCGGGGGCCACGGCGTTCGCGGTGACCCCGAAGCGCCCCAGCTCGATCGCGAGGGTCTTGGTGAAGCCCTGCATGCCGGCCTTGGCGGCCGAGTAGTTCACCTGACCGCGGTTGCCCAGCGCCGAGGTGGACGACAGGTTCACGATCCGGCCGTACTTCTGCTCGGTCATGTGCGCCTGGACCGCGCGGGTCATGAGGAAGGCCCCGCGCAGGTGCACCCCGAGGACGGTGTCCCAGTCGTCGGCGCTCATCCTGAACAGCAGGTTGTCGCGGATCACGCCGGCGTTGTTGACGAGGACGGTCGGTGCGCCGAGCTCGCTCGTCACGCGCTCCACCGCGGCGCCGACCTGGCCCTCCCGGCTCACATCGGCTCCCACGCCGAGGGCGCGACCGCCGGCGTCCGTGATCGCCGAAACCGTGCCGGCGCAGGCCCCCTCGTCGAGGTCGATGACGGCAACGGCGTGCCCGTCGGCCGCGAGCCGACGGGCGGTCGCCGCGCCGATACCGCGGGCACCCCCGGTCACGACGGCGACGCGGCCGGTGCTGTCGCCAGGGGTCGTCGTGCTGCTCATCAGTTCTCCTTCAGTCGGATCATGCCCTCCTGGGCGACGGTGGCGAGCAGGGCGCCGTCCGCGGCGAACATGCGCCCCACGCCGAGGCCCCGGCCGCCGGACGCCGAGGGGGAGTCCTCGGTGTAGAGCACCCACTCGTCGGCGCGACCGCTCCGGTGGAACCACATCGCGTGGTCCAGGCTCGCCGGCCGCAGCCGCGGGTCGGCCCACGCCAGGCTGTGCCGGCGCAGCACCGGCTCGAGCAGGGTGTAGTCCGAGCAGTACGCGAGGACCGCGGCGTGCAGCAGCGGACCGTCCGGCAGGGGCCGCAGTGCCTTCATCCACACGCTCTGCCGGGCGGCCGGCTGGCGGCCCGGCCGCAGGTAGAGCGCGCCCTCGACGTGCCGGATGTCGGCCGCGCGCCTGCTGGCGGTGAAGTCGGCGACCGGGTGGTCGACCTCCTTGAGCAGCTCGGCGGCGGTGGGCAGCGACTCCGGGTCGGGCGCGGCCGGCATCGGGTCCTGGTGCTCGAGGCCGTCGGCGGCCTCCTGGAAGGAGGTGATCATCGACAGGATCACCTTGCCGTACTGGATGGCGTGCACCCGGCGCGCCGAGAACGAGCGGCCGTCGCGCAACCGCTCGACCGCGAACCGGATCGGGTGGCTCGAGTCGCCCGGGCGCAGGAAGTAGCCGTGCAGCGAGTGGATGTGCCGGTCCGCGGCGCCGTGTGCCGCCGTGGCGTCCTCGACCGTGCGGCCGGCGGCGATGATCGACTGGGCCAGCACCTGCCCGCCGAAGGCGCGCCCGTGCGGCTGTGGCTGGCTGCGCCCGATGAAGACGTCCGCCTCCGAGTCGCCCAGGTCGGCCTCGGTCACGCCCTCGTCGCCGGCCGCGGCCTCGACACTGATCCGGGCCGAGCCGACCCGCTGCAGGTCGAGCACGTCGAGCAGGTCCTCCAGCGGGTCGGCCAGGGGCCTGCCGTTTCCGTCACCCTCGTCGATGCTGGTCACGCCGGAGACCATATCCGCCCGGCACCGGGTGGCTGCCATGATGGCGGCCATGAGCACCTCCTCCGCGACCTCGAGCACCTACCACGTCGGCGTGCCGCTGCGCTGGTCGGACATGGACGCCTACGGCCACGTCAACAACGTGCAGTTCGTGCGGATCCTCGAGGACGCGCGGGTCATCGGTTTCGAGGACTGGTTCGGGCAGGACCGCAGCATGCTGGGCGAGGGAGTGCTGGTCGCGCGGCACGAGATCGAGTACCTCGCTCCGCTCGACTTCCGGCGCGAGCCGGTCGTCGTGTTCATGTGGGCCACCACGCTCTCCGGGGCCAGCTTCGACCTTGCCTACGAGGTGCGGGACACCGCGGACCCGGACAGCCGGGTCTACGCGCGCGCCGAGACGACGCTCGTCGCCTACGACTTCACGACCGCCCACCCGCGCCGCCTGCGCCCGGACGAGCGCGAGATCCTGCAGCAGCAGTATGGCGAGCCGGTCGCCTTCCGTTGGCGCGTCGATCAGGGGCGCTGACCCGGTGGTCGACCAAGCGGTCCTGCACTTCCCCGACGCCCGGGTCCGGGAGGACCTGTCGACCTTCCTCGGCCGGGCCCGCGCGCTCGACGAGGACGGCGCGGTCCGGCTCCACGCCGCCGGCGCAACTCTGGCCGCCTACGTCGGGGTCCTGCCCGGCCGGGGGCTGTTGGGGGAGGGGGCCGTCATCGGGATGCGCGCCATGCCACTGGCCGGTCCGGTCGACCTCGACGCCGTGGTCTCCCTGCGCAGCGTCGCCGACCGGCTCGCCCGGCGGGGGGAGGACGAGCATCGCCGGCTCGCCGTCCCGCCGGTGACCGTGCGCGCGGGGTGGGCGGCCCTCGCCCCGCCCCGCTCCGACTGGGAGCCGGTCGGCACGCTGGCCGTCGCCGAGCTGGAGCAGGTCGCTCGCAACGGCATCGCGGAGGTGGCCCGGGGTACCCCGGAGGGCGGCGCCGGTGGCCACGCCGTGACGGCGCTGCGGCAGGCGGTGTGGGGCCGGTCCACCGGCACGGTCCCGCCGGTGCCCGCGGGAGCCGCCTTCGCGGCATACAGCCTGGGGTTCCTGCGGGGCACCGAGGTGCGGGTGCTCGCGCACGGCCGGTGGACCCGGGTGAGCACCGCCGCCGGTCACGTCCTGGTGCGCTGACCGCCCAGCACGACCCCCGAGGCGACGACCGCCAGCACCGCCCACATGAGGGCGAAGACGTGGGCGTCGGAGCCGTCCTGGTGGTGCAGCGCGGCGAAGAGGGCACCGGACACGGACAGGCCGATCACGCTGCCGAGTACGTCGGCGAGGTTCAGCGACGACGAGGTGCGCCCGTGGTCGGCCACGTCGCTCAGCTCGAGTGCGAGGACCGACACCGCCGACATGGCCGCACCCATCCCGGTGCCGGCGAGCACCGCTGCGAGCGGCACCAGGTAGGCGTGCCAACCGAACTGGGCGATCGCGGCGAGGAGCAGGATGCCGGCGGTGAGGAACCCGCCGCCGACCGAGACGAGGTGCGGGCGCCGGCCCTGCCAGGCGTCCCGGCCCTGCACGAACGCGCCGGCGGACCACCCCAGGGCGCCGAGCGTCAGCATGCCGCCCGCGAGGGTGAGGGACACGTCCCGCTCCGAGACGAGCATCAGGGGGACGAACATCGTCGACCCGTTGAACGCGGCGGTGAGCAGGAAGCGGCTCGTCATGACCGCGGGCAGCCCGCGCAGCATCCGCACCGCACCGGGGGTGATGAGCCGCGGCGCGGCGAGAGCCACGCCGAGCAGGCCGACGACCACGGCGACCACCGGTCCGGCCGACAGTGGCACGAGGTGGTCGGCGCCCCACTGCATCACGCCGGCGGCGAGCGCGACCGCCAGCCCGAGCCACAGGACGGCGGCACGGCGTCGCGCGGTCAGCACCCCGGCCACCTCGGGACCACCGGCCACCTCGCGGCGCTGCCGGACCACGACGGTGAAGGTCGCGGCGACCGGCGCCAGCACGACGAGGAACACCCACCGCCAGGAGAACGTGTGGGTGATCCAGCCGGAGACCGGTGGCCCGACGAGTGCGGGCAGCACCCACGCGGCCGAGACCCAGCTGAACACCCGGGGTCGTACGGCCGGTGGGTAGGCGCGGCCGACCACCACGTAGAGCGAGACGACGCCCAGCCCGGCGCCGGTCCCGGCGACGATCCGGCCGAGGAGCAGCACCGGGAAGGTCCACGCCAGCCCCGCGACCGCCGACCCGGCCGCGAGCAGCAGGATGCCGGTGAGCAGGGGGCGCAACGGACCCGAACGGTCCGACCACGTGCCGGCGAGCACGATCCCGAGCAGCTCCGCGGTGAGGAACAGCGAGAACGCCAGCCCGTAGGACCGCACCGCGTCGAGCTCGCGGGCGACCACCGGCATCGCGGTGGAGATCGCCATCGCCTCGAAGGCGATGATCGTGACGAGGGCCAGGATGCAGACGGTGACGAGCCGGAACCGTCGGCTCATCGGCCCCTCGCGTCGCGGGTGCCCGGCAGACCCGGGTGCGGGCACCGGCACGGGGGAGGCGGTGCCGGGTGTGCCGGCCGCGTCAGTGTTCGTGGTCACCTCCAGAGGGGACCACCTCAAGCGCGCTTGAGGTCAACTGGCTGCCGGTTCGATCGCCATACCGGACAGGCGGACCCACACCGTGACGTCCGTCGGGACGGCCCCGTCCGCCAGATCGCCGCTGGCCACCAGCACCTCGGCGCCCTCGGGCAGCCGGACGGACTCGGACCCCAGGTTCGCGACGACTCCGACTGGGGTACGGGCTTCCCCGGGCCCGCCGTTGACGAAGGCGACCACGGCGTCCGCGTAGCCTCCGAGCCACGACAGCGACCCGCGCCCCAGTCCGAGCTCCCGGCGCAGGCGCAGCAGGGTGCGGTAGAGCTCGAGCGTCGAGCCGGGCACGCCGTCCTGCTGGTCGACGGCGAGGGGGCCGTAGTCGTCCGGCTGCGGCAGCCACACGTCTCCCGAGGGCCCGAAGCCGTATGCCGCGCGCCCGCCTTCCCAGGGCATCGGCACCCGGGCGCCGTCCCGGCCGCGCTCGGTGTGGCCGGAGCGCTCCCAGGTCGGGTCCTGGCGCACCTCGTCCGGCATCTGCACGTGGTCGGGCAGGCCGAGCTCCTCGCCCTGGTAGAGGTAGCTGCTGCCGGGCAGCGCGAGCATGAGCGCGGTCGCCGCTCGGGCGCGCTGCCAGCCGAGGCCCGGGTCGGGCTGCGGGTCCCCGATGCCGATGCCGTTGGGGCGGGGCGTCCCGACGGGCAGGCCGAGGCGCGAGGCGTGGCGCACGACGTCGTGGTTCGACATCACCCAGCTGGTGGGCGCCCCCACCTCGTCGTTGGCGCCCAGCGACTCCTCGACCACCCCGCGCAGGTCGGGTGCCCGCCACGGGGACTGCAGGAAGTCGAAGTTGAACGCCTGGTGCATCTCGTCCGGGCGGACGTAGCGGGCGGCGCGCTCGGGGTCGTCGACCCAGGCCTCGGCGCACAGGATCCGGTCGCGGTCGGCCCCGGGCACGGCATACTCCTCGAGCACCGTGCGCCACTCCCGGTAGATCTCGTGCACCCCGTCCTGGTCCCACATCGGCGCCTCGCCCGGCTGGTGCCCGGGCTGGCCGGGGTGGGCCGAGCCGTCGAGGTCGCCGAGCATCTGCTGCGGTCCGGTCCAGTCGGGCAGGCCGTCAGCCTTGACGAGGCCGTGGGCGACGTCCACCCGGAAGCCGTCGACACCGCGGTCCAGCCAGAACCGCAGGATGTCCTCGAACTCGCGCCGGACCTCGGGGTTGGTCCAGTCCAGGTCCGGCTGCTTGGGATCGAACAGGTGCAGGTACCACTGCTGCGTGCCGGTCTCACCGGTGCGGCCGTCGTCGACCGGCTCCCAGGCGGGCCCACCGAAGACGCTGGTCCAGTTGTTCGGCGGCTCCTCACCGCGATCGCCGCGACCGTCCCGGAAGAGGTAGCGGGCCCGCTCCCGGCTGCCGGGCTCGGCGGCGAGCGCCGCGCGGAACCACGCGTGCTCGTCCGAGGTGTGGTTCGGCACGAGGTCGACGATGACCCGCAGCCCGAGGTCGTGCGCGCTGGTCACCAGCTGCTCGGCGTCGGCGAGGGTGCCGAAGATCGGGTCGATGTCGCGGTAGTCGGCCACGTCGTAGCCGGCGTCGGCCTGCGGCGAGACGTAGAACGGCGACAGCCAGACGGCGTCGACGCCGAGGTCGCGCAGGTAGGGCAGCCGCTCGGTGATCCCGGGCAGGTCGCCGATGCCGTCGGCGTTGCTGTCGGCCCAGGAGCGCGGGTAGATCTGGTAGATCACGGCGTGGCGCCACCACGGCGCGTCCGGGGCGTCGGCGCAGTGGACGAGGGTCTCGGAGCGGAGCACGTCGGTCACCGCACCATCCTCCCCGGTCCTCGGGGGAGGGGTGAAATCGGTGCTACTCGTCGAACGAGTTGACCAGCGAGTGGGCCGCCCGGGTGAAGTAGTCCCGGATCAGCAGGTCGTTCGCCGGCGGCAGGTCGAGGGTGTCGACGGCGGCGAGCATGTGCGTGAGCCAGCGGTCCCGCTGCGTCGGGGTGACCGTGAACGGCACGTGCCGCATCCGCAGCCGCGGGTGCCCGCGCTGCTCGGAGTAGGTCGTCGGTCCGCCCCAGTACTGCTCGAGGAACATCCGCAACCGCACCTCGGCCGGCCCGAGGTCCTCCTCGGGGTAGAGCGCGCGCAGCTCGGGGTCTCCCGCCACCCCGCGGTAGAACTCCTTCACCAGCGCCGCGAAGGTCTCGTGGCCGCCGACCTCGTCGTAGAACGTCCTGCCCGTCACCGCTCCATTGTCCAAGCCCCGCGATCAGCCGGTGTGCCGCCCCTCCCGGGATGCCCCGCTCAGCCGGTCGTGCCCCCGCTCAGCCGGTCGTGCCTCCGCCGCCGAACGGGACGACGGGCACCGGCTGGCGCACGCCCTGCCGGTCGAGGTCGCCCTTGATGTGGGCCAGGATCGCCCGCTGGGCGGCGTAGTTCTCGACGGGCGCGCACTTGGCGGTGACCCGGATGGTGACGACGCCGGGGGAGACCGACTGGACGCCGGCGACCTCGGGCGGCTCGAGCAGCTGCTCCTCCAGCTCACCGCTCCGGGCGAGGGACGCGACCGAGGAGGAGATGAGCTCCAGGACCCTGTCGACGTCCTCGCTGGCCGCGACCGGGACGTCCACGATCGCGGTGGACCAGCCCTGGGAGTGGTTGGCCACGCGCAGGATCTCGCCGTTGCGGACGTACCAGATGACGCCGGTGAAGTCGCGCAGGCGCGTGACGCGCAGGCTCACCTCCTCGACGGTGCCGAGCACGTCTCCGGTGTCCACCACGTCACCGACGCCGTACTGGTCCTCGATGATCATGAAGATCCCGGACAGGAAGTCCTTGACCAGGCTCTGCGCCCCGAAGCCGAGGGCCACGCCACCCACACCGGCGGAGGCGAGCAGCGGGGCGAGCGGGATCCCGACCTCCGCCATCACCGTGAGCAGCGCGAGGACGCCGACGACGAGGGTGGTCGCGCTCTTGAGGACCGACCCCATCGTGGCCATGCGCTGCCGCTGGCGCTCCTTGGCGTGCCGGGTCGCCCGCGTGACGGCGGCGCTCGCGCGGCCGCGGACCCCACCGGTCTCACCGACCACCTGCTGCTCCTCGGTGCGGGTGTGCGCAGTGGTCTTCCGCACCAACCGGTCGATCGCGCGGTGGACCAGCCACCGCAGCACGACCGCGCCGACGATGATGCACACGATGACCAGAGGGGCGCCGAGCAGGTACCGCCCGACCTGCTCCCAGTCCACGGCGGTGGGCACACTCAGCGGGGCGCGTTGCATGCGTGCCATTGTGCGGGACCCGAGGGCCGACACCGTGCATCCTGCCGTGCCACGGCGGCCCCACAGCGGCATGAAACACTCGGCCCGGTACCGTCCCCGAACTCCCCGAGGTCTGTCCGTGGCGACTCCCGCACCCGCTCCCGAACTCGTCGAGCTCGCCCAGCTCCATGGCGTGGCGACCGAGTACTGGGACTGGCGTGGCCGGCACGTCGTGGTCGGGACGGACACCATCGTCGCGGTGCTCACCGCGCTCGGTGTCACCGCGCGGACGCCGGCCGAGGTCGAGGCGGCGCTGCGCGACCACCGGGACGCACCCTGGCGGCGGACTTTGCCCCCCGTGCTCGTCACGCGCGAGGGCCGGAGCCCCTGGGTGCCGGTGCACGTGCCGCACGGCGCCCCGATCGACGAGGCGCTCGTGCGGCTGGAGGCCGGCGGCACCAGGGCGCTGCGCCAGGTGGACCACTGGGTCGACCCCCGCACCGTCGACGGACAGAAGGTCGGCGAGGCCACCCTCGAGGTGCCGCCGGACCTGCCCCTGGGCTGGCACCGCCTGCAGGTCACCGTCGAGGGCCGCACCAGCTCCATGCCGCTCGTCGTCACTCCCACCCGCCTGCAGCCGGTGCCCACTCGCGGCCCCAATGAGGGCGAGGCGGAGCAGGTGCCGTCGACACGGCATACACGACATGTCTGGGGAGTGATGACCCAGCTGTATGCCGTGCGCTCCGAACGCTCCTGGGGCACCGGGGACCTGGGCGACCTGGGCGACCTCGGGGCGTGGGCCGCCCGGGACCTGGGCGCCGGGTTCGTCCTCGTCAATCCGGTGCACGCCGCGCAGCCGCTGCCGCCGATGGAGGCCTCGCCCTACCTGCCGACGGCCCGCCGGTTCGCGAACCCGCTCTACCTCCGGGTGGAGGACGTGCCGGAGGTGGCCTACCTGTCCGCGGCTGAGCGCCAGCTGGTGGAGTGGCACGGCGACGACGCGCGGGCGCTCAACACCGACACCGTCCTGGACCGCGACGCCGCCTGGGCCGCCAAGCGGGCGGCGCTGCAGCTGGTCTTCGACCAGCCGCGGTCGGCCCGTCGGGAGCGGGCGTTCGCCGCCTTCCGTGAGCGGGAGGGGCGCGGCCTGGAGGACTTCGCCACCTGGTGCGCGCTCGCCGAGGTGCACGGCCTCCCGTGGGCGGAGTGGCCGGAGGAGCTGCGCGACCCCGACGGCGAGGGAGTGCGGCGGTTCCGGGACGCCCACGCCGAGCAGGTGCGGTTCCACGCCTGGCTGCAGTGGGTGCTGCAGGAGCAGCTCGAGGGGGTGCAGCGCGACCTGCGCGCGCTCGGCATGCCGGTCGGCGTCATCCACGACCTGGCCGTCGGCGTGCACCCGGGAGGCGCGGACGCGTGGGCGCTCGGTGCCGCGCTCGCCCGAGGGGTGACCGTCGGCGCGCCGCCGGACCAGTACAACCAGATCGGGCAGGACTGGAGCCAACCGCCCTGGCGGCCGGACCAGCTCGCCGAACAGGGGTACCGGCCCTTCCGGGACATGCTGCGGACGGTCCTGCGCAGCGCCGGCGGGCTGCGGGTCGACCACATCATCGGACTGTTCCGGCTGTGGTGGGTGCCCGAGGGGATGCGGCCGGACGCCGGCACCTACGTCCGGCTCGACCACGAGGCGCTCGTCGGCGTCCTGGCGCTCGAGGCGCACCGGGCCGGGGCGCTGGTGATCGGGGAGGACCTCGGCACGGTCGAGGCGTGGGTGCGCGACCACCTGCGCGAGCGGGGGCTGCTCGGCACGTCGATCCTGTGGTTCGAGCGCGATCGCGACGGTGAGCCGCTCCCGGCGGAGTCCTACCGGGAGCTGTGCCTCGCCACCGTCACGACGCACGACCTGCCCCCGTCGGCGGGATACCTCGAGGGGAGCCATGTCGATCTGCGGGACCGGCTCGACCTGCTGACCCGGCCGGTCGACGAGGAGCGCGCCGAGGACGAGGCGGCCCGCGAGCAGGTGCTGGCCATGCTGCGCCAGCGCGGGTTGCTGGACGAGGGTGCCGGCGTGCCCGAGCAGGTCCGGGCGCTGCACGGCTTCCTGCGCTGGACGCCCAGCCGGCTGCTCGGCGTGGCCGTGGCCGACCTGGCCGGTGACAGGGTGGCGATCAACCAGCCGGGCACCAGCGACGAGTACCCGAACTGGCGACTGCCCCTGACCGGGCCGGACGGGCAGCTGGTCACCCTCGAGGACCTGATGGTGTCCCGCTGGGCGAGACGTCTCGCCCGCACCGTCTCGGGCTGACCCGCGCTGCTTCGTGAACCCAGCGGTCAGGCCGGGCGCTCGGCGTCGCGGGCCTGGCAGGCCAGCGCCCGGGTGACCCCGTCACGGTTCTCGGCCACGGTCCGGCACAGCCCCGCCGGCGCGTCGGGATGCGCGTCCAGCCACACCTGCGACGCGTCGCGCAGGGCGGCGTTCGCGAGGCCACGCGGGTAGAACCCGCCCGCGATCGACTCGGCGATCGCGTGGGTGCGCGACTCCCACACGTCGAGCAGCGCGGCGTGGTAGCGCTCGACGTACGGCTCGAGCAGGGTCACGTCGTGCACCCGGGCAAACCCCAGGGCGAGGGCGTCGATCGTCTGGTTGGCCAGGTCGCGCTGCTCCACCGCACGGTGCCAGGCGTCGGCCTTGGCCTCGGCGGTCGGACGCGCCGCCCGGGCCCGGGCCGCGCGCTCGGCGCCGGTCGCGGTGCGGTCCCGGTCGTGCTCGGCCCGGATCTCGCGCTCGTCGACGGTGCCCGCCGCGGCGAGGCAGGTGAGCAGGGTCCAGCGCATCTCGGTGTCCACGGCCAGGCCGGGCAGCTGCCCGGACCCGTCGTAGAGCGCCCGGACCCAGGTCGTGTCCTGCTCCCGCGACGCGTGGGCAGCGAAGGCCGTCATCAGCTGCAGCTGCGCGTCGCTGCCGGGCTCGGCGGCGAGGAGCAGCTCCCGCAGCCGGGTGGCGAGGTCCTCCTGCACGGCGTCGCGCCGCGCCGGGGCGACGTAGGACCGGGCGGCGAGGTTGACCTGGCCCAGCAGGGTGCGCACGAGGGTGGAGTCGGTCTCCCCGGGAAGGGTGTTGAGCGCCAGCTCGATGAAGTCGTGGGCCGGCATCTCGGCATCCCGGGTCATGTCCCAGGCCGCGCCGAGCACCAGGGCGCGGGGGAGGCTGTCGGTGAACGCCCGCGGGTGGGCGACCGCCGTCGCGGTGGACCGCTCGTCCAGGCGGATCTTGGCGTAGGCCAGGTCCTCGTCGTTGACGAGCAGCAGGTCCGGCTGCTGCTCGCCGACGAGCTCGACCACCTCGGTGCGCTCCCCGTCGACGTCCAGCTCGACCCGGCGAGTGCGCACCAGGGCGTCGCCCTCCAGCCGGTAGAGGCCGACCGCGAGCCGGTGCGGGCGCAGGGTCGGCTGCTCCTCGGCCGCGGTCTGCAGGATGGCCACCGAGGTCATCCGGCCGGCCTCGTCCACCTCGACCTGCGGTCGGAGGGTGTTGACCCCGGCCGTCTCCAGCCAGGTCTTCGACCACGTCGCCAGGTCCCGTCCGGAGGTCCGCTCCAGCTCCTCCAGCAGGTCGGCCAGGGTCGTGTTGCCCCAGGCGTGCTGGGCGAAGTAGGCACGGAGCCCGCCCACGAACGGCTCCCGCCCGACGTAGGCGACCAGCTGCTTGAGCACGGACGCGCCCTTGGCGTAGGTGATGCCGTCGAAGTTGACCTCCACGTCCTCGAGGTCGCGGATGTCGGCCACGATCGGGTGGGTCGAGGAGAGCTGGTCCTGGTTGTAGGCCCAGGCCTTCTCCGAGGTGCCGAACGTGGTCCAGGCGGACTCCCACTGGGTGGCCTCCGCCTGCGCGGTGGTCGAGGCCCACTCGGCGAACGACTCGTTGAGCCAGAGGTCGTTCCACCACTGCATCGTCACGAGGTTGCCGAACCACATGTGCGCGAGCTCGTGCAGGATCGTCAGGGCGCGCCGTTCCACGAGGGCCTCGGGAACCTTGGCCCGGAAGACGTAGATCTCGTTGAAGGTCACCGCGCCGGCGTTCTCCATCGCGCCCATGTTGTATTCGGGCGTGAACAGCTGGTCGTACTTCTCGAACGGGTACTCGAGGTCGAACTCGTTCTCGAAGAAGGCGAACCCGCGCTTGGTGCAGTCGAACACGTTCTCCGCGTCGAGGTAGGGCGTGAGCGAGCGGCGACAGAAGATGCCGAGCGGCACCGGGCCCTTGCGGGTGCGCACCTCGTCGCGCACCACGTCGTAGGGACCGGCGATCAGGGCCGTGATGTAGGACGAGATGCG
>DASSKF010000018.1:0-3249 GCA_035690725.1 Segeticoccus sp.
CTGCGCCTGCTCGACGCTGACCGCCTCGACCATCACCCGCACCAGCGGCTCCGTCCCGGACGGACGCAGCAGCACCCGGCCCGTCCCGCCGAGCTCGGTCGCCGCCTCGGCCACCGCGTCGGCCAGCGCCGGGTCCTGGTCGGCTCGGGCCTTGTCCACGCCCGGGACGTTGACCAGCACCTGCGGGAGGCGGCTCATCACCGAAGCCAGCTCGGCCAGCGACGCCTGCTTCTCGGTCATCCGGGACAGCACGTGCAGCGCGGTCAGGATGCCGTCACCGGTGGTGGCGTAGTCGCTCATGATCACGTGCCCGGACTGCTCGCCGCCGAGGGTGTAGCCGGACGCCTTCATCGCCTCGAGGACGTACCGGTCGCCGACCTTGGTCTGCCGGACCACGACGCCCTCACGGTCCAGAGCTTGCACGAAGCCGAGGTTGCTCATCACGGTGGCCACCACGGTGTCGTCGCGCAGCGTGCCGGCGTCGCGCATGGCCAGCGCGAGGATCGCCAGGATCTGGTCCCCGTCGACGACGTTGCCCTCGTGGTCGACGGCCATGCAGCGGTCGGCGTCCCCGTCGAGGGCGAACCCGACGTCCGCACCGTGCGCGACCACTGCCTTCTGCAGCTCCCCGACGTGGGTGGAGCCGCACCCGTCGTTGATGTTCAGCCCGTCCGGCTCGGCGCTGATCTCCAGCACGTCCGCGCCGGCCTGCCGCAGGGCGGCCGGCCCGGCGCGGAAGGCGGCGCCGTGCGCGCAGTCGAGGACCACGTTGATGCCGTCCAAGCGCCGGGGCAGTGTGCCGACCAGATGGTCGACGTAGTCGTCGAGTGCCGCGCCGTACGGCCGGACCCGGCCCACGCCGCCGCCGGTGGGCCGGTCCCACGGCTCGCGCATCCGGCGCTCGATGGCTTCCTCGATGGCGTCGTCGAGCTTCACACCGCCACGGGCGAGGAACTTGATCCCGTTGTCGGGCATCGGGTTGTGGCTCGCCGACAGCATCACCCCGAGGTCGGCGTTCAGCGAGCCGGTGAGGTATGCCGTCGCCGGCGTCGGCAGCACCCCGAGGAGGAGTACGTCGACCCCGGCGGACGCCAGACCGGCGACCACGGCCGCCTCGAGGAACTCCCCGGACACCCTGGTGTCGCGGCCGACCACGGCGACCGGCCGGCCTCCGTGCCGTTCGGAGCCGACCAGCGCGCCGGCCTCACCGAGGACGTGCGCGGCGGCCACCGACAGGTCGAGGGCAAGCTCGGCGGTGAGCAGCCCGTTGGCCAGCCCACGGACCCCGTCCGTGCCGAAGAGCCGGCCCCCATTCGATGGCACTGCGGGCGGTCCGGGTTACCGCTTGCTGAACTGCGGGGCCTTGCGAGCCTTCTTCAGACCGGCCTTCTTCCGCTCGATGACCCGCGCGTCGCGGGTGAGCAGACCGGCCTTCTTCAGGGACGGCCGGTTGGCCTCCACGTCGACGGCGTTAAGCGCCCTGGCCACGCCTAGCCGCAGCGCACCGGCCTGGCCGGTGATGCCGCCGCCGTGGATGCGGGCGATCACGTCGAAGCGGCCGACCAGGTCGGTGGTCACGAACGGCTCGTTGACCACCTGCTGGTGCAGCTTGTTCGGGAAGTAAGAGTCCAGCGGGCGACCGTTGACGGTCCACACGCCGGTGCCGGGGACCAGGCGGACCCTGGCCACCGCCTCCTTGCGACGCCCGGTCGCCGACGCCGGAGCGATCGTGGCCGGTCGGGCCGGCGCGTCGGCGGACGGCGCGCTCTCCGAGCTGTAGGCGACCCCACGCTCGTCGGTCTTGTAGGTCTCCTCGACGGGCTCGGTGCCCGGGTCGGCGGTGGTCTCAGCCACAGACGTTCCTCACTTGCGCTGGTTGCGTTACTTGCTCTGGGAGATCTGGGAGATCTCGAACGGCACGGCCTTCTGGGCCTGGTGCGGGTGGTCGGGACCGGCGTACACCTTCAGCTTCTTCAGCATCTGGCGACCGAGCCGGTTCTTGGGGAGCATCCCCCACACGGCCCGCTCGATGGCCTCGCGGGGGTCCTTCTCCAGCAGGTCGCCGTAGGCCACCGAGGACAGGCCGCCCGGGTAGCCGGAGTGCCGGTAGGCGAGCTTCGCGGTGTGCTTGTTGCCGGACAGCGCCACCTTGCCGGCGTTGACGACGATCACGAAGTCACCGGTGTCGACGTGCGGGGCGAACATGGGCTTGTGCTTGCCGCGAAGCAGCGTCGCGGTCTGGACGGCGAGGCGTCCGAGCACCACGTCGGTGGCGTCGATCACGTGCCACTGGCGCTGGATGTCAGCGGGCTTCGGGCTGTACGTACGCACGAATACTTGCCTTTACGTTCGGATCGGTGTCTGGCCTCCGCTCGCGCGCCTGGCACGCGAGCCACGACGACGTACCCGCTCGGCGGCACGCTGAACTGTCGCGACGAACAAGTTTACCGGCGCCCGGGTTCCAGGGTCAAAACCGCCCCGGTTTCGCCGGGTCCGGGCGACGGGCATAGGTTAGAAGGAACCAACATAACGAGACACGTAACGACGTCCCCGGCGCGCCGACGAACCAGCCGTGCGCGTCCCGGGCCCCGACAGCGAGGAGCCGAAGTGTCCGACACGGCCACTGCTTCCAGCACTCCTGGCACCGGCCAGACCTCCGGTGAGACCCTCACGGTCCGCGACAACCGCACCGGCCAGGAGTACGACGTACCGATCCTCGACGGCGCGATCCGGGCCGCCGACATCGGAAAGATCAAGACCGCCGAGGACACCCCTGGGCTGGCCGTCTACGACCCCGGTTTCGTCAACACCGCTTCCTGCCGCAGCAGCGTGACGTTCATCGACGGCGACAAGGGCATCCTGGAGTACCGCGGCTACCCGATCGAGCAGCTGGCGGAGAAGTCGACCTACCTCGAGGTCGCCTACCTGCTCATCCACGGCGAGCTGCCGACCAAGGAGCAGTACGACTCCTGGGCGCACGAGATCACCTACCACACCTTCGTGCACGAGAACGTGCGCAACTTCATGGAGGGCTTCCGGTACGACGCGCACCCGATGGGCATGCTGCTCGCCTCGGTGGGCGCCCTGTCGACCTTCTACCCGGAGTCCCGCAACATCTCCGACGGCGACAACCGGCACATGCAGATCGTGCGGCTGATCGCCAAGATGCCGACGCTGGGCGCCTGGTCGTTCCGGCACGCGCAGGGCAAGCCGTACGTCTACCCCGACAACGACCTCGGCTACGCCGCG
>DASSKF010000019.1:0-2477 GCA_035690725.1 Segeticoccus sp.
GGCAGACGCCGCAGTCGAAGCAGGGCGTCCAGCGGCAGTCGTCGACCTCGGTCTCGTCCTGGGCGTCGAGCCAGTCGTCCCACAGCCACTCCTTGTCCAGCCCGGAGTCGAGGTGGTCCCACGGGAGCACCTCGGAGTGGCCGCGCTCCCGGGTGGTGTACCAGGCGACGTCCAGCGGCACGTCGAGCTCTGCCAGTTCTCGTGCGGCGCACCTCATCCAGCGCTCGTAGGAGAAGTGCTCGCTCCACCCGTCGAACCGGCCGCCGTCGCGCCAGACTGCCTCGATGACCCGGCCGAGCCGCCGGTCACCGCGGGAGAGCAGGCCCTCGACCAGCCCTGGCTCGCCGTCGTGGTAGCGGAACCCGATCGCCTTGCCGTAGCGCTTGTCCGCCCGGATGGCGTCGCGCAGCTTGGCCAGCCGCGCGTCCGTCTCCTCGACGCCGAGCTGGGCGCACCACTGGAAGGGCGTGTGCGGCTTGGGGACGAACCCCCCAATCGAGACGGTGCAGCGGATGTCCTTGCGGCCACTCACTTCCCGGCCGGTCTCGATCACCCGCTTGGCGACCTCGGCGATCTGCAGCACGTCCTCGTCGGTCTCGGTCGGCAGCCCGCACATGAAGTAGAGCTTCACCTGCCGCCAGCCGGCCCCGTAGGCCGCGGCGACGGTGCGGATGAGGTCCTCCTCGGTCACCATCTTGTTGATGACCTTGCGGATCCGCTCGGAGCCGCCCTCGGGCGCGAACGTCAGCCCCGAGCGGCGCCCGTTGCGGGTCAGCTCGTTGGCCAGGTCGATGTTGAAGGCGTCCACCCGCGTGGACGGCAGGGACAGCCCGGTCTGGGTGCCCTCGTAGCGGTCGGCGAGGCCCTTGGTGATGTCACCGATCTCGGAGTGGTCGGCGCTCGACAGGGACAGCAGCCCCACCTCCTCGAAGCCGGTCGCCTCGAGTCCGCGTTCGACCATCTCGCCGATGCCGGTGATCGAGCGCTCCCGGACGGGGCGGGTGATCATGCCGGCCTGGCAGAAGCGGCAGCCGCGGGTGCAGCCGCGGAAGATCTCGACCGACATCCGCTCGTGCACCGACTCCGCGAGCGGCACCAGGGGCTGCTTCGGGTAGGGCCAGGCGTCCAGGTCCATCACCGTGTGCTTGGACACCCGCCACGGCACCCCGGGACGGTTCGGCACGACCCGCTGGATCCGGCCGTCGGACAGGTAGTCCACCGTGTAGAAGGACGGCACGTAGACGCTGCCAGTGCGGGACAGCCGCAGCAGCAGCTCCTCACGGCCACCCGGTCGTCCCTCGGCCTTCCAGCCGGTGATGAGGTCGGTGATCACCAGGACCGCCTCCTCGCCGTCCCCGATGACGGCGGCGTCGACGAAGGCCGCGATCGGCTCGGGGTTGAACGCCGCGTGCCCGCCCGCGATGACGAGCGGGTCGTCGTCGATGCGGTCGGCGGCGTGCAGCGGGATGCCGGCGAGGTCCAGCGCCGTCAGGAGGTTGGTGTAGCCCAGCTCGGTCGCGAAGGACACCCCGAGGACGTCGAAGTCGCGCACGTCGCGGTGCCCGTCGACGGTGAACTGCGGCAGCCCGGCGGACCGCAGCCGGTCCTCCAGGTCGGGCCACACCGAGTAGGTCCGCTCGGCGAGTGCATCCGCCCGCTCGTTGAGCACCTCGTAGAGGATCATCACGCCCTGGTTGGGCACGCCGACCTCGTAGGCGTCCGGGTACATCAGCGCCCACCGGGCGGTGAGCTCCTCCCCGCCCGGCCCGTAGCCGCCGCAGTGCCAGTCCTTGCTCTGGCTGTTGAGCTCGCCACCCACGTACTGGATCGGCTTGCTCACGCGCTCGAGCAACGGCTCCAGGTCCGCGAACAGGGAGGCGCCGCGGGTCCTCGTCGGGCTGGTCGCAGGCATGCCCACAAGGGTACGAGGCGGCGTCCACCCGGACGAACCCCGCAGATCGCCCGGCACAAAGTCCCGAGGTTCGCCGCAGAGTCCCGAGGTCCGCCACAGAGTCCCGAGATTCGGCACAAAGTCCCGAGGTCCGCCGCAGAGTCCCGAGGTCGGCGAGGTGGCGGGCCTACGGACGGCGCAGGCCGGCCAGGTGGGCGTTGTTGAGCAGCCCGACGCCGATCCAGCACGCGAACATGCTCGAGCCCCCGTAGGACAGGAACGGCAGCGGCAGGCCGGTGACGGGCATGAGGCCCAGGTTCATGCCCACGTTCTCGAAGACCTGGACGGTGAACCAGCTGGCCACCCCCACGGCGACCAGCCGGCTGAACGCGTCGCGAGTACGGACCGCGATCACCAGCGCTCGCACGATGACGAAGCCGAGCAGCAGCAGCACCCCGGCGGTGCCGAGGAACCCCAGCTCCTCCCCCGCGACCGAGAAGATGAAGTCGGTCTGCTGGTACGGGATGAACCCGCCCTGGGTCTGCATGCCGTGGAACAGGCCCTGCCCGTCCCACCCGCCGGAGCC
>DASSKF010000020.1:0-16364 GCA_035690725.1 Segeticoccus sp.
GCTGCGCTCGGTCGCGGTGGGCAACGTGGGCACGCCGCTGCTGGAGGCGGTCCTCGACCCCGAGCCGCACGACGTGCTGGCCGTCGAGCTGTCGAGCTTCCAGCTGCACTGGCAGGAGTCGGTGCAGCCGCGGGCGGCCGCCTGCCTCAACGTCGCCCCTGACCACCTCGACTGGCACGGCTCCCTCGAGGGCTACCGGCAGGCCAAGGGCAGCGTCTACCACGCGGCCCGGGTCGCCTGCGTCTACAACGTGCAGGACCCGGTCACCGAGCACCTCGTCGAGGAGGCCGACGTGGCCGAGGGGTGCCGGGCGATCGGGTTCACCCTCGGCGTCCCCGCGCCGTCGATGCTGGGGGTCGTCGACGACGTGCTGGCCGACCGGGCGTTCGTGGAGGAGCGCGCCACCTCCGCCGCCGAGCTGTGCACCCTGGAGGACCTGCGCGCCGGCTCGCCGTCGCTGGCGCCGCACCACGTGGCCAACGCGCTCGCGGCGGCGGCGCTGGCCCGGGCGCACGGCGTGTCGGCGGTCGCGGTGCGGGACGGGCTGCGAGCCTTCCGCCCCGACCCGCACCGCATCGCCGAGGTGGCCACCGTCGAGGGGGTCACCTTCGTCGACGACTCGAAGGCGACCAACCCGCACGCCGCCGCCGCGTCGCTCGCCGCGTTCGAGCACGTGGTCTGGGTGGCCGGAGGCATGCTCAAGGGCGCCGACGTCGACGACCTCGTGCGGCGGCACGCCGACCGGCTGCGGGGGGCGGTGCTCCTCGGTGTCGACCGGGGCCGTATCGCGGAGTCCCTGGCACGACACGCGCCCGAGATCCCGGTGGTGGACCTGGCCAGCACCGACACTGAGGTGATGGACGTGGTCGTGGAGGAGGCCGCCGCACTCGCCCGCCCCGGCGACGTGGTGCTGCTCGCCCCCGCGGGCGCGTCCTGGGACATGTTCAGCAGCTACCACGCTCGCGGTGACGCCTTCGCCGCCGCCGTGCAGCGCCACCGGAGCCGCGTCGAGAGGGACTGACACCGTGACCACCTCCACCCGTAGCCGCCGGCCGATGGCCAGCACCTCGGCCGCCTCGGGCACGGAGTCGTCCGGCGAGTGGTCCGCGTCCGGGTGGCTGGCGTGGCTGCGCCGGCTCGAGTCGCCGGTCGCGACCTACTACCTCCTGCTCGGCGCCACCACGATGCTGATCATCATCGGGCTGGTCATGGTCCTGTCGGCGTCCAGCGTCGAGTCCTACGCCTCGAGCGGCTCGTCCTACACCGTCTTCCTCAGCCAGCTGGAGTTCGCGGCCCTCGGCGTCGCCGCCGCGCTCGTCGTCAGCCGGTTGTCCGTGGGGTTCCTGCGCACGGTGGCACCGTGGGCCTTCGCCGGAGCGGTGGCGCTCCAGGGGCTCGTCTTCAGCCCGCTCGGCGTGACCGTGCTGGGCAACCGCAACTGGATCGAGCTCGCCGGGCAGCGGATGCAGCCCTCGGAGTTCGCCAAGGTGGCCCTCGTGCTGCTCGCCGCCACGGTGCTGACCCGCAAGCGGCGCCTGCTGGACCGGTTCCGGCACGTGCTCGTCCCGCTCGTCCTGCCGTGCGGCGGCCTGCTGGTCCTGCTGGTCCTGCTCGGCCACGACCTCGGCACGGCACTCGTCCTGCTCGCCATCATCGCCGGTGTGCTGTTCGCTGCCGGCGTGCCGTTGCGCGGGTTCCTCGTCGCGGGGGTCTCGTTCGCGGCGCTCGCCGGTGCGCTGGTGGTGACCAGTCCCAACCGGATGGGCCGGATCACCACCTGGCTGGGCACCTGTGCGGATGCGCACGCGGCCGGCTGCTGGCAGAAGGTCCACGGGCAGTACGCCCTCGCCGACGGGGGCTGGTGGGGTGTCGGGCTCGGCGCCAGCCGGGAGAAGTGGTCCTGGCTGCCGGAGGCGCACAACGACTTCATCTTCGCGATCATCGGCGAGGAGCTCGGCCTACCGGGCACGCTCGTGGTCATCGGGCTGTTCGCCGTGCTCGCCTTCGCCTGCTACCGGCTCGTCCTGCGCACCGACGACTTCTTCGTCCGCATCGCCTCCGCGGGCATCATGGTGTGGATCCTCAGCCAGGCCATCATCAACATCGGGGCGGTCATCGGGCTGCTCCCGATCATCGGCGTGCCGCTGCCCCTGGTGTCCAGCGGGGGGTCCGCGCTGGTGACCACCTTGGTGGCGATCGGCATACTGTTCTCGTTTGCCAGGAACGAACCGGGTTGCAAGGAGGCCCTGCGCGCCCGTCCGAGCCTCGCCCGCCGGACGCTCGCGGTGGTCTCCCGGCAGCGGCAGGAGGATGCATGACAGTGGCGACGTCGAAGGAGCCGCGCGAGGAGTCAGTGGCGACGTCGAAGGAGCCGCGCGAGGAGTCAGTGGCGACGTCGAAGGAGCCGCGCGAGGAGTCAGTGGCGACGTCGAAGGAGCCGCGCGAGGAGTCAGTGGCGCGGCAGCGGGGCCTGCGCTCGGTCGTCCTCGCCGGTGGCGGTTCGGCGGGGCACGTGTCGCCGCTGCTCGCCCTGGCCGACTGCCTCCGCCGCCGCCACCCGGAGCTGCGGATCACCGTGCTCGGCACCCAGGAGGGGCTCGAGGCGCGGCTGGTGCCGGCCCGGGGCTACGAGCTGCGCACGATCCCGAAGGTCGTCTTCCCCCGCCGGCCGGGGCCGGCCATGGCGCGGCTGCCGCGGGCGCTGACCCGCGCGGTGACCGAGACCGGTCGGGTGGTCGAGCAGGTGGCCGCCGACGTGGTCGTCGGCTTCGGCGGCTACGTCTCCACGCCCGCCTACCTCGCCGCCAAGCGCCGTGGGCTGCCGGTCGTGATCCACGAGCAGAACACCCGGCCCGGGCTGGCCAACCGGCTGGGGGCGCGGTTCGCCAGCGAGGTCGCCACGACGTTCGCGGCCACCCGGCTGCCGGGTGGCCAGGTGATCGGTATGCCGCTCCGCCGGGAGATCACGGCACTGGACCGGGCGGCCGAGCGGGCCGCCGCCCTCGACCACTTCGGGCTGCAGGACTCCCGGCCGACCCTGCTGGTCACCGGCGGGTCCCTCGGGGCCCAGCGGCTCAACGACGCCTTCCGCGACGGGGTCGGGGCCCTGCGGGCCGCGGGCGTGCAGGTGCTGCACATCACCGGCGAGGGCAAGGACTTCGCCCCCGAGGAGGGGGAGGGCCCGCCCTACGTGGTGCGCCCCTACGTCGACCGGATGGACCTGGCCTACGCCGCGGCCGACCTCGTCGTCGCGCGCGCCGGCGCCAACACGGTCTGTGAGCTCACCGCCGTGGGGCTGCCGGCCGTCTACGTGCCGCTGCCCGTCGGCAACGGGGAGCAGCGGCTCAACGCGTCGGAGGTGGTGGCCGCCGGTGGCGGCCTGGTCGTCGACAACGACGAGGTGACCGCTGACTGGATCCGGCGCGAGCTGGTGCCGCTGGCGACCGACGGGGCACGGGTCGCGGCCATGGCGGCGGCGTCCGCCGGCATCGGCAGCCGGGACGCCGACGAGCGGTTGGCGGACCTCGTTGAGCAGGCGGCGGGGACCGGGGTCACGGGGGCGGTTCCGGCGTGAGCAACGGCACCAACGACCGCTTCCGGTTCGACGACCCGGTCCTGCCGGCCGCGGACCTCGGGCACGTGCACTTCATCGCGATCGGCGGTGCGGGCATGTCCGGTGTGGCCCGGATCATGCTCGCCCAGGGACTGCAGGTCAGCGGGTCCGACGCCCGGGAGTCGCTGGTCACCCACGCCCTGGGCACCGAGGGGGCGCTGGTGCAGGTGGGGCACGACGCGGCGCACGTCAACGGCGCCGACACGGTGGTGCTCTCCTCGGCGATCCGGGAGGACAACCCGGAGCTGGTGGCCGCCCGGGAGCGGGGGCTTCGGGTGCTGCACCGGTCCCAGGCGCTCGCGTCGGTGATGCAGGGCCGGCGCCGGGTCGCGGTCGCCGGCGCGAACGGCAAGACCACGACCACCTCGATGCTCACCGTCGCGCTGCAGCACTGCGGCGTCGACCCGTCCTTCGCCGTCGGTGGGGAGCTCGCGCGGCTGGGCACCAATGCCCACCACGGCACGGGCGACGTCTTCGTGGCCGAGGCCGACGAGAGCGACGGGTCCTTCGTCGTCTACCGGCCCGACGTCGGCATCGTCACCAACGTGATGCCGGACCACCTCGACTTCTACGGCGACTACGACCACGTCCAGCAGGCCTACGAGCGCTTCGCCCGCACGATCCGCCCCGGTGGGGTGCTGGTGACCTGTGCCGACGACCCCGGCGCGCGGGCGCTCGCCGACCGGGTGCGCGCGGACGGCACACTGGTGGTGTCCTACGGGGAGTCCGCCGACGCCGACGTGCGGCTCACCGGCATGGGCGGGCGGGACCTGCACGCCTGGGCCACGGTCCACCAGGCCGGAGCGCCCGAGCGCACTCTCCGGGTGGGGGTGCCGGGGGAGCACAACCTGCTCAACGCCACCGCCGCCTACGTCGCCGCCACAGTGGGCCTGGGCCAGCAGCCGGCGCTGGTGCTCGAGGGGCTGGCCGGGTTCACCGGCACCCGGCGCCGGTTCGAGCCGAAGGGTGACGTCGACGGGGTGCGGGTCGTCGACGACTACGCACACAACCCCGGCAAGGTGACCGCCGTCGTGCGCACCGCCAAGCGCCTGGTGGGGGACGACGGCCGGCTGGTCGTGGTCTTCCAGCCCCACCTCTACACCCGCACCCGGGACTTCGCCGCCGAGCTCGCCACGGCCCTGGCCCCGGCCGACGCCGTGGTGGTGATGGAGATCTTCGCCGCCCGGGAGGATCCCCTGCCCGGCGTGACGGCGGCCCTCGTGGCCGAGCGGATCCGTGGCCCGCGCACCGTCATCTACGAGCCGTCGTGGCAGGCGGTCGCCCCGGCGGTCGCCGCGATGGTCCGCCCCGGCGACCTGGTCCTCACCGTCGGTGCCGGAGACGTCACCCTGGTGGGCCCCGAGGTCCTCGGGCTGCTCGCCGAGTCCCGAGCGGTCCCCGCCGTCGTCGGGCGCCTGAAGGAGCACTGACCGATCGTGTCGACGAGGACGCCCACCCGCCGGAAGGCGGCCGGCACCGGGTCCGCGAACCGGTCCGGCGCCTCCGCCCTGCGGGTGCGCCGGCGTCCCCACAGGTGGCTCTGGCCGGCTGCCGCCGCGGTGGTCGTCGCCGCGCTCGTCGGCTGGCTGGTGTGGTTCAGCCCCGTCCTGGTCGCCCGGAAGGTGCAGGTGGACGGAGCCCGGGACGGTCAGGCGCAGCGGGTGCGCGAGGCGGCGCAGGTCCCCCTGGGCACGCCGCTGGCGACGGTCGACCTGTCCGCCGTCGTGGAGCGTGTCCTGGCGACGGGCAGCATCGCACGCACCACGGTCACCCGGTCGTGGCCCTCGACCGTCGTGGTGCACGTGGCGCCGCGCCGGCCGGTCATGGCGCTGGACAACCCTCAAGGTGAAGTTCAGGTTGTGGATCAGGACGGCGTGGCCTACGACCCGGTGGTCGAGCCGCCGAAGCGCCTGCCGACGGTCCAGCTGGTGGGCGTCAACGGGAACGACCGGGAGACCGCGCTCGGGGCGGCGGCCGACGCGCTGCAGGTCCTGCCTGACCGGCTGCGGCACCGCGTCGACGTGGTCCGCGTGGACGGTCGCGAGGACATCACCTTCGTCCTCGGTGACGTCACCGTCCACTGGGGCGTGGGCGGGGACACCCGCCTCAAGACGGAGGTGCTCACGGCCCTGCTCCGTGACGGCGGCGACCGGCCGGCGAAGGAGGGGGACACGGGCAAGCACCGGCTTCTGGCCGACCTGCACCGGATCGACGTCAGCGCACCTCGACAACCGGTGGTCGAGTGAGGGTCATCCTCAACGTGAGGTGGACAGTAGCGCCGGCCCCCGGGCGGTCGCGTACGATGCGACACGCACGAGGTCTGCACCCACCGTGACAGCTCATCCCGCAGCACCTGCCCCCCAGCTCAGCGAAGAGAGGCCCACCCCGTGGCAGCACCACAGAACTACCTCGCGGTCATCAAGGTCGTCGGCATCGGCGGCGGGGGTGTCAACGCGATCAACCGGATGATCGAGGTCGGGCTCAAGGGTGTGGAGTTCATCGCGATCAACACCGACGCGCAGGCGCTGCTGATGAGCGACGCCGACGTCAAGCTCGACGTCGGCCGCGACCTGACCCGCGGTCTCGGTGCGGGCGCCGACCCGGAGGTGGGACGCAAGGCCGCCGAGGACCACGGCGAGGAGATCGAGGAGGTCCTCAAGGGCGCCGACATGGTCTTCGTGACCGCCGGTGAGGGTGGTGGCACCGGCACCGGTGGGGCGCCGGTCGTGGCGAAGATCGCCAAGTCGCTGGGGGCGCTGACCATCGGTGTCGTGACCCGGCCGTTCACCTTCGAGGGGCGCCGCCGGGCCAACCAGGCCGAGTCCGGCATCACCACCCTGCGCGAGGAGGTCGACACCCTCATCGTCATCCCGAACGACCGGCTGCTGTCGATCAGCGACCGTGCCGTCAGCATGCTGGACGCGTTCCGCAGCGCCGACCAGGTGCTGCTCTCCGGTGTGCAGGGCATCACCGACCTCATCACCACTCCGGGCCTGATCAACCTCGACTTCGCCGACGTCAAGTCGGTGATGCAGGGCGCCGGGTCCGCCCTGATGGGCATCGGCTCGGCGCGCGGCGAGGACCGCGCCGTGCAGGCCGCCGAGCTGGCCATCTCCTCCCCCCTGCTCGAGGCGAGCATCGACGGCGCCCACGGCGTGCTGCTGTCGGTGCAGGGTGGCTCGGACCTCGGCCTGTTCGAGATCAACGAGGCCGCGCGGCTGGTGCAGGAGGCGGCCCACCCCGAGGCCAACATCATCTTCGGTGCCGTCATCGACGATGCCCTCGGCGACGAGGTTCGCGTCACCGTCATCGCGGCCGGCTTCGACGGCGGGGCGCCCCAGCGCCGGGGTGACGAGCGGGCCCTCGGCCAGATCCAGGGCAGCAGCCAGTCCGGTGCGCAGCCCGGTCAGCAGGTGCCGGGCGTCGGGCAGGGGGCCTCCGGCGGGCAGGGCGGCGGCAGCACCGCGGCAGGCGGTCCGTCGCAGGGTCAGAGCGCCGGCACGCCTCCCGCCGGTCAGCAGGCGCCGGCCAGCGGCGCACCCCAGCCCGGTGCCGGGCAGCAGCAGGGCGCCTCGCAGGCCCAGCCCGCGCAGCCCGCCCAGCAGGGCCAGCAAGGTGAGCAAGGTGAGCGTCCGGAGGGGCAGCGTCAGCAGGACGTGGCGCGGCCGCCCCGGTCGGTGAGCTTCGACGAGGGCGACGACCTCGACGTCCCCGACTTCCTCAAGTAGGTGACCGACCCCCGCCGACCGGCGGCGGCCGGCACCACGGGCTGAGCGCCGGTGTTCTGGTGGCGTGAGCGCCTGCTCGAACCGCCGGGCCTCCGGCTCGAGCAGGGCTTCACCGATCGCGAGGGTGGCCTGAGCACCGGCACCCGGCGCGGCCTGAACCTCGGTCGGAGCGTCGGCGACGACCCGGTGCTGGTCACCGCGAACCGGGCGCTGCTCGCCCAGGAGCTCGGGTTGCCGCCCGAGCGGCTCATCTTCATGCACCAGGTCCACGGCGCCGACGTGGCCGTCGTCGACCAGCCCTGGGCCGGGGAGCCGCCCCGCGCGGACGCACTGGTCACCCGCCGGTCCGGGCTCGCGCTCGTGGTCCTGGTCGCCGACTGCACGCCGGTGCTGCTGGCCGACCGTGCGGCCGGCGTGATCGGGGCGGTGCACGCCGGCCGGCCCGGGATGATGGCCGGCACCGCGCCGGCGGCCGTGACCGCGATGCGCGACCTGGGCGCCCGGGACATCGAGGCGGTGGTCGGTCCATCCGTGTGCCCGCGCTGCTACGAGGTCCCGGCCGAGCTCCGCGCCGCCGCCGCCGTGGTGACACCCGTCGCCGCCTCGGTCAGTCGGGAGGGGACCCCGGCCATCGACGTGGCCGGTGCCGTCGTCGAGCAGCTGCGCGGGGCCGGCGTTCGCCTGCGCCGGTGGGTCCCCGGCTGCACGCGGGAGTCCGAGCGGCTCTACTCCCACCGGCGCGACCCCGGTGTCGGCAGGTTCGCGGGTGTGGTGCAGCTGCTCGATGCCGATGCCGGCACCGGCTCGGAGGTGAGCGGCGCCGACTCGGCGGGCGGGGGACCGGCCGGTGGTTGAGCAGGCAGGCACGGCGGAGCCGGCGCGGCGCGAGGAGCTGCGCCGCGGCCTGGAGCGGGTGCACGAGCGGATCGGTGCCGCCTGCCGGGACTCCGGCCGCGACCCGGACGAGGTGCGCCTGGTGGTGGTGACCAAGTACTTCCCGGCCTCCGACGTGCGCGCCCTCGTCGAGCTGGGGGTCGGCGACGTCGGAGAGAACCGCGACCAGGAGGCGGCGACGAAGGTTGCCGAGCTGGACGACCTGCGCGACCGGCTGACGGTCCACTTCGTCGGCCAGCTGCAGAGCAACAAGGCCGGCTCGGTCGCCCGCTACGCCGACGTCGTGCACTCGGTCGACCGGGCCAAGCTGGTCCGGGCCCTCGACCGGGGCGCCGGCCGGGCCGGGCGGCAGCTCGAGGTACTCGTGCAGGTCGACCTGCGCGGAGCCGCCGGCGGCTCCGCGGGCGACGGCGCCGGTCCCGGCGAGCGGGGAGGCGTGCCACTCGAGGCGGCGGCCGACCTCGCCGGTGCGGTGGCCGGTTCCGACCACCTCCTGCTCCGGGGGGTCATGGCCGTCGCCCCACTGGGGGGTGACCCCACGGCCGCGTTCACCCGGCTGCGCGAGGTGGCACACGGCATACGGCAGTCCCACCCGGGGGCGACCTGGGTGTCGGCCGGGATGAGCGGCGACCTCGAGGCGGCGGTCGCGCAGGGCGCGACACACCTGCGTGTCGGCTCGGCAATCCTCGGCTCGCGCCCCCCGCTTCGGTAGCGTCGCGCAAGCGAGAGCAGCAGGAGCGAGAGAACAGGAGCGCGTGAGATGGCTGGGGCACTGCGCAAGACGATGGAGTACCTCGGTCTGGCCGAGGCAGACCAGTACGACGACTACGACGACGCCTACGGCGGTGACTGGCACGAGGAGGAGGATCGCCGCGAGCCGGCGCGCGAGGAAGGTCGTGCCGAGCGCTCCGCCGCGGTGACCCACCTCCCGCAGCGCACCCCGGTGGCGCGCGTCGTCCAGGACCACGAGGTGGGGACGTTGACCCGCATCACCACGATTCACCCCCGGACCTACAACGAGGCCAAGAACATCGGGGAGAGCTTCCGCGACGGCACGCCGGTGATCATGAACCTCACCGACATGGACGACTCCGACGCCAAGCGGCTCGTCGACTTCGCCGCCGGACTCGTCTTCGGCCTGCACGGCTCGATCGAGCGGGTGACGAGCAAGGTGTTCCTGCTGTCCCCGTCGCACATCGAGGTCGAGGGCTCCGAGCCCGCGGCCCCGAAGGCGGCGCGCGGCCTGTTCAACCAGAGCTGACCGAGCTGCTCCGCACCGGCCCCTCGGCTCGCTCCTCGCCGCCCCGGCGAGGAGCGCTGGCGCCCGCCACCGCACACTGAGTCCATGGCCCTGCTCCTCGACGTCGTCCGGCTGCTGCTCTACCTGTTCCTCATCGTGCTCATCGGGCGGCTGGTGCTGGACTGGGTGCAGGTGCTCGCGCGCGAGTGGCGTCCCCGCGGCCCGATGCTGGTCGTGGCCGAGGGCGTCTACACCATCACCGACCCGCCGCTGCGCGCGGTGCGGAAGGTGATCCCGCCGCTTCGGCTCGGCAACGTACAGCTCGACCTGGCGTTCATGGTCCTGTTGCTCGCCGTGTGGCTGCTCCTCGGCATCGTCTAGTCTGAGGCGGCAACACATCCGCCGTCGTGCGGTGCGTGCCCTCCCGCCCCCACGCCGTGGGTGAGCGGCGGGTGCGGCGCCGGACGACCCGTCCTTCCCTGAGGTGTCTTGATGGCGTTGACTCCCGACGACGTGGTCAACAAGAGCTTCGCGGCGACGCAGTTCCGCCGGGGCTACGACGAGAGCCAGGTCGATGAGTTCCTCGACCAGGTGGTGGGCGAGCTGCGCCGGCGCGACGCCGAGACGGCGCAGCTGACCCAGCAGCTCGAGGAGTGCCGCCAAGGCAAGGGCAGCACCGCGGGGACGGACGGTGCGGAGGCGGGCGGCGGCGCCGACCAGGCCGCCCTCCAGGAGGCCCGGGACGGTCGTGCCGAGGCCGAGGAGGAGGCCGCCAGGCTGCGCGCCGAGCTCGAGGACCTGCGGGCCGGAAAGGGCGGCGCCGAAGCCGACCAGGACGGCGACAGCAGCGGCGAGGGCTCCGGTGCTCTGACCGCGGGGACCGACACCGCCAAGCTCGCCCCGGCGGCCGCCTCCGGTGACGCCGCGGGCGTGATCGCCCTCGCCCAGCGGCTGCACGATGAGCACGTCGCCGCGGGCAAGTCCACCGGCGAGCGGCTCGCCCGCGAGGGGCAGGAGCAGCACGACCAGCTGGTGAGCGACGGGCAGAGCAAGCACGACGAGCTGCTCACCACCGGCAAGCAGCAGCACGACGACCTGCTCGCCAAGGCGCAGTCCCGGCACGACGAGCTGGTCTCCACCGCGCAGCGCAAGCACGATGAGCTGATGAGCACCGGCAAGTCCCGGCACGACGAGCTGGTCGCCGAGGCGACCAAGCGGCACGAGACGATGATCACCGAGGCGAGGGAGCGCTCCACCGGGATGGTGAGCGAGGCCCAGCAGAAGAAGCAGACCGTGCTCGAGGAGCTGTCCCGGGAGCGCAGCGACCTGCAGAAGCAGATCGACCGGCTGCGGGGCTTCGAACGGGACTACCGTGCCCGGCTCAAGAGCTACCTGCAGGAGCAGCTCGGCGAGCTCGACAAGGTCACGCTGCCCCCGTCCACGGAAGCCGGTGACGGGGAGCCCACGGCCCCGGACAGCCCGTAACGATTGCGTGTCGCACTGCCCCGCACCCCGGGGGTTGGTCCTATCCTCAGCGCCACCTGACCGCTTGGTCCGGCGCTGTGCACGGTGCTGGAACGGCGGCCTGACCGGAAGGGCGAGATGGCTGTGAAGAAGGGGACGGGCGTCGGAGCCGACGGGGGCGGCCAGGACGAGCGCTCGGCCGGCGCCGGCAGGCGCACGGCCACCAAGCGGTCCACCGCGCAGAAGACGGCGAGCGCGAGGAAGACGACAAGCAGAGCAACGAAGACGTCGGCCCCCGCGAGGGGCACGTCGACGAGGGCCGCCTCCACCACGAAGCCGGCGTCGGCGTCCTCGACCCGGAAGACGTCGGCCGCGACGAAGAGCACGGCCACGAAGGGCAGGGCGAAGAGGTCGGCCACCAGGCCGTCGACCACGAAGCAGGCGGCGACGAAGACCCCGGCGAAGAAGAGCTCTGCCACGAAGGCGGCGGCGAAGAAGACGCCGGCGAAGAAGACGCCGGCGACAAGGAGCTCTGCCACCAAGGCGCCGGCGAAGAAGACGCCGGCGACAAAGAGCTCTGCCACGAAGAGCGCGAGCTCGAAGGGCACGGCGACGAAGACTCCGGCGGCAAAGAGTGCCGCCACGAAGGCGCCCGCGAAGAAGGCACCCGCGAGGAGGACCGGTCGGTCGACCACCAGGCGGAGCCCCGCCGCAGGCGTCGGGATGAAGGGGACCGCCCGCGCGCTCCCGGTCCGCGAGGACGAGTCGCCGTGGACGGCGACCGAGCTGGGCGACGTCCGTGCCGAGCTGGACGCGGACGTCGCCCGCCTTCGCTCCGAGATCGACGAGGCCGAGGTCGAGCTGGTCGGACTGATGCGGGACTCCGGCGACGGTGCCGGCGAGGACCAGGCCGACGCCGGGACCAAGACCTTCGAGCGTGAGCACGAGATGTCGGTCGCCAACAACTCCCGGCTGATGCTGCAGCAGAGCCTGCACGCCCTCGAGCGGATTGCCGACAAGACCTACGGGACGTGCGAGTCCTGTGGCAACCCGATCGGCAAGCTTCGCCTCCAGGCCTTCCCTCGTGCGACCCTGTGCATGTCATGCAAGCAGAAGCAGGAGCGCCGCTGAGCCCGGCGCCGGGGCAGGACCCCGACCAGGCGGAGACGAGCACCCCCCGGACAGGGCACGGCCGGCGAGCCCTGTTGGTGACGCTCGTCGTCGTCGCCGGGGTCGTCTACGTCCTGGACCGGCTGACCAAGCTCTGGGCGGTGGACAGCCTCACGCCCGGGCAGCCGCGCGACCTCGTGGGGTCCGTCCTCCGGTTGAACCTCATCAACAACCCGGGTGCCGCGTTCTCCCTGGCGACCAGCGCCACCTGGGTGCTGACCCTCATCGCCGTCGGCGTGGTCGCGGCCATCATCTACACCGCCCGCCGGCTGCGCAGCCGGGGGTGGGCGTGGGCCCTCGGGCTGCTCCTGGGTGGTGCCTCCGGCAATCTCACCGACCGACTCGTGCGGCCGCCGGGCTTCGGCCGGGGGCACGTCGTGGACTTCCTGCAGCTGCCGCACTGGCCCATCTTCAACATCGCCGACTCGGCGATCGTCTCGGCCGCGGTGCTCATCGTGCTGCTCGCCCTGCTCGGGATCGGTGTGGACGGTCGCAGCGACGCGGGGGGCAAGCACGAGGCGTCGGATGGGTGAGGTCCGCACGCTGCCCGTCCCGTCCGGGTTGGAGGGCGAGCGGGTGGACGCGGCCCTGGCCAGGCTGTTCGGCCTTTCGCGGACCCGTGCCGCGGACCTCGCGGCCACGGGATCGGTCCTGGTGGACCAGCGGCCCGTGGGCAAGTCGCACCGGGTGCGGGCCGGCGACTGGCTCGAGGTCACCCTTCCCGAGCCCGGCTCCGCCGAGGTGACCGTCGACGCCGAGCCGGTGCCGGGCATGACCGTCATCCACGACGACACCGAGATCGTCGTGGTGGACAAGCCGGTGGGGGTCGCCGCGCACCCGAGCGTCGGCTGGAGCGGCCCGACGGTCGTCGGGGGGCTGGCCGCCGCCGGCTACCGGATCTCCACATCGGGTGCCTCGGAGCGGCAGGGCATCGTCAGCCGCCTGGACGTCGGCACCAGCGGCCTGATGGTCGTCGCCAAGAGCGAACGGGCCTATTCCCTGCTCAAGCGCGCCTTCAAGCAACGCCGGGTCGACAAGACCTACCACGCCCTCGTGCAGGGACTGCCCGACCCGCTCGAGGGCACCATCGACGCACCCATCGGGCGGCACCCGGGGCACGACCACAAGTTCGCCGTCATGCGCAGCGGCAAGCCGAGCACGACCCACTACCGGCTGCTCGAGGCGTTCCGCTCGGTGTCCCTGCTCGACATCCACCTGGAGACCGGGCGCACCCACCAGATCCGGGTCCACTTCGCGGCCGTGCACCATCCGCTCGCCGGGGACCTCACGTACAGCGGCGACCCCATCCTGGCCAGGCACCTGCACCTCGAGCGGCAGTGGCTGCACGCGGTCGGGCTCGGCTTCGAGCACCCCGGCAGCGGCGAGTACGTCACCTTCACCAGCCCCTACCCGGAGGACCTGCAGCAGGCACTGGACCGGGCCGCCGGATCGACGACCGCGTGAGGACACGAGCGTAGCGGGGCCCGCAGCGCCGAGGAGACTCGGCAATGAGCCCGCAGCTTACCCGCCCTCCCCGCGAATCTTTGGGACGTCTCGGATGCCCCAGCAGCCGAAACGTCCCAAAGATTCGCACGAGGCCGGGCGCGGAGGCCGGGCGCGGAGGAGGGGTTGGACGGCCACCCGCGTGCCGTCATACCGGCGTCGGTGGCGACGTTTAGGATCGTCCTCGATGTCCTCCCAGCCCGCCCGCGACCAGAACTTCGCGCACCTGCACGTGCACACGGAGTACTCCATGCTCGACGGCGCGGCGCGCATCGACGAGCTGTGCGAGCAGGCCGCGCGGATGGGGATGCCGGCGGTCGCCACGACCGACCACGGCTACGTCTTCGGGGCCTACGAGTTCTGGAAGAAGGCGACCAAGCACGGCATCAAGCCGATCATCGGCGTGGAGGCCTACGTCACGCCCGGCACGCACCGCACGGACAAGACCCGGGTCAAGTTCGGTGAGGGGGGCCGCAACGACGTCTCCGGCTCGGGTGCCTACACCCACATGACGCTGCTGGCGCGCAACAACAACGGCATGCACAACCTGTTCCGCATGTCGTCGCTGGCCTCGCTGGAGGGCTACTACTTCAAGCCGCGCATGGACCGCGAGCTGCTGCAGACGTACGGCGACGGGCTGATCGCCACCACCGGCTGCCCCTCCGGTGAGATCCAGACCCGCCTGCGGCTCGGGCAGTATGCCGAGGCGCGCGAGGCCGCTGCCGAGTTCCGGGACATCTTCGGCCCGGAGAACTACTACTGCGAGCTGATGGACCACGGCCTCGGCATCGAGCGGGACGTCCAGAAGGAGCTGCTGCGGCTCGCCCAGGACCTGAACCTCCCGCTCGTCGCGACCAACGACCTGCACTACACGAACGCCGAGGACGCCAAGGCACACGGCGCGCTGCTGTGCGTGCAGTCCGGCTCGACGATGATGGACCCGGGCCGGTTCAAGTTCGACGCCGACGAGTTCTACCTCAAGTCCGCCGCCGAGATGCGACACCTCTGGCGGGAGCTGCCCGAGGCCTGCGACAACACCCTCGAGATCGCCGAGCGGTGCAACGTCTCGTTCACCGAGGGGGAGGGGCGCTACATGCCCCGGTTCCCGGTGCCCGAGGGCGAGGACGAGACCAGCTGGTTCGTCAAGGAGGTCGAGAAGGGGCTCCACGAGCGGTTCCCCGAGGGGGTCCCCGACTACGCCCGGGAGCAGGCGAAGTACGAGGAAGAGGTGATCGTCGGCAAGGGCTATCCGGGATACTTCCTGGTGGTGGCCGACTTCATCAACTGGGCCAAGCGCAACGGCATCCGGGTGGGGCCGGGGCGTGGCTCGGGTGCCGGCTCGATGTGCGCCTACGCGATGCGGATCACCGACCTCGACCCGGTCCCGCACGGCCTGATTTTCGAGCGCTTCCTGAACCCCGAGCGCAAGTCGATGCCGGACTTCGACGTCGACTTCGACGAGCGCCGGCGTGGTGAGGTCATCAAGTACGTCACCGAGCGCTATGGCGCCGACCGGGTCGCGCAGATCGTCACCTACGGCACGATCAAGGCCAAGCAGGCGGTCAAGGACGCTTCCCGGGTCCTCGGCCACCCCTTCGCGATGGGGGAGCGGCTGACCAAGGCGATGCCGGCCGACGTCATGGGCAAGGGGGTGCCGCTGTCGGGCATCTACGACCCCGAGCATCCGCGCTACGCCGAGGGCAACGAGTTCCGCACGCTGGTCCAGGGCGACCAGCAGGCGGAGGAGGTCGTGGAGACCGCCAAGGGTCTCGAGGGCCTGAAGCGGCAGTGGGGCGTGCACGCCGCCGGTGTGATCATGTCCAGCGAGCCGCTGATGGACCTCATCCCGATCATGAAGCGGGAGCAGGACGGCCAGATCATCACGCAGTTCGACTACCCGACCTGCGAGACGCTCGGCCTGGTCAAGATGGACTTCCTGGGGTTGCGCAACCTCACGATCCTCGACGACGCGCTCGAGAACGTGAAGATGAACCGCAACTTCGACCTCGACCTCGAGGCGCTGTCGAAGGACATGACGGACACCAGGACCTACGAGCTGTTGGGCCGCGGGGACACGCTCGGGGTGTTCCAGCTCGACGGCGGCGGCATGCGCACCCTGCTCCGGCAGATGCAGCCGGACAACTTCGAGGACATCTCGGCCGCGCTCGCGCTCTACCGGCCCGGGCCGATGGGCGTGAACGCGCACACCAACTTCGCGCTGCGCAAGAACGGCAAGCAGGAGACGACGCCGCTCGACCCGCAGCTCAAGGGCAAGCTGCAGCCGGAGATGGAGGAGGCGCTCAAGCCGATCCTGGGCGACACGCACGGCTTGTGCATCTACCAGGAGCAGGTCATGGAGATCGCCCAGAAGCTCGCGGGTTACTCCCTCGGCAACGCCGACCTGCTCCGCCGCGCGATGGGCAAGAAGAAGAAGGAGGTGCTCGACGCCGAGTACGTCCCCTTCTCCGAGGGCATGAAGAAGAACGGCTACACCGAGGCCTCCATCGCGGCCCTGTGGGGCGTGCTCGTCCCGTTCTCCGACTACGCGTTCAACAAGGCGCACACCGCCGCCTACGGGCTGGTGTCCTACTGGACCGCGTACCTCAAGGCGAACTACCCGGCCGAGTACATGGCGGCGCTGCTCACCAGCGTCCGCGACGACAAGGACAAGTCGGCCCTCTACCTCAACGAGTGCCGGCACATGGGCATCAAGGTCCTGCCGCCGAGCGTCAACGAGTCGGTGGCCAACTTC
>DASSKF010000021.1:0-4642 GCA_035690725.1 Segeticoccus sp.
ACGTGTCCGGGCGCCCTCGCGTGCCCGTGGGCGACAGGCCAGTCCCTCGACGAGCCGTTCCGCCTCCCGCCCGGTGAGTGCGGTCGCCCCCAGTGCCTCCTGCGCAGCGACGATGTCCCGCTCGGCCCGCCGCAGCCGCAGGCCGCGGCGCCACAGGACGAGCGGCGGCTTGCGGCGCTCCCGCAGGTCCCGCAGCAGGCGGCGGACGAACGTCAGCCAGGGGCGGTTGCGCACGCAGCAGGCGGCGGCCAGCAGGTCGCGCTCACGCAGGTCGGCGATGACGTGGGCGGCGAAGATGCCCTCGGCCACCACCCAGCTGCCCGCGCGCGCCGCGACCGGCTGGCACCCGACGCGCCGCGAGGTCGCGATGTCGTAGTCGGGCACCTCGACCCGGCCGGTGTGGGCGAGCTCGGCGAGCGCCGCGACGGCGGCCGGGCAGTCCCAGGACCGCGCGTCGTCCCAGTCGGGGATGCCCAGGTCGAGCATCGGCAGGTCGGGGTCACCGACCTCGCGGTAGAAGTCGTCGAGCCGCACGATCGGCCAGCCGTGCCGGCGGGACAGCCGCCCGGCGAGGCGGGACTTCCCGGCACCGCTCGGTCCGCACAGGACGACGATCTTGCGCTCCGTCGGCTGGGGCTCCGTCGGCTGGGGCTCCGTCACGGAGGGCCAGTCTACGGCGCCCGCCCGCCGCGTCAGCGGCCCTTGGGGTGCCAGACCGTCTTGGTCTCGAGGAACGCGCGGACCCGGGACAGGTCCGGCTCGGTGGCGAAGTCCGGCTCGACCGCGTCGGCCCCGTCCCCGGCGGGCCGCAGCACCCGCTTGAGGTTCTCGGCGGCGGACCGCTCGAGCTCGCCCCAGTCGACGTCCTCGGCGCCCGCGGCCCCGGTGAGGTCGATCGCGTTGACGTCCTGGTGCGATGCGAGCCACGGCGCGACCTCGGCCGTCCTCCCGGTCAGCACGTTGACCACCCCGCCCGGCACGTCGGAGGTGGCGAGCACCTCGGTGAGGGTGATCGCCGGCAGCGGCCGCTCCTGGCTGGCGAGGACGACCGCCACGTTGCCGGACACCACCACGGGGGCGAGGACCGACACGAGCCCGAGCAGCGAGGAGCGCTGCGGCGCCAGCACCGCCACGACCCCGGTCGGCTCGGGCGCGGAGATGTCGAAGTACGGTCCCGCCACCGGGTTGAGGTTGCCGGTGACCTGGGCGATCTTGTCCGACCACCCGGCATACCAGACCCACCGGTCGATGGCCCGGTCGACGACCGCCTGGGCCCGCGCACGGGTCAGTCCCTCGGCCGCCACCACCTCGGTGACGAACTGCTCCCGGCGCCCCTCCATCAACTCGGCGACGCGGTAGAGCACCTGGCCCCGGTTGTAGGCCGTCGCACCGGCCCAGCCGGACAGGGCGGCCTTCGCAGCTTTGACGCTGTCTCGCGCGTCCTTGCGCGACCCGAGGGCCGCGTTGGCGAGGAACTTCGGCGACCGGCCGGCGGAGAACACCTCGTAGGACCGGCCGGACTCGCTGCGCGGGAACTTCCCCCCGACGTAGAGCTTGTAGGTCTTGCGGACGTCGAGCCGGCCCCGGCCCGCTCCGCCGCGGCTGCGGCGCGTGGTGGTCTCGGTCACCGGGTCGCTCCCGTCGTCACGTAGGCCTCCAGCCCGTGCCGGCCTCCCTCCCGGCCGTAGCCGGACTCCTTGTAGCCGCCGAACGGCGAGGTCGGGTCGAAGCGGTTGAACGTGTTGGCCCACACCACGCCGGCGCGCAGCTGGTCGGCCATCCACAGGATCCGGGAGCCCTTCTCGGTCCACACCCCCGCCGACAGGCCGTATGGCGTGTTGTTGGCTCGCGCCACCGCCTCCTCGGGTGTGCGGAACGTCAGCACCGACAGCACCGGCCCGAAGATCTCCTCCCGCGCGATCCGCTGCGTCTGCGACACGTCGGTGAACACCGTTGGCGCGAACCAGAACCCACGATCCGGCAGCTCGCAGGGCGGACTCCAGCGGGTGGCGCCCTCGGCCTCGCCGACCTCGCTCAGCTCCTTGATCTTCGCCAGCTGGGCGGCCGAGTTGATCGCGCCGATGTCGGTGTTCTTGTCGAGCGGGTCGCCGACGCGCAGGGTGCCCAGTCGGCGCTTGAGCCGGCGGACCACGTCGTCGGCGACCGATTCCTGCACCAGCAGGCGGGATCCGGCGCAGCAGACGTGTCCCTGGTTGAAGAAGATGCCGTTGACGATGCCCTCGATCGCCTGGTCGATCGCGGCGTCCTCGAAGACGATGTTCGCCGCCTTGCCGCCCAGCTCGAGGGTCGCCCGCTTGCGCGTCCCGGCGATCGTCCGCGCGATCTGCTTGCCGACGCCGGTCGACCCGGTGAACGCGATCTTGTCCACGTCCGGGTGCTCCACGATCGCCTGCCCGGTCGGGCCCGCACCGGTGACGATGTTGACGACGCCCGGGGGCAGGTCGGCCTGCTGGCAGATCTCGGCGAACAGCAGCGCGGTCAACGGCGTCGTCTCGGCAGGCTTGAGCACCACCGTGTTTCCCGTCGCCAGCGCCGGGGCGATCTTCCACGAGAGCATGAGCAGCGGGAAGTTCCACGGGATGACCTGGCCCACGACACCCAACGGCTTCGGAACGCCCGCCCGTGTCGTCGACAGCCCGGCATACTGCAGCTTGTCCGCCCAGCCGGCGTGGTAGAAGAAGTGCGCCGCGGCGGTCGGGACGTCGACGTCGCGGGACTCCTTGATCGGCTTGCCGTTGTCGAGGCTCTCCAGGACGGCGAGCTCGCGGGCGCGCTCCTGCATGATCCGCGCGATCCGGAAGAGGTACTTGCCGCGCTCGACCCCCGACATGCGCCCCCACACGCCGTGCTGGGCGCGGCGGGCCGCCTTGACCGCCCGGTCGACGTCCGCGGCGCTCGCCTCCGAGACCTCGGCGAGCACCTCCTCGGTGGCGGGACTGATGGTCTTGAACGGTGTGCCGCCCTCGGAGTCGACGAACTCGCCGTTGACGAACAGCCCGTAGGAGGGCCGCAGGTCGACGATCGCCCGCGACTCGGGGGCGGGTGCGTACTCGAAGATCCCCATGCCGTGCAGCCTCTCAGTCCAGGGTCACGTAGTCGGCGCCGGAGTAGTGGCCGGTCGCCATCCGCTGGCGCTGGAGCAGCAGGTCGTTGAGCAGGCTCGAGGCGCCGAACCGGAACCGGTCGGCACTGAGCCACTCGTCCCCGGCCACCTCGCTGACCATGACCAGGTAGCCGATCGCGTCCTTGGAGGTCCGTATGCCGCCCGCGGGCTTGACGCCGATGACCTCGCCGGTGAGGTCGCGCCAGTCACGGACCGCCTCGAGCATGATCAGCGTGACCGGCGGCGTGGCCGCGGGGGAGACCTTGCCGGTGGAGGTCTTGATGAAGTCGGCGCCGGCGAGCATCGCCAGCCACGAGGCGCGGCGCACGTTGTCGTAGGTCACCAGCTCGCCCGTCTCCAGGATGACCTTGAGATGGGCAGGGCGCGCGGCGTCCTGTTGGGTGCACGCAGCCTTGATCGCGGCGATCTCGTCGAAGACCTGCCGGTAGCGACCGGACAGGAAGGCGCCGCGGTCGATCACCATGTCGATCTCGTCGGCACCGGCCGCTACGGCCGTCGCCGTGTCGGCCAGCTTGACCTCCAGCGCCGCGCGCCCGGACGGGAACGCGGTCGCGACGGCGGCCACGTGGATGTCGGTGCCGCGCAGCGCGTCCACGGCGACCGGCACGAGGTCGTTGTAGATGCACACCGCGGCCACCGTGGGCGTCCCCGGGTCGCCGGGGTCGGGGAGCTTGGCCTTCGCGCAGAGCGAGCGCACCTTGCCGGGGGTGTCGGAGCCCTCGAGCGTGGTCAGGTCGACCATGCTGATCGCCGTGTCGATCGCCCACTGCTTGGCGGTCGTCTTGATCGAGCGGGTCCGCAGGGCCGCCGCGCGGGCCTCACAGCCGACCTGGTCGACGCCGGGCAGGCCGCGCAGCCAGGTGGCGAGCGTCTGGTCGGTCAGCCGGGAGACCCCGAGCAGGTCCCGCGCGTTCTGGAGCACGTCGGCGGTGTCGGGAGCCGGGGGGACGGGGACCGTGTCCGGGGTGGTCGTGGAGGTGCTCATCGGCTCGAGTCTAACCGCGTATCCTCGGGCCAGAGCCCGCCCTCGACCCGCCCTCGACCGCCCCGGCCGATCGGGGCGGACCACCCGGACCGCCATGAGGACATGACTGCGCCACCGCCCGACACCCCGAACCGCATCTACCGCCAGCGCTCGCCCCAGGTGAGCGGGTGGGCCTGCCTCGTCATCTGCGCCCTGCTGCTCATCATGTCGGCCGTCTCCTGGGCCAGCTCCCATCCGTCGTGGGTGTTCGTGGCCTGGGTCTGCTTCGGCGCGGCGGTCGCCTGGGCAGTGCTGCTGCGCCCGTCGCTCGAGCTCTCCCAGCGGGGCGTGCTGCTGCGCAACGTCCTCCGGGACGTGCACATCCCGTGGACCCAGGTCGACGACGTGGGGCAGCGCTGGAACGTCAAGGTCTACACGCCCGACGACCGCTCCTACCCGTCGTGGGCGATCGCCGCCCAGGCCGACCGGCCCCGCCGCTCGGTGCTCGGGCAGCGGCTGCGCGACTACGACGC
>DASSKF010000022.1:0-2720 GCA_035690725.1 Segeticoccus sp.
GGGGCCGCATCGCGACAGGTTCCGGGCAGAAATCCACGGCCGGGCGGCGTGTCGCCCACCGACCCGCCGCGACGCCCCTGACACCGGTCGTCACGCGGAGGACGTGGCCGAGCGCCTGGGGGTTCCTCAGGCGAGCGCGCCCGCGCGGTCGAAGACCGTGCGGCCCCGGACGACGGTGCGCAGGTTCACCGGCGCGGGCGCCCCCGGCGACAGGTCCGGCAGTCCCGGCGTGCCCGACCGGGGATCGGTGCTCCACGCCTGGATGCGGTCGTCGGGTGCCTGCACCACGAGGTCCCCGACCTGCCAGACGGCGAAGCTCGCGGGCTGGCCCAGGCCGAGGTAGCCGCGGTCGTCGATCCGGCCGGCGCGCCAGCCGCCCCGCGTGTGCGCCAGGAAGGCCGACCGCGCCGAGATCCGCTGGGCCGGGTTGTGGTGGTTGACGCAGGCCCGGATCGCCTCCCAGGGCGCGAACGGGGTGACCGGCGTGTCCGACCCCAGGGCCAGGCCCATTCCCTCCCCGGTCATCGTCGCGAACGGGTTCAGGGCGAGGGCGCGCTCGGGACCCAGGCGGACGGCATACATGCCCTCCGTGCCGCCCCAGAAGGCGTCGAAGGCGGGCTGGACGCTGGCGTGCACCCCCAGCTCGACCAGGGCCGCGATGGTCTGCGGGGTGAGGTGCTCGGCGTGCTCCAGCCGGTGCCGGGCGCGCCGGACCCGGTCGGCCCCGACCACCTCCGCGGCCGCCCGCATGCCGGTGACGACGTCACGCAGTCCGGCGTCGCCGATCACGTGGAAGCCCGCCTGCACCCCCACCCGGCTGCAGGCGGCGACGTGGTCGCGGATCTGCTCGACACCGAGGTAGCCGAACCCGGTCGAGCCGGGGTCGTCCTCGTAGGGCCGGGTCACGTGGGCCGTGTGCGAGCCGAACGAGCCGTCGGCGCAGAGGTCACCGGCCAGCCCCAGCACGCCCAGCCTCTCCACCAGCCCGCGGGCCTCGTCCTCGGTCGACGCCAGCTGCCCCCAGTAGGGCATGACCTGCGGCCCGTCGCCGCGGTCGCCGGCAGCCACCACGTCGGCGAGCTCGTCCGGGGAGCCGATGTGCGGGGCGGACATCTCGTGCACCAGCCCCACCCCCGCCTCGGCGGCGACCCGCATGGCGAGGTCGATGTAGTAGCGGCGGTCGGCGGCCGTGATGTTCGCGGCGAAGGTGTCCCGGACGGCGTGGTGGGCGTCGCGCAGGACGAGGCCGTGCCCGTCCCACCCGTCGAGGTCGCGCACACCCGCCGCGTCGGCCAGGGCAGAGGACACGGTGGCCGAGTGCGAGTCGATGCGCGGCATGTAGACGACGGCCCCGTGGGTAGCACGGTCGACCTCCTCGTGGGTCGCCGGCCGGCCCTCGGGCCACCTGGTCTCGTCCCAGGAGTGGGCGTAGACCGGACGGCCCCGGCTGTAGCGCGCGGCCGTCTCGACCAGCCGCAGCGCCTCGGTGAGCGACTGGGTCTGGGACAGGTCCACCCCGTCGAGCGCCTGACCGGTCATCAGCGTGTGCACGTGGGCGTCGACGAAGGTCGGCGTGACCAAGGCACCGTCCAGCTGGACGACCTCGTCCACGCTGTCGGCGTGGGCGTCCGCCGCCTCCTCCGAGCCGACCCATGCGACCTCGCCCTCGGCGACGACCAGGGCCGTCGCGAACGGGTCCTGCGGGCTGTAGACGAAGCCGCCGCGGTAGAGGGCGGATCCGGTCGAACGGGCAGCGGTCGGGCGGGGTTCGGGGGGCACCCGCACAGTGTGCCCCGGCAAAGTCCGGGTGCCCGCCGGGGGTACCGGCGTGTCCGCGCCGGTCCCGGAGCGGGCTGCGCGCCCTGCCGGCGCGGCTCAGCCGGCTCGTCCGGTCACCGGTGTGTGCCGGACCAGCGTGCGCTTCAGGGCCAGCCGGGCCCGCAGCCGACGGGACGCCCGCAGGTGGGCCAACCGGCGCACCAGCGCCTCGCCGATCTCGGCCGACCGCTCCTCGTCGAGCTTGGCGTCGACCTCGGGGAACATGAGCTGCTCCTCCTCGCCGGCATGGCCCTCCACCGCCTGCCGCAGGGCCGAGGCCTCCTCGGCGAAGCGGGCGGTGCCCGGCGGGGTGCGCAGCACTGTCGCGAGCTGGTCGGCCAGCTGGCGGTGCTCGGCGTGCGCGGAGGGCACGAGGGCGGACAGCTCGGAGACGGCCGGGTAGAAGATCTCGTCCTCGATCATCTCGTGCAGGGTGAGCTCGACCATGAGCTGGTCGACCAGGTCGCGGTCGGGCTGCCCGGCGGCACCGGTGGCACGGGCGCGCTCGCCCCCGACCTCCTCGGTCAGCCGGGCGAGCAGCGCCCGCAGCTCGTCGTGGTGGCCGGCGAGGACGTCAGTCGCGCGCACCGACCTGCTCCTGCTCACGTGCGACCACGCTGCCCGGCGGCGCCTCCGGGACCGGAGGCCGGCACCGCACCTCGACCCGACCGTCCCGCACCCGGACGTCGAGCGGCGGCAGCCCGTGCGTGGCGGGCCCGGTGCGCACCGCGCCGTCCACGAGCGAGAAGTTCGACCCGTGCCAGGGGCACACGACGCAGTCGTCGCGCACCCAACCCCTCTCGAGCGGCCCGCCGAGGTGGGGGCACCGTGACCCGTAGGCGTGCACCTGCCCGTGCAGCCGGGTCAGCAGCACCGACCGGCCGTCGACCTCCACCCGGTGC
>DASSKF010000023.1:0-14464 GCA_035690725.1 Segeticoccus sp.
CCGCAGACGGTCAACGCCTACTACAACCCCGGCATGAACGAGATCGTCTTCCCGGCCGCGATCCTGCAGCCGCCGTTCTTCGACGTCGAGGCCGACGACGCCGTCAACTACGGCGGCATCGGCGGCGTCATCGGCCACGAGATCGGGCACGGCTTCGATGACCAGGGGTCGCGCTACGACGGCCACGGGAACCTGCAGGACTGGTGGACCGCCGACGACCGAGAGCGCTTCGACGCCTTGGCGAAGAAGCTGATCGAGCAGTTCAACGAGCTCGAGCCCCGCAACGCGCCCGGACACAAGATCAACGGCGCGCTGACGGTCGGCGAGAACATCGGCGACCTCGGCGGGCTGACGATCGGCTACAAGGCCTACCAGATCGCCACCGAGGGTGCTGACGGCATCGACAAGCCGGACATCGACGGGTTCACCGGCGACCAGCGCTTCTTCATGGGCTGGGCCCAGGTCTGGAAGGGCAAGGCGCGCGAGCAGGAGGCGATTCGCCTGCTCGCGATCGACCCGCACTCGCCCACCGAGCAGCGCGCGCACGTCCTGCGCAACCTGCACGAGTTCCACGAGGCGTTCGACGTCAAGGAGGGCGACGGGCTCTGGCTGCCCGAGGACGAGCGGGTCCGCATCTTCTGACCCCAGCGCGGACCTCGGGACTTTGCCGCGGACCTCGGGACTTTGCGGCTCCGCAAAGTCCCGAGGTCCGCTGCATTCTCCCGAGGTCCGCTGCACTCTCCCGAGGTTGGCGGGGATCTCCCGAGGTTGGCGGGGGGACAGGGTCAGGTGGGGGCGGCGCCGGTGATCCGGTGCACCGAGAACGACCGGTCTGTGCCGCCGTCGACCTGCCCGTACGCCCGGCCGCCCTCGACCCGCCTGGGGTAGAACAGCATCCGCTGCACCCGCCCCGACGCGTCGGCATGCCCGATCCAGACACCCTGCCGGTCCGCCGCCGCGTCACGGAGCAGCGCCAGGGTCACCGCCGGGTCGCTGGCCGGCAGCGGCGGACCGGGACTCTCCTCCTCCCGGCTCCGGCGGTGTGCCGCAGCCTCCTCACCGGCGCGCAGGGCACCCACCAGGGACTCGGCATACTCCTCGTCGACCGTGGTGGTGCGCACCGGTGAGCTGGGCCGGCGCACGGGCGTGCGGTGGCGTGACCGCTCGGGGACGACGAGGACGCCGTCGGCCGTCTCGGCCGCGGGGGCGTAGCCGGCGTCCCGCAGCACCTCGGTGGCGGTGGCCGGTGGCGCCGAGCCGACGAGCACCGTCGGGGCGATCCGGCGCAGCTGCAGCACGCCGAGGTTGCGGTCGACCAGCATCGCATCGAGCACGGTGGTGTCGTCGCTGCGCACGTAGCAGGACGCTGCTCCGACGCGGGTTCGCCCGTGTCGGCGGGCGACGTCGGACACGAGGTACTCCAGCGGCTGCGGCACCTCGGTGCTGCTGGCGTCGCGAAGGGTCTGTAGCACCTGGTCGGCACTCCAGCCGGCATCGAGGATCCGGCGCACGCTCTCCGGCGAGAAGCGGAACACCGTTGCGCCGCCGCGGGACTCGACGTCCGCGCTCGTCCGCATGAATCGGTTGAGGCTGCCGTCGAGGCGGCCCGGCGCGATGGCCGTGAGGTCGGCCTGGAGCAGTACGTGCTCGGTCGCGGTCGGCAGGTGCTCGGCCATGAGCTGCTCGGCCTCGGCGGCCGCGGAGCCGTCCGCACCGCCGCTCAGCAGGGCGCGGGCGGCACCGCCCAGAGCGCCCCGACCGGTGACCCCCACCCACTCGACCTCGCGCAGCACCACCTCGACACCGCTGGGAGACGGGAGCGGGCGCAGCGGGTGCCGCCACCGGAGCCGCTCCTCGAGGGACTCCTGGTCGGGCGCGAGTCCCTCCGGAAGCCGGGCGAGCTCGTCGAGCACCTCGTGGCGGAGCCGACGGGCCGGCGGCCAGACGGTCCCCTCGCTCAGTGCGTTGACCCGCCCGCCGCGACGGCCCCGGGCGCCGACCAGGGCCGGGTTCCGGTGCGTCTCGAGCCACGTCCGGGCCAGCCGGCTCCAGCGGACGTCCGCCGGCTGCTGCTGCCAGTCGTCGTAGGCCGGTGTCGGGGCGAAGATCGGGTCGACCGACTCGTCGTCGGCGAGCAGCCCTGCGGCGTGGGCGAGCTCGGCCACGAACGCCGCACGGCCCTCGTCCACGTCGAGCGCGGTCGCGGTCACGGAGAGGTCGCGCACGGACAGGCCGCCACCCCGCAGCACGCGCGGCGGGTCGGCGCCCCATGCCTCGGCGAGCTCGTCGACCTGGGTGAGCAGCTCGGCTGCCGCGCCACCGGCCACCTGATCCACCACGGCGAGCGGGTGCTCGCGTCCCGCCACCTCCGGTGCCTCCAGGGCGTTGTCGTGGTGGATCCGTCCGCCGCGCAGGCGGAGCGCGACCTCGCGGGGGAGCACGGCGCGCTGGTTCTCGGCCGGGACGAGCAGGTCGGCCTCGACGAGGCTGCGGACCGCCGTCGCCATGGCGCCCGACTGGGGGACCACGGCGGTCGGTGGCCCCCAGGCGAGCCGGTCCAGGACGGTGCGGCCCTCGGTCCCGACGCCGGCCAGTCGCTCGTCGACGACGCGGGGGTCGTCGAGGACGTGCGGCCGGCTGGGGCGCAGCTCCCGCATGGGGGGCCCCAGCCCGGCCACCGGCGCCAGCAGCTCGCCGACGATGCGGACGACGTGTTGCCGGTCGCCGCCGCGCCAGACCAGGGCCAGGTCCCAGAGCCGTTCCACCAGCGCGGAGAGGTGGTCGCTGCTGGTGCCCAGGACGGCGGCCGCGTCCTCGGGCGAGGACGCCACGCAGACGGCCTGCAGGGCGTGCACGTGCGCGAGGTCCAGGCCCTCGAGGGCACGCTGGGCGCTGACCCGGGTGCTCGCCCGCGCGGCCAGGGAGGTCAGGTCGGCCGGTGCGGGCCGGGCGAGGTCCGGGCGCAACCGGAGCAGGTGCCCGAGCTGCCGGTCGGATCGGCCACGGATGTCGTCGGCCAGGCTGCGGGCGTCCACGGGCACCGCCGACCGGCCGGCGGGAACGGACGAGGCAGCCACCCGTCATACGGTAGTCGTCGCGCGGGAGCGGGAAGGGACGAGAGCCTGTTGCTGGGGCGGCGGCGCTGCCAAGATGGGGAGAACCGCTGCGAGCCGCGCAGCCGGCGTCAGGAGGATTCGTGTCGACACCCGCGCTCCCGTCCTACAGCTCGACCACGGCGGACGTCCCGCTGCTCGGGGACACCATCGGTGACAACCTCGAGCGCACCGTCGCCGCCTTCGCGGACCGGGAAGCGCTGGTCGACGTGCCCAGCGGCCGTCGCTGGACGTATGCCGAGTTCAACCGTGACGTCGACCGGCTCGCGGACGGCCTGCTCGCCCGGGACGTGGCGGCCGGGGACCGGATCGGCATCTGGTCGCCGAACTGCGCCGAGTGGACGCTGCTGCAGTACGCGACCGCCAAGGTCGGTGCCATCCTCGTCAACGTCAACCCGGCCTACCGCAGCCACGAGCTCTCCTACGTCGTCAAGCAGTCCGGCATGCGGATGCTGGTCAGCGCGGTACGGCACAAGAGCTCGGACTACCGGGCGATGGTCGACGAGGTGCGTGGTGAGTGCCAGGACCTGTCCGAGGTCGTCTACATCGGCGAGGACAGCTGGGAGCAGCTGGTCGCCGCCGGCCACGCGGTGGCGGGGGAGTCGCTGGCTCAGCGGATGTCAGAGCTGACCGCGGACGACCCGATCAACATCCAGTACACCTCCGGCACAACGGGATTCCCCAAGGGCGCCACCCTGAGCCACCACAACATCCTCAACAACGGCTACTTCGTGGGCGAGCTCATCAGCTACACCGAGCAGGACCGGGTCTGCCTGCCGGTGCCCTTCTACCACTGCTTCGGGATGGTGATGGGCAACCTCGCGGCGACCTCGCACGGGTCGTGCATGGTCATCCCGGCGCCGTCCTTCGAGCCGGCCGCGACCCTCGCGGCGGTGGTGCAGGAGAAGTGCACCAGCCTCTACGGCGTGCCGACGATGTTCATCGCCGAGCTCGGGCTGCCCGACTTCGCCGACTACGACCTGTCCACCCTGCGCACCGGCATCATGGCCGGCTCGCCGTGCCCGGTCGAGGTGATGAAGCGGGTCGTCGCCGAGATGCACATGAGCGAGGTGGCCATCTGCTACGGCATGACCGAGACCTCACCGGTGTCGACGATGACCCGGGTCGACGACGACCTCGCCCGGCGCACCGAGACGGTCGGTCGGGTCATGCCGCACGTCGAGGTGAAGGTCGTGGACCCGGTCACCGGCCGCACCCAGCCGCGCGGCGAGCCGGGCGAGCTGTGCACCCGCGGCCCGAGCGTGATGCTGGGCTACTGGGAGGAGCCGGGCAAGACCGCCGAGGCGATCGACCGGGCCCGGTGGATGCACACCGGTGACCTTGCGACGATGGACGAGGAGGGCTACGTCTCGGTCGTCGGCAGGATCAAGGACATGGTGATCCGCGGCGGCGAGAACGTCTATCCGCGGGAGGTCGAGGAGTTCCTCTACACCCACCCCTCCGTCGCCGACGTCTCCGTGATCGGGGTGCCGGACGCAAAGTACGGCGAGGAGATCATGGCCTGGGTGATCATGAAGCCCGACCAGGGCCCGCTCACCGCCGAGGCGGTGCGCGAGTTCTGCTCCGGGCGGCTCGCGCACTACAAGGTCCCTCGCTACGTGCACGTCGTCGAGGAGTTCCCGATGACGGTCACCGGCAAGATCCGCAAGGTCGAGATGCGCGAGAAGTCGGTCGAGTTCCTCGGCGCCGAGAGCTGACATACCGTGGCCGGCATGGAGGCGACGACCGACACCTACCGGCCCAGCGGCGAGCAGTGGACCATCCGGCACGGCGACCACGAGGTGGTGGTCGTGGAGGTCGGCGGCGGGCTGCGCAGCTACACGTGGGCGGGGCGCCCGGTGCTGTTCGGCTACGACGAGACCGAGCAGGCCTCCGGTGGCCGGGGCCAGCTGCTGACGCCGTGGCCGAACCGGGTGCGGGACGGCAGGTACGAGTTCGGCACCGGGGGCCCCCTGCAGCTCGCCCTCTCGGAACCGGCCAAGCACAACGCGATCCACGGCCTGGTCCGCTGGACCACGTGGCACGTCGTCGAGCACCGGGAGGACACGATCACGGTCGGCTGCCGGCTCAGGCCGCAGCAGGGGTGGTCGTGGGCGCTCGACCTCACCGTCACCTATCTGCTCGGAGACGATGGCCTCACCGTCACGCCCTCGGCCCAGAACGTCGGCGTGACGGCCGCACCCTTCGGCTTCGGCGCGCACCCCTACCTGACGACGGGAGAGGACCGGGTGGACCGGCTGACCCTGACCGTCCCGGCCGAGACCTCGGTCGACGTGGACGAGCAGTCGATCCCGGTCGGGCGGTCGTCGGTCGAGGGGACCGACCGGGACTGGCGGCACGGGCGCCCGATCCGGGAGACGGTGCTCGACAACGGGTTCACCGACCTCCAGCCCGGCCCGGACGGCCGGTGGCAGGTGCGCATCGAGGGGCCCGGAGGCGCCACGACCCTGTGGGCCGATGCCCAGGCATTCCCGTTCACGCAGGTGTTCACCGGCGACACGCTGTCGGAGCAGAAGCGGCGCACCAGCGGCGTGGCGGTCGAGCCGATGAGCTGCCCCGCGAACGCGTTCGCGTCCGGTGACGCGCTCGTCGTCATCGAGGCGGGTCGCGCCTGGGGCGGCACCTGGGGGATCCGACCGAGCTGAGCCGATCGGCGGCTGTCCCGTCAGTAGAAGCGCTGCGGGTCGACGACGTTGCGCAGGGGCTCGCCCCGGCGGAACCGGCCCAGGTTGTCGATGAACAGGTCGACGATCCGCTCGTTCTCATGCAGGGAGAGGGCGGCCGTGTGCGGGCTGAGCAGCACGTTGTCCAGTTCCCAGAGCGGGCTGTCGTCCGGCAGCGGCTCGGTCGCGAACACGTCGAGCGCCGCACCCGCGAGGCGGTGCTCGCGCAGGGCGGCCACCAGGGCCTCCTCGTCGACTGTGGAGCCGCGGCCCACGTTGACCAGGGTCCCGTGCTTCGGCAGCGCGTCGACGGCGGCCTTGCCGAACAGCTCCCGGGTCTGCTCCGTGTCCGGGAGTGCCAGCACGACCGCGTCGCTCTCCCGGACCGCGTCCACGAGCTCGTCGGTGGGCCGCATCCGGTCGACCAGCTCGTCGTCCTCGGGCGCCGGGTTGCGCCGCATCCCGGTGACGCGCATCCCCAGGGCGCGGGCGAGCTGCGCGGTCTGGCGGCCGATGTGACCCAGCCCGACCACGAGCAGCCGCTGGCCGGCGAGCTCACGCACGGCGTAGTGGTCCCACTGCCGGGCACGGGCGTCGGCGAGCAGCTGCGGCACGTCCTTGGTGAAGGCGAGCAGTCCCAGCACGGCGAACTCCGCGAGCTGCCGGGCGTGCACGCCGACACTGCTGGTGAACGTGACCCGCCGCAGCTGCTCGGCCGTCAGGTCGGCTGCCCGGACCTGCTGACCCGCGCCGGCGGCCGTGCCCTGCACCCACCGCAGGGCCGGTGCCCGGTCGACCACGTCACGCAGCGACGCGGGGGTCTCGCCGGGGACGCCGAACAGCACCTCGCCCCCGGTGACCCAGTCGTCGAACCGCCGCTCCTGATCGGGGGACCGCTTCCACGAAGGCTCCCCGGCGTGGTCGTTGGGGTAGCGCGTCGGCGGCAGCAGGTCCGGGTCGAACCGCACCTCGAACTCCGGCTCCTGCTCGCGGATCCGGTCCACGAGCGCCGGTTCCAGCGGGGTGGCGATGACGACGTCGGTCACGGCGGATCACTCGGCTCCCACGGGCTGCGGCTGCGGCGCAGCCAGGTCGACGCCGCGCCGGCCGCGGGTGTTCACGGCGAACATCAGCACCGCGGACAGGAACAGCGCCACTGCCATGAAGGTGTATGCCGCGCTGTTGCCGACGCCGCCCTGCAGCCACCCCACGACGTACGCCCCCAGGAAGCCGCCGAGGGCGCCGGCGCTGTTGACCAGCGCCATGGCCGCGCCGGAGACCTCCTGCGGCAGGAACTCCGGGATGAGCGCGAAGTAGGGGCCGTAGGGGACGTACATGCAGGCACCGGCGAAGATCAGCACGACGTAGGAGATCCAGTAGTGGTGCGTCCCGAGCAGGATCGACGCGACGAAGAGGACCGTGGCGGCCAGCAGGAACGGCCACACGAACTCGCGCCGGTTGCCGCTGCGGTCGGAGAAGCGCGAGGCGACGACCATGCCGATCGCGGCGAGGGCGTACGGCACGGCCGAGAGCCCGCCGATCAAGCCGATCCCGTTGTGCCGCAACGACTCGAGGATCGTGGGGAGCCAGAAGACGAACCCGTAGACGCCGATGCTCCACAGCAGGTACTGCAGCGACAGCACCACCACGTTGCGGGACCGGAGCGCCTGCAGGTAGCCGGTGGCGGCGCCGTGCAGGTCCTGCTGCTCCTGGCGCAGCCGGCCCAGGGTCTGCTGGCGCTCGTCCTCGTCGAGCCATGCCGCCTCCCGCGGCCAGTCCTGCACCATCGACCGGAAGACGAAGGCCCAGATGATGGCGGGGATGCCCTCGATGATGAACATCCACCGCCAGTCCGAGACGTGGATGATCCACCCGGACACCGCCGAGAGCCACATCACCGTGACCGGGTTGCCCAGGATGAGGAAGGTGTTGGCCCGACCGCGCTCCGACCTGCTGAACCAGTGGGTCAGGAAGATGAGCATCGCGGGCATGATCGCCGCCTCGACGACACCGAGGAGGAAGCGGTCCACCATGAGCAGCCAGACCCAGGGGATGACGCCCTGCGCCGTGGCGAAGACGCCCCACAGGAGGACACACCAGAAGATCAGCCGCCGAACGCTCTTGTTCTCGGCGTAGTGCGCGGCCGGGAGCTGGAACAGGAAGTAGCCCAGGAAGAACAGGGCGCCGAGCAGCGCGGAGGTGCCGGCAGTGATGCCGAGCTCCTCCTTGAGCCCTCCGGCGACCCCGATCGAGTAGTTCGAGCGGTCGAGGTAGGCGAGGCTGTAGGTGACGAAGACCAAGGGGATCAGCCGTTGCCACCGTGCACTGGTGGCCCAGCCGACCCGCTCCGCGCTCTGCACAGACATACGGCCATCACACCTCCGCGCGGGGCTCGTCGCAGGTCGAGGGCGCGGGGGCCGGTCCGGTGGCCGTCGCCCGCTCGTCGAGCCCATGCGGCAGGATCGGGTGCCGTGAACCCCTCCACCGCGCTCGCCACCGTGCTCGTCGACGAGCTCGTCCGGCGCGGCGTGCGGGAGGCGGTGCTGTGCCCGGGCTCTCGTTCGGCGCCGTTCGCCTACGCGCTGCAGGAGGCCCACCGCGCGGGCCGGCTGCGGCTGCACGTCCGGGTCGACGAGCGGTCCGCCGGTTTCCTCGCGCTCGGCCTCGCGAAGGGCTCGGTGCCGGTGCCCGTCGTCACCACGAGCGGCACCGCCGTCGCGAACCTGCACCCGGCCGTGCTCGAGGCCCACCACGGCGGCGTGCCCCTGCTCGTGGTCTCCGCCGACCGCCCGCCAGAGCTGCGGGGCACCGGCGCCAACCAGACGACCGACCAGCTGAAACTCTTCGGCGACGCGGTGCGCTGGTTCCACGACCTCGGCGCGCCCGAGCGCCGCCCCGGGCAGAACGCGGTGTGGCGGTCGGTTGCCTGTCGTGCCTGGGACGCCGCAGTGGGCCTGCCGGCCGAGGGGGACGCCGGGCCGGTGCACCTCAACGTCGCGCTGCGCGACCCGCTCGTGCCGGACCCGGCAGGGGAGGAGTGGCCGGAGCCGCTGGACGGTCGGCCGGAGGGCCGCCCGTGGGTGGTCCGGGCTCCCAAGCAGGTCCGGCCCTTCCCGGTGGAGGCGTGCCCGCGCACCCTGGTCGTGCTCGGCGACCTGCCGCTCGACTGGATGTATGACGTCGTGGCCCACGTCGAGGACATCGGCTGGCCGGTGGTGGCCGAGCCGTTCGGGTGGTTCGACCGGTCCACCGTGGTCCCGCACGGACCGCTCGTCCTCACCGCGCAGGAGTGGCTGGACCGGCACCTGCCCGAGCGGGTTCTCGTGGTCGGCCGGGTCACGCTGTCCCGGCCGGTGCAGGCGCTGCTGCGGCGGGAGGGGATCCGCGTCGAGGTGGTGGACTCCCGCCAGAGGTGGTCGGACCCCGGCCACGTGGCCGAACGCGTCTACCCGTTCGAGGCACTGCTGGCCACGGGCGGGCCCACCTCGGGGGAGGAACCGTGGCGGATCCGGCGGGCCGACGAGGAGTGGGCCGCGTCGTGGCGGGTCGCCGGGGACCGGGTGTACACCGCGGTGCAGAAGCTGGTCGACGACTCCTGGCCGTCCGGGCCGGCGGTCGCCGCAACGGTGCTTGCCGAGCTACCCACGGAGGCAACGCTGTTCGTCGGTTCCTCGAAGGCGGTGCGCGACCTCGACCACGCCATGAGCCGGGACGTGGCGGACGACCTCCACGTCGTCGCCAACCGTGGGCTCGCCGGGATCGACGGGTGCGTGTCCACGGCGGCCGGCGTGGCGCTGGCACGTGGGCGGCCGGCATACGCGCTGATGGGCGACCTGACCTTCCTGCACGACACCAACGGCCTGCTCATCGGACCGCACGAGCCGCGCCCGGACCTGACGATCGTCGTCGTCAACGATGACGGCGGCGGGATCTTCACCACGCTCGAACCGGGCGCACCGGAGCGTGCCCGGGACTTCGAGCGGGTCTTCGGCACGCCGACCGGTGCGTCGATCGCGGATCTGTGCCGGGCCCACGGAGTGGCACACCAGCTGGTGACGTCGCGGGAGGCGCTGGCGCAGGCCGTGTCCGTGCGAACCAGCGGCCTGCGCGTGGTCGAGATCGCGGCGCCGCGGGCCGCTCACCGGGACCTCGACGCGCGGCTCCGGGAGGCGGCCGCCCGCGCCCTCCGCGACTGACGCGTCAGAAGCCGATCGCGCCGATCGGCGCCACGTCCGCCTGCCACGCACGGGAGAGCTCCCGGATCGCACCGGTGCGCAGCTCCTCGGCCAGCCCGAGCGCCTGCTGGCCGGCCAGGGTCCGCCCACCGAGCCAGGCCGCGCCGAGCGGCGCCATCCCGACCCGCAGGTCAGCGTCGTCGTCGGTCCGCGCCAGCCGGCCCTGCCCGTCGCCGGAGGCGGTGAACCGCCACCGGCCGGCGTTCCAGGGGCACAGGTCGTCGGCGACCTCGAGCACGACGTCGCAGGGGGCGGCATACCCGCGCGCAGCCACGGCGCGGTCGAGGTCGACGAGGCGCACCCAGAGGCTGTCGAAGCTCTTCTGCTTCACGGCGCGCGGTCCTCCGGCCCACCACGTGATCGGCGACCCGGTCCCGAGGCCGCGCACCGACACCGGGCCGGTGAGGTCGAAGTCGAGCATCCGCCGTCCCAGCGCCAGCAGCGACGCGGCATCGACCGCGAGGACCTCGTGCACCTGCACCCGCCCGTTCGGGTGACCATCCGTCCAGTCCGACTTCCGGTTGAAGACGGCGAAACCGGTGACCGTCCCCTCCCGCCGGGCGAACATGATCTGCTCGGGCTCGGCCCCGCGTCGCCACTGCGGGATGTCGTGCATGCCCGCCCGCTCGACCTGCTCCGGGCGGGTCACCGCGCCGAGGGTGAGCGCGTCGTGGCGCAGCCGCACCTCGTGCCGCAGCTTGGCCGCCTCGTCGCTGTCGGACGGCTGGTACGCGGTCTCCACGGTGGCCGCGGAGTCGTCCACGGCCGGAGCGGTCAGGGTGGCCCCGCGGCTCAGCTCGACGGAGGTCTCGACACTGGCCACCCCGTAGCCGAAGCGTCCGTAGATGCCCACCTCGGCGGCGTGCAGGCCACTGAGCGGTGCCTCCGCGGACTCGTGCACCTCGTGCAGGTGGTGCCGCATCATGGCGGTGAGCACGCCGCGGCGCCGCTGGTCGGGGTGCACGCCGACCCAGGTCAGGCCGGACATCGGCACCCGCGCGAGCCCACCGGCGGCTCCCGGTGCCGTCACCTGCATGTCGTATGACGAGTACACGCCACACAGCCGCTCCTCGCCTGCCGGTGCGCCCTCCGGGTCGCGTGTCGCGGCGAACGAGCGGGACCAGTCGAGCTCCGCGGTGAGCAGCTCGTCGCTGATCCCCTGGCGGTCGTCGAAGAACGCCGACTGGTCGACGGCGAGGAAGCGGGCGGCGTCCTGCTCGCGCACCGGGAGGATGCGGACGGCCGGGGCGTCGGACCGGGTGTCGCTGGAAGGCATGGGACCAGAGAACTCCCCGTGCCCGGCATACGCAACAGGTTTGCGGAGGTGTCAGGAGGGGGTGAGCGCGTCGCGCATCGGCACGAGCTTGGCCTCCGACTCCGCCAGCTCGGCCGCCGGGTCGGACCCGCTGACGATCCCGCAGCCGGCGAAGAGCCGCATCCGGTCCTGCCGCTCGTAGGACCCGCAGCGCAGCGCGATGCCCCACTCGCCGTCACCGGAGGCGTCCATCCACCCCACCGGGCCGGCGTAGCGGCCCCGGTCCATGCCCTCCAGCTCGCCGATCATCCGGCCGGCCACCTCACGCGGCGTGCCGCACACCGCCGCCGAGGGGTGCAGCCCGCCGGCGAGCGCCAGCGAGGTGGCGCCGTCCGCGAGCACCCCCGCGACGTCGGTGGCCAGGTGCATGACGTTGCGCAGGTGCAGCACGAACGGCGACTCCGGCGCGTTGAGGGAGGTGCAGTGCGGCCGCAGCGCGTCCGCCACCGAGCGCACCGCGTACTCGTGCTCCTCCAGGTCCTTGCTCGAGCGGGCGAGCGACGCGGCGAGCGCCAGGTCCCGCTCGTCGTCGCCGCTGCGGCGGATGGTGCCGGCCAGCACGCGCGAGGTCACCAGGCCCCGCTCGAGCCGCACCAGCATCTCGGGGGTCGCCCCCACCAGCCCGTCGACCGCGAAGACCCAGGTGTTCGCGTAGCGCCCGGCGAGCGCCTCGAGCAGCCAGCGCGGGTCGATCGGGTCACCGGCCCGCACCCGCAGGTCTCGCGCGAGCACGACCTTGTCCACCTCACCGGCGCCGATGCGCTCCACCGCGCTCGCGACCGCCGCCGCGTACGCGTCGTCCCCGAGGGCCCCGTCGGCGAACTCCACCCCGGCCGGCGCGGGCGGGGGCGTCGCACGGTTGGGCCGGTCCCGGGGAGGCAGATCGGTCCCGGCTCCCGTCGTGGTCACCCAGCAGCGCCCCTCCCGGCGGCCGACCATGACCTGCGGTATGACGAGTGCTCCCCCCGCCGTCGAGGCGTCGGCGAACGCGAAGGAGCCGAACGCGACGGGGCCGGTGCCCGGCAGGCCCACCTCGTCCCGCACCACCGCGTGGCGCACCTGCTGCCGCCACCACTGCTCGGCCTCGGTGAAGCGGTCCGGCCCGGACGTCGTCAGCCAGCGGACGCGGCCCCACCCGACGATCCCGTCACCTCCGCGCACCCAGGCGCTGACCCGGCGGGGGTCGGCGTCCGGGGGCAGCAGGTCCAGCAGCGGGCCCGGGTCGGGGACCTCCACCGTCCGGGTGACCAGGGGGGGCGAGGGGGCTGCCCCCGCGGAGAGGGGCTCGGTCGGCTCGGAGGTCACGAGCGGCAAGCCTACGACGGAGGTGACCGACCGGCCCGTGGAGAGGGCACGGCATACCGATCGTCGTCCCCGATCCTCGTCCCCGATCATTGCGACGAGATGAGCGCTGGAGCGTGCGGAACGCCACAATGATCGGCACCGTCGCCGGCGGGGCGGCGGCCGTGCGGGAGGATGGCGCCCATGACGCGCGCCGGCCTGGACAAGCGACCACGCGAGGTGGCGGCGATGTTCGACGCCACCGCCGCGAAGTACGACCTGATGAACGACGTCATGACCTTCGGGCTGGACCGCCGCTGGCGCCGGCTGGTCCGCGACGCCGTCGAGGCGCGGCCGGGGGAGCGGCTGCTCGACATCGGGGCGGGCACCGGCACGAGCAGCGAGCCGTTCGCGGACGCGCGGGTGGACGTCGTCCCGGCCGACTTCTCCCTCGGGATGCTGCGACTCGGGCGGCACCGCCGCCCCGACCTGCCCTTCACGGCCGCCGACGCCACCCGGCTGCCCTTCGCGGACGCCTCGTTCGACGCGGTCACCATCTCGTTCGCGCTGCGCAACGTGACGGACGCCGGCGCGGCCCTGGAGGAGTTCCGCCGGGTGACCCGGCCCGGCGGGCGGCTCGTGGTCTGCGAGTTCAGCCAGCCCACCAACCGGGCGTTCCGCACCGTGTACAACGAGTACCTCATGCGGTCCTTCCCCCCGGTCGCCCGGCGGGTGAGCTCCAACCCGGAGTCCTACACCTACCTCGCCGAGTCGATCCGGGCGTGGCCCGACCAGGCCGCGCTCGCGCGGCGGCTGGCCGACGCCGGCTGGGCGGACGTCGCGTGGCGCAACGTCACCGGCGGCATCGTGGCCCTGCACCGGGCGCGACGCCCCTGATCCGAGGTGCCGCGCGGGCGCCGGTGGGTAAGGATGGCCTAACTACGCCCCGTGCAGGCCGCGGCGTAGAGTTCGCTGACGAGTTCGTGAAGACGTTCACAAGGTGCAGAGGCGGGTCGTGAGTCACAGCAGTGCCGGCGTCGGGGACGCGGCAGAGCGCGCGGACGTCATCGTCGTCGGCGCCGGTCCCGGCGGCGCCACCACCGCCGCCTACCTCGCGATGCAGGGGCACGACGTCCTGCTGCTGGAGAAGACCGCGTTCCCGCGCGAGAAGGTCTGCGGCGACGGGCTGACCCCCCGCGCGGTCAAGGAGCTCATCGCCCTCGGCGTCCCCACGCCGGAGGAGGACGGCTGGATCCGCAACCGGGGCCTGCGGATCATCGGCGGCGGCATGCGGCTGCAGCTGGACTGGCCCGACCTCGCCAGCTTCCCGCCCTACGGGCTCGTCCGGACGCGCGAGGACTTCGACGAGATCCTGGCCCAGCACGCGGTGAAGTTCGGCGTCCGCCTGCGCGAGCGCACCAACGTGGTCGCCCCGGTCCTGGACGAGCGCACCGGCCACATCGTGGGGGTGCGGGCCAAGGTGGCGGACGACGCGGGTCGCCCCACCGGCGAGGAGAAGGTGTATGCCGCCCCGCTGGTGGTTGCTGCCGACGGCAACTCCTCGCGGCTGTCCACGGCCATGGAGCGCCCCAAGCGCGACGACCGGCCGATGGGTGTCGCCGTGCGCACCTACTACACCAGTCCACGGCACGACGACGACTACCTCGAGTCGTGGCTGGAGCTGTGGTCCGACGACGAGCAGACCGGCCGCCGGGTGCTGCTGCCCGGCTACGGCTGGATCTTCGGCGTCGGCGACGGCACCAGCAACGTGGGGCTCGGCATCCTCAACACCTCCAGCGCCTTCGGCAAGGTCGACTACCGCGACGTGCTGCGCCG
>DASSKF010000024.1:0-3411 GCA_035690725.1 Segeticoccus sp.
CCCATCTTCGGGACCAGCTCGGTCGGGAAGTGGTGCTCGCGGTCCCACCGGGCGATGTGCGGCTCGACCTCCCGCTCGGCGAAGTCGCGGACGACCTGGCGGAAGTCCTCGTGGTCCTTGCTCAGCTCGAACATGGGGGTCCTTTGTCGGGTCGATGTGCTTGACGCTTACGTCAACGTAAAGCATGCTGGGCTCCGTGACAAGGCCGGTGGAGCTGGACGAGCCGACGTGGACGATCGCTCAGGTCGCCGACGAGTTCGGCGTCACCCACCGCACCATCCGGCACTACGAGGAGCTCGGCCTCATCTCGCCCGTCCGGCGCGGCATGCAGCGCGTCTACCACCGCCGCGACCGCACCCGGCTCGCCCTGATCCTGCGCGGGCGCCGCCTCGGGTTCCCCCTCGAGGAGATCCGCACCATCGTCGACATGTATGACGAGCCGCCCGGTGAGCGCGGCCAGCTCACCTACCTGCTCGGCCAGATCGACGACCGCCGGCGCGACCTGGAGCAGCGGCACCGCGACATCCTGGACTCCCTCGCCGAGCTCGACGAGCTGCAGCGTCGCTGCCAGGAGGACCTGCGCCGGCTGGGCTCGTGAGCTGCCCGGGGAAGCACCTTGACCGGCCGCGGCGGCGGCGGGAGACTGGGTGACGATCCACTGTGGAGGCCGCCATGTCGTGGAATCTCGAGGGCAGCTACGCCGAGACATGCTCCTGCGAGCTGATGTGCCCGTGCAACCTGACCATGGACCACGGGGCGACGTACGACTACTGCCGCGCCACCCTCGCGTTCGCCATCCGCCGGGGTTCGGTCGACGGAACGGACGTGGCCGGCCGGAAGGTGGTCGTCATCGCCGACACCCCGAAGGTGATGACCGACGGCAACTGGAAGGTCGGCGTCTACGTCGACCAGGAGGCCAGTGAGGAGCAGTTCGACCAGCTCATCAAGGTCTTCAGCGGCCAATTGGGCGGCCCCATGGCGGGACTCGCGCCGCTCATCGGTGAGATGCTGGGCGCGGAGCGCGCCACCATCGAGATGGACGACGACGGGCTGCGCCACTCGGTGCGGGTGGGCGACGCCCTCGAGTTCGAGATCGAGGACATCGTGCCGTTCGGCAAGGAGGACGGCCAACCCGTCACGTTCCACGGCATGTTCCACCCGGTCGCATCCGATCTGACGATGGCGGAGGCGAAACGCTCGCGGATCAACGCGTTCGGCATCAGCTACGAGGGCCGGACCGGGGTCTCGCACGCCAACTTCTCCTGGGCCGCCTGAGGCCGGCCTCCTGACGCCGATGAGCGCCGTCCCGTCGTCGCCGACGCCGGAGCGGCCCGACGGCCCGGCGGGCGCGTTCGTGGCCGTCCGCATGCGGCTGGGCTTGGTGCTGTTGCTGTTGGCGCTCGCCGCTGCCGGGTGGTGGTGGACCGCCCGACAGATGGCAGGGATGGACAACGGCCCCTGGACGGCGCTGGGATCCTCCAGCTGGTTCGTCGCGGTCTGGACCGTGATGATGGCGGCGATGATGTTCCCGTCGGTCGCTCCGACGGTGGCGCTGTATGCCCGGATGACGAGAACCAAGTCGCCAGCAGCGCCGCTCGCCTTCACCGCCGGCTACCTGCTCGTGTGGGTCGCCGCCGGGGTGGGGGCTCTGGCCGTCGCGGCGGCCGTGGGTGCGTGGGGTGGGGAGGCGCTGGCGTGGGATCGCGCCGGTCGGCCGTTGACGGTGGTGACCCTGCTGGCGGCCGCGGTCTACGAGCTCACGCCGCTGAAGGAGGTCTGCCTCGGCAAGTGCCGGAGCCCGCTCGGGTTCCTGCTCAGCACCTGGCGGGACGGGTGGCGAGGCGGGCTGCGGATGGGCTCGAGGCACGGCGCCTGGTGCGTCGGGTGCTGCTGGGCGCTGATGGCCGCGCTCTTCGCCCTCGGCGTGATGAGCGTCCTGTGGATGGCGCTCGTCGCCGGGCTGATCGCGATCGAGAAGACGCTCCCGTGGCGGCGCACCGCGACCTACTCGACGGCCGCCCTGCTCGCGGTCCTCGCCGTGCTGGTGCTCGCCGCGCCGGACGCGGTGCCCGGCCTCACCGAGCCCGGACCGGGCCCGATGTCGCCGACGATGTCGACCCACTGACGCCGGCGCCGGAGCACCTCGAGACCTCAGGTGTCATCCCAGGTCTCCCAGGTCCGTACCCGGCCGGGAGTCCTCGATGTAGCGCTCCATCCGTCGGTCGGGCACGACCCACATCAGCGCCACGGCCGCGAACACCGCCATGGAGAATGCCGGTTGCCACCAGGCGCCGACGATTCCGGCGACATAGAGCACCGGGGAGACCTTCTCCTTCAGACCGCGCCCGACCGCCCGCCGCAGGTGCGACCCCTCCCCCTCGCTCCGGAAGCACATCCGCTGCATGACCCACCACGCGACCGCGCACATCAGCAGGTCGACCCCGTAGGCGGCCACCGGCACCCGGGCGAACTCGGAGCGGTCCATCCACGCCGTCGTGAACGGCACGAGGGACAGCCAGAACAGCAGGTGCAGGTTCGCCCAGAGCACCCCGCCGTCGATGCGCTCGGCCAGCTGGAAGAAGTGGTGGTGGTTGTTCCAGTAGATCCCCACATAGACGAACGACAGGACGTAGGTCAGCAGCCCAGGAGCCACCGCGCCGAGCGCCGAGAGTGTCGAGCCCTTTGGTGCGTGCAGCTCGAGCACCATGATGGTGATGATGACCGCGAGCACCCCGTCGCTGAACGCTTCGAGTCGGTTGGTCGGCATCGCCTCACCTCATGCTGTCCGGGGCCGGTCACGCAGCAGTATGCCGAGCACGCGCCCTCCGTGCCCCGGCGCACCTCACGCGGGTGTGCGTGGGCCCCTGTCCGAGGCTGACCCGTCGGCGTTCGTCACGCCGGCGTGGCTGGTGTCGCTGGCCGCCACGGTTGCGTCGGCGTCCTTCACGCCGCGCCCTTTCGGTGGGCTCCGGGTGGGTGCAACCAGCCGCCGGTGGGCTGTGGACGACGGTGTGGTGAGCGACGACCATGTGGATAAGTCGGGTTCGAATGTGACCTGTTCGCAACAGGGTTCGCGGTGGACAACGGTTCCCCGTGTCGGTGTCGAACACTAGTATCAATGCATGTTCGAGAAGCGGCGCGGCACCGGCGAGCAGGAGTCTGGCGCCGACTTGCCGCGCCTGCCGCAGCGGGCCGAGGCGGTCCGGGCGACCACCGAGCTGCTGACCGATGCGCACGAGCTGCTGTGGCAGGTCGGCGACAACGGCCTGACCGAGCTGATGGACGCCCTCGGCGCGCTGAGCGCACGCGCGGAGGTGATGCGGGTCGCGGTCGCCGCCGAGGCCGCCGACCGGGGCGTGGTGGCCGCCTCCACGGCCGCGAACACCGCCCAGTGGGTCAAGGCCCACTCCG
>DASSKF010000025.1:0-2475 GCA_035690725.1 Segeticoccus sp.
TCCAGCAGGCTGCGCAGCTCCGAGCGCAGGAAGTCGCGGGTCGCGACGTCGCGCATGGCGATCCGCAGGGACGCGACCTCCCGGGTGAGGTACTCGGTGTCGGCGAGGTTCCGCTCGTCCCGGGCCCGGTCCTGCTCGAGGGCCACCCGGTCGCGGTCGGCCTGCCGGTTCTGCGCGAGCAGGATCAGCGGGGCGGCATACGACGCCTGCAGGCTCAGCATGAGGGTGAGGAAGATGAAGGCGTAGGGGTCGAACCGCCACTGCTGCGGGGCGAGCGCGTTCCAGGCGATCCAGATCGTGACGAATGCCGTCATGTAGACGAGGAAGCGCGCGGTGCCCATGAATCGGGCGAAGCTCTCCGCGATCTTCCCGAACGTCTCCGGGTCCATCCGGGGACGCCAGATCAGCTGCCGTCCTGCCTCCTGCGGCTGGTCCAGGCGAGGGGTGTGCCGGTCGCGGCCCGGGCGCACCCGGGTCGCCTCCTCGCGCTCGGTCCGGCCGCCCCGGCCACGGCCCCGCCCGCGCTCCTCCCGCTCAACGGTCATCGGTCACCTCATGGCGCTCCTCGCGCCAGTCCTCGGGGAGGATGTGGTCGAGCACGTCGTCGACGGTGACGGCACCGATCAGGCGTCCCTCGTCGTCCGCCACCGGGACCGCCACGAGGTTGTAGGTCGCCATCATCCGGGTGACCACCCCCAGGGGCGCGGTCGGTGTCAGCGGCTCGATGTCCTTGTCGAGGACGGACCCGAGCGCCGAGTGCGGGGGCTCGCGCAGCAGCCGCTGGATGTGCACGATCCCGAGCAGCTTGCCGGTCGGCGTCTCCAGGGGCGGCCGGCAGACGAACACGGTGGCGGCCAAGGAGGGCGACAGCTCCTCGCGGCGCACGAGGGCCAGTGCCTCGGCGACGGCCGACTCCGGTGCCATGACGACCGGCTCGGTCGTCATCATGCCGCCGGCGGACTCCTCGTCGTAGGTGAGCAGCCGGCGCAGCGGCGCCGCCTCGTCGGGCTCCATCCGCTGCAGCAGCAGCTCGGCCTTCTGGGTCGGCAGCTCGGACAGCAGGTCGGCAGCGTCGTCGGGCTGCATCGCCTCGAGCACGTCGGCGGCCCGGTCGGTGTCGAGGGCGGTCATGATCTCGACCCGGTCGTCCTCGGGCAGCTCCTCGAGCACGTCGGCGAGCTTCTCGTCGTCGAGGGCCTGCGCGACCTCACTGCGTCGCTTCGGGGTCAGGTCGTGGATGGCCTCCGCGAGGTCGGCCGGCTTGAGGTCGTCGTAGGTCTCCAGCAGCAGGTCGGCGCCCTGCCCGGCCCGCTCCTCGCGCAGCCCCGAGACGTCGGACACCTCGACGAGCACCGTCTCGCCGCGCCGCCTGCGCAGCCGGGGCAGGGGGTGGGAGGGCACGACCCCCTTGCGGCAGAAGACCTTGCTGATCACCCAGTCCCGGTTGCGTTCGAGCTCGATGGCCACGTCCTCCACGGTGGCGGTGAACGGCTCCTCGTCCGGCTCGTGCACGCGCACGGTGCGGTCCAGCAGCTGCGCGAGCACCAGCGTCTCGGTCGACCGCTGCTCGAACCGGCGCATGTTGACCAGGCCGGTGGTGATCACCTGCCCGCCGTCGATGCTCGTCACCCGGGTCATCGGCACGAACACCCGGCGCCGGCCCGGCACCTCCACCACGAGGCCGATCGCCCGGGGGCGCCGCGGCGTGCGGCCGAAGGACACCACCACGTCACGCACCCGGCCCACCTGGTCGCCCAGCGGGTCGAACACGCTGAGCCCCGCCAGGCGCGCAACGAAGACGCGGGTCGTGGTCACGCGGCCAAGGCTAGCGACCGGTCGCGCCCGTCAGCGGCGGCGCAGGCGCCGGCGCCGTCGCGGCCTGCCCCGCGCGTGCCACGGCGCCCAGCTGTCGGTCGTGGCCGTCGAGGGGACGGGGGGAGCGGCACCCGAGCGGTCGTCATACCGCCCGGGCTCCTCGAGCAGGGTGAGGGGGACGAGCGCCGTGACCACGTTCTCCCGGGCCCAGCGCTCCACCGTGTCGCCCGCAGGCGCGTTGAGACGTCCGGCCCGCAACGCGGTGGTGGCCGCCTCCCAGCGCTCGTCATCGGGCGTCAGGCGCTCGGCGCGCGCCGTGGCGCGCACGAGCCGGCCGCCGGTGTCCTTGCTGCGGAAGGTCAGCTCGACCTGCGCGGGCAGCTCGGGGAGGTGCTGCTCGCCGGGTCCGCTCACCACGTATGCCGTGTCCTCCACCCACGCGTGCCAGGCCGGCCAGGTGCGCTCGGCCGGGACGGTGACCCAGAGGATCTTCGAGGTGGACGCGGCCTGGGCGAGCAGCCGGGGGGGAGCCGCCGGCGCGGGCTGCTCGACGTGCGGCTGCTCGGCCTCGGCCGGGTCCGCGGCGCTCGCGTCGCTGTCGCTCACCCCAGCAGCGTAGGCGACCCGACCCGACCCGACCCACCCACGAGGAGTGGCGAC
>DASSKF010000026.1:0-2994 GCA_035690725.1 Segeticoccus sp.
GCGACCCGGTCGAACCAGTCCAGTCCCCAGTTGAAGTCGGTGGGCCGGGGAGGCCGGTAGCCCGCGACGGCGCGCGGCTGGTCCTCGCGCAGGGACAGGAGCTGGTCGCGGGCGTCTCGGAACTGCTGGTGCGCGTCGTTCATGACCTGACGATAGCCGCGGGGGCAAGCGTGTCGGGGCGACTGGGCAGTGGGACCAACCGGGACGGTTGTAGCGTCGTCGTAGAGGACGTGACGACATGGGTGGCCGGTGGCGTGCCACGTACCCGGCCGAGGGGGAGCGGTGCAGTGGTGGTGACCCGCTCGACGCAGGCGTCGGCGGCGGGTGCCGTCCGCGCCGTCTACGACGCGCACTACGGGATGCTCGTCGGCTGGACCACCAAGCTCGTGAGCGACCCCGACCTGGCGCACGACCTCGTCACCGAGGCGTTCGTCCGGCTGCTGCGCAACTGGGGCGCCGTCGACGAGCCCCGCGCCTGGCTCTACACCACCACCGCCAACCTGGTGCGGGACCACTGGCGCAAGCGCGGGCGCGAGGCGGTCGCCTATGAGCGGATGGAGGCGGGCCACAGCAGGTCGGAGGCCGGGGACGAGCCGCTGGTCGACCCGGCGACCCGGCTGACCGTGCGGCAGGCGGTCGAGAGCCTGCCCTCGCGGCTGCGCCTGCCGGTGCTGCTGCACTACTACGCCGACCTGACCGTGGCCCAGGTGGCGCGGCAGCTGGGCAAGTCCGAGGGGACGATCAAGCGTGACCTGTATGACGCGCGCGGCAGGATGGCCGCCTGGCTGGAGGAGGCGCGGTGAACACGCGCGGTGACGACCGCTGGGACGAGGACCCGGACGACCCGGTCGCCCGGTTCTTCGCCCGGGAGCGTGCCGACGTGCGGTCGGAGCCGGCCGATGACCTGCACTGGCAGCGGATCGTGCGCGAGGCGTACCGGCCGCGGGGCCGGCGCTGGCTCGGCTACGCCGGGGGCGTCGCCGCGGCGGGCCTCGTGGGGGCGGTGGCCGGCGTCGCGATCTTCACCGGCGGCCGGTTTGCCGGGCCCGACGTCACCGCGGCCACGTCCGGTCCGTCCCAGACCCAGCAGCGCGCGGCGACCGGGAGCCCGACCGGCGGCGAGACGGCCACCGGTGCTCCCCAGCCGTCCCCGAGCGAGACCGAGTCGGCCCTGCCGCCGCCCCCGCCGCTCCGCGGTCGGCCCGTTCCCGCATCGTTCACCGCGACCTCGCTGAGCAACTCCGGCGGGGGCAACCTCTACGCCCTCGGCTCCAGCGACTGCGGGGACCAGCGCTGCCCGACGCTGGTCGGGTCGCAGGACAACGGGGACGCCTGGCACACGGTGCACGTCTTCGACGCGGCGGCCCTGCCGAACCCCACCGGTTCGCTGGGCCGGCTGCCGTCGCCGGACAGCCTGGGCCAGGTCCGCTTCGCCAACCCGACGACCGGCTGGGTGTACGGCGGCGACGTGCTGCTCACCCGCGACGGCGGGCGCACCTGGCACCCGTACCCGCACCCCGGTGACACCGTCCTCGACCTGGAGACGGACGGCGACGACGTGGCCCTGGTCGCGGCGGACGGGTGCGGTGACCAGGGGCTGTGCCAGGGAAGCCTACGCGTCGGTCGGGCCTCGGTCACCGCCGCCGGGATGGACCGGACGGCCGCCACCGAGTCCCGGAACGCCGTCATCGTCGGCGCGCAGGTCGAGGTGCAGCGCGGCCAGGTGTGGCTGGAGACGCAGTGGCTGCCGCGGCCGGCGCCGCCGACCGGGGCGGCCCAGCTGGTCGACGGCGTCCTGCAGCCGCTCGGCACGCCGCCGGGCTGTGCCCGGATGCCGAGGGCGGTGGCCCCGTCGGCCGTCGCGGCGGGGGACCCCACGCTGTTCGCGCTGTGCGGCGGGCCGGAGAACTGGCAGGTCCAGTCCAGCGACGACGACGGTGCGACCTGGGAGGTGCAGGGTGACGGCCTCGTGCTGCCGCGCAGCGACCAGGTCTCCCTCGCGGCGTCCGACGACCGGCACGTGGTGGCCGCCTCCCCGACACAGACCTCGCACGGAACGCACCAGACGATCCCGTTGCTGGTCAGCGACGACGGGGGCCGCAGCTGGCACGAGCCGGCCCGGCCGCCGCGTTCGGAGGACGGCTGGGCGTGGGTCGGTGCGCCGGGCGGGTCCCAGTTCTACGCCGTGTCCGGTGCCGATGGCAGCTACTGGCACAGCGTCGACGACGGGGAGCACTGGACGCGGGTGTCCTTCGTCGACGGCGCGCAGGGCGGGTCCTGAGCGGTCCCGCCCCCGTCGGCCGGTCGTGCCATCCTGTGCCAATGACCAGTCCGACCGAGGACACCCCTCCGACCGAGGGCCGCGCGGAGGGTGGCACCCTCCCGCCGGGCTACCCGCACGAGTGGGAGGCCGACGTGGTGCTGGTGGACGGCTCGGTCGCGCACGTACGACCGATCACCCCGGCCGACGCCGAGGGCATCCACCGCTTCCACGCCCAGCAGTCCGCCGAGTCGGTCTACCTGCGCTTCTTCGCCCCGATCCGCCGGCTGAGCGACAAGGACGTCGAGCGGTTCACCCACGTCGACTACGTCGAGCGGGTCGCGCTGGTCGCCGAGACCAAGGGCGACATCATCGGCATCGCCCGCTACGACCGGCTGGACGGACCGGCCGGGGCCACCGCGGAGGTCGCCTTCAACATCTCCGACGCCTACCATGGGCGCGGGCTGGGGTCGGTGCTGCTCGAGCACCTGGCGGCGACCGCGAGCGAGGCCGGCGTGGAGCGCTTCGTCGCCGACGTGCTGCCGCAGAACCGCAAGATGATCGCGGTGTTCGCCGACGCGGGCTACGAGGTCACCCACCGCTTCGACGACGGCGTCATCACCGTCAGCTTCCAGGTGCTGCCCACCGAGCAGAGCAACGCGGTCCGGATGACCCGCGAGCACCGGGCCGAGTCGGTGTCGGTCCGTCGCCTGCTCACCCCCCGCTCGGTCGCC
>DASSKF010000027.1:0-19302 GCA_035690725.1 Segeticoccus sp.
CATGGCCAGGTCGACCGGGTCCTCGATGGGGAGCGGTTCGCGCAGGTCGGCGTGCAGGACGGTGACCCGGTCGCGGGCCTCCGGGCGCCCTGCCAGCCGGCGCCGGAGCTCGTCCAGCATGCGTTGCGACGCGTCGACGGCGATGACGTGCCCGTGGGGCAGCAGGTCCAGCAGCCGCAGGGTGTCCCGCCCGGGTCCGCACCCGAGGTCGAGCACCCGTTCGTCGCCCCTCAGGTCGAGCTGCTCGATGACGCCGGCACCCCACCGCTGGTGCGGCAGGTCCAGCGACGCGTAGGTGCGGGCGTCCCACTCGTGTGTCGGCACGGCATACCTCTCGTGGTCCGTGACGGTCATCCTGCCGCAGGTCCGGGTGGGCGCGCTCGCCGCCCTGTCGCGTCGTCGTCAGCGACGTGCACCAACAGGTCGCCCGGCTGGCAGTCCAGCTCCCGGCAGATCGCGTCCAGTGTGGAGAGGCGGATCGCGCGTGCCTTGCCGGTCTTGAGGATCGACAGGTTCGCCACCGTGATCCCGACCCGGTCGGCGAGCTCGGTGAGCGTCATCCTGCGGTCGAGCAGGGCGTGGTCCAGCCGGATGTCGATCGCCATCAGACGGTCAGCCTCTGCTCGCTCTCCAGTCGCGCCCCGCGGCGGAAGACCTCGGCCAGCAGCAGCAACAGAGCGGCGAAGGCGATCACCGTGAGCTGTGGCCCGCCCGGCTCCATCGAGGTCAGCTGCAGAAGCACCGGACCGCCGTAGCTCACGAGGTGGTAGTCCCAGGCCTTGGGGCTGAGGAACAGCCACAGCAGCGGCTCCAGCACCTCCCACGCGATCAGGGCGAGCCCGATGACCCGCAGCCGGCGAACTGCGACGTCGGTGAAGGGCGCGCCGCGGGACGCGGTGCGCAGCAGCAGCCACAGCTGGGACAGGACGAGGGTCAGGACGAGCAGGCTGAGCACCGTCATCGCGTACAGCGATGCGACGAGCGGGTTCCAGCCGGGGTCGGCGTCGAACAGCAACCGGCCGGTCAGCTGGGCGGAGACCGGGCGCACGTCGCTCTGGCTGACCACGTCACCGTCGAGGAGCTGGCCTCGGGAGTCCTCGAGGACGACGTTCTCGCAGTCGTACCGCGGGTCCCCCAAGTCTATTCGCGGGCAGACCTGGGTGCCGGTCGAGACGCCCCACGACGGTTGGTAGGACACATCCAGCAGGTGCGTGCCCGGGACGAGGCTGATCCGGTAGTGGTAGTCACTCCACCCGCTCAGGCCGGCGACACCGGCGACGGCGACCAGCAGGGCGAGGAGCACCGTGACGAGCCACCCCACGAGCATGATGTGGCTTGCCGGCCTGAAGACTCGGTTCCCGGGCATCGTGCCCTCCTGAGAGTCGTGATGCACTTATCGACCCTCAATATCAACCTATCGAGCAACGACGTCAAGCAACGTGAGGAAACTGCCCCCTGCTCAGCCGGCGTCGGCGTCCAGGGCGAAGGCGATCGGCACGCCGGGGCGGTAGGGCAGGTGCAGGTACGAGGGCGCCGCGAGCACGGTCAGGTCCCCTCTGCTGCCGACGCCGATCCAGCCGATGTCGCCCCGCCGCAGGGCCTTGGCGCCGCCCGCCGTCGTGGCCCGGAGCGCCTCGGCCGGGGTCATGCCCATCTCGCGGACGGCGAGGGCGATGACGAGCGGCATCGAGGAGGAGTAGCAGGTGCCCGGGTTGCAGTCGGTCGCCAGCGCGACGCTGACGCCGGCGTCGATGAGTGCGCGCGCGTCGGGATAGGGCGACCGGGTGGAGAACTCCACGCCCGGCAGCAGCGTGGCGACGGTCGTGTCGGCGGCAGCGACGAGCGCCTCCACGTCCTCGGCGCTGAGGTGGGTGCAGTGGTCGATGCTCGCCGCACCCAGCTCGACCGCGAGCTGCGCGCCCGGTCCGGGCCCGAGCTGGTTGCCGTGCAGCCGCAGCTCCAGCCCCCGGTCCCGTCCGGCCCGCAGCACCACGCGCGACTCCTCCTCGGTGAACGCGTGCGGGCTGTTCGGCTCGCAGAACACGTCGATCCAGCGGGCGTGGGGCGCGCAGGCCTCGAGCATCGGGCCGGTGACCAGCCGGACATACTGCTCCCGGTCCTCGCGCGCCTCCGGTGGCACGACGTGTGCGCCGAGAAAGGTTGTCTCGTCGGTGAACTCGCGCGCGATCCGAAGCGCGCGGGCCTCGTGCTCGACGTCGAGGCCGTAGCCGCTCTTGATCTCCACGGTCGTCGTGCCCTGGGCGCGCATCTCCTCGACGCGGTCGGCGACAAGCCGGCGCAGCTCGTCGTCGCTCGCGCCGCGGGTGGCCGCCATGGTGACCGCGATCCCGCCGCCGTCGTAGGGCTGCCCGGTCATCCGGGCGGCGAACTCCGCGGACCGGTCACCGGCGAAGACCAGGTGCGAGTGACTGTCCACGAACCCCGGTATGACGGCCCGCCCCTCCACGTCGACCCTCCGGTCGGCCTGGGGAGCCTTGCCCTCCGGACCGACCCACTCGACGGTCGGGTGGCCGGCGGCGCCGTCGGAGGAGTGGCGCGAGCGAGGGCCGTGGTCGTTGATGACCACGGCGGCGTCGCGCAGCAGACCGAGGCCCTCGGAGTGGTCGGCGCCCTCGAGGTGCGGGTCGTTGGTGACGAGCTCGGCGATGCCGGTGACGAGCGTGGTGGTCACTGGTCCTCCCACAGGGGGTCGATGGCGTCGGTCAGCAAGGCTCCCACGTCACCGAGGACGTGCCGTCCGCCGGTCACCACGGTGCGCCCGTCGACCACGACGGTGTCGACGTCGGCGGCGGTGGCGGCGAGCAGCACCTGCTCGGGGGCGGAGCCGGCGGTGCGGGGGCTGTCGAGGCGGAGGGCGACGAGGTCGGCCCGGGCGCCGACCTCGAGGCGTCCGGCGTCATCCCAGCCGAGGCAGGCGTGGCCGGTCGCGGCAGCGAGCAGCTCGGGCGGCTGGAACCGGCCGCGCTGCAACGTGTCCAGCCGCTCGTGCATCTCGATGGCACGCGCCTCCTCGATGAGGTCGATGACGGCGTGCTGGTCGCTACCCAGGGAGAGCGGGGCTCCCGCGTCGAGCAGCTTGCGTGCGGGTCCGATGCCGTCCGCGAGGTCGCGCTCGGTCGTGGGGCAGAAGCACGCAGTGGTGCCGCTCGCGCCGAGGGCCGCGATGTCGGCGTCGGTCAGGTGGGTGGCGTGGACCGCCGTGGTGCGTGGTCCGAGCACGCCCTCGGCCTCCAGCAGCGCGGTGGGGGTCAGGCCGTAGAACGCCTGGCACGCTTCGTTCTCCGCCGGCTGCTCCGAGAGGTGGACGTGCAGCGGGCGGCCGTCGTCGGCCTTCCTGACTGTGGCGAGCTGGTCCCGCGGGACCGCGCGGACCGAGTGGATCGCCGCGCCGACGCGGGTGGTCGCGTCGTCTCGCAGCCGGCCGACCCGCTCGGCCCAGCCCGCCGCGTCACCGTCGCCGAAGCGCTGCTGGTCGTCCGACAGGGGGGCGTGCCCGTCGGCGGACAGCCCGCCGGCGAGGTAGCAGGTGTCGAGCAGGGTGAGCCGGATCCCGGCCTCGCGGGCGGCCTGGCGCAGGGCCTCGCCCATGGCGTTCGGCTCGTCGTACGGGGTGCCCCCCGGCTGGTGGTGGACGTAGTGGAACTCCCCGACGCAGCTGATCCCGGCCAGCGCCATCTCGGCGTAGGTCGCTCGCGCGAGCGCGAGGTAGGTGTCCGGGTCGAGCCGGCGCGCGACGGCATACATCCGGTCGCGCCACGTCCAGAAGGTGCCGTCGCGGTCGTGGGTGCGCCCGCGCAGGGCCCGGTGGAACGCATGGCTGTGCGCGTTCGCCAGGCCCGGGAGCGCGACGCCGGGAAGCCGTTCGGCGTCGCCCGGCTCAGTGCCGGCGGTGATCGCGGTGAACCGGCCGTCGGTGACCTCGACGGTCACGGCGTCGGCCGGCCCCGAGGGCAGCAGCGCGTGGGCCGCCCACCAGCGCCCCGAGTTGGTCGGGGTGGCGGGGCTCATCGGGCCAGGTCCTCGACGACCCGGGCGAGCGCGGCGACACCGCGGTGGCAGTCGTCGGTCTCGGCGAACTCCTCCGGGGAGTGCGAGATGCCGGTCGGGTTGCGCACGAACAGCATCGCCGTTGGTGTGCCCTGTGCCGACAGGATACCGGCGTCGTGCCCCGCACCGGTGCCGAGCATCGGCACCTCGCCGCCGAGGGTGCCCCGGAGCCGGGCGGCCAGCGTCTCGTCGAAGCGCGTGGTGCTCGTCCACGACTCCTCGGTGACCGTGGCGCCGTGGCTCTCCGCCCGCGCCGTCAGCTCGTCCACCACGGCGCGGACGTCGGGCTCGACCGGCCCGCGGGTGTCCAGCCAGCCCGTCACGTGGCTCGGGATGGCGTTGACGCCACCCGGCTCGACGACGACCTTGCCGACGGTGGCGACACAACCACGCTGTGCGGCAACGCTTCTCGCGGCCAGGACGGTGTCGGCGTAGCCGAGCATGGCGTCCTGGCGGTCCTCCAGCCGGGTGGTGCCGGCGTGGTTGGCCGCGCCGGGGAAGTCGAAGCGCCACCGGCCGTGTGGCCAGATGTCGGTGCCGACCGCCACCGGGTGGCCGAGGTCGATGAGGCCCCGGCCCTGCTCGACGTGCAGCTCGACGAAGCAGCCGATGCGTCGCAGTGTCTCCTCGTCCCGGCCCAGCGCCGACGGGTCGCGTCCGGCGGTGCGGATGGCCTCGGCCATCGAGACTCCGTCGGCGTCGGTCAGCGAGCGGGCCCGGTCGGCGCTCATCGCGCCGGTGATCACCCGTGACCCCGCGCAGGCGACCCCGAACCGGGCGCCCTCCTCGTCGACGAAGTTGACGACGCCGATCGGACGGGCCGGATCGAAGTCGTTCTCCCGCAACGCATCGATCACCGCCAGGCCGCTGACGACACCCAGCGGGCCGTCGAAGGCACCGCCGTCGGGCACCGAGTCCAGGTGCGACCCGACCACCACGCCGGGGCGGCCAGCTGCCGCGGCAGCGTCGGGGTCGCCCCACCACGCCCACTGGTTGCCCATCCGGTCCGTGGTCAGGTCGAGCCCGCGCCGGACGCACTCGGCGGCGAACCACTCCCGCAGGTCGTGGTCCTCCCGCGTCCACGCGAACCGGCGGTAGCCACCGGTCGACGACTCGAGGCCCACCGGCTGCAGGGCCGCCCACATCGCGTCGAACGACGCCCGCGGCCCGGCGGCCAGCGCGAGGCAGGGCACCTCGGTGCGCTCCGGCATACCGCTCACTCGCCCTCGCGCATCGGGACCCGCACGCCGCGCTCCTCGGCGACCTGCTCGGCCAGCTCGTAGCCGGCGTCGACGTGGCGGATGACGCCCATGCCCGGGTCGTTGGTGAGGACGCGGGCGAGCTTCTGCGCGGCGAGCTCCGTGCCGTCGGCGACGGACACCTGCCCGGCGTGCATCGACCGTCCGATGCCGACGCCGCCGCCGTGGTGCAGCGACACCCACGTGGCACCGGAGGAGGTGTTGATGAGGGCGTTCAACAGCGGCCAGTCGGCGATCGCGTCGGACCCGTCGGCCATTGCCTCGGTCTCGCGGTAGGGCGAGGCGACCGAGCCGCAGTCGAGGTGGTCCCGACCGATGACGATCGGCGCGTCGAGCTCGCCACTGGCGACCATCTCGTTGAACTTCAGGCCCGCCTTCTCCCGCTCGCCGTAGCCGAGCCAGCAGATCCGCGCGGGCAGGCCCTCGAAGGCGACCTTCTCCCGGGCGCCCTTGAGCCACTTGTGCAGCTTCTCGTCCTCGGGGAACAGGTCCATCACGGCCCGGTCGGTCTTGTCGATGTCCTCCGGGTTGCCGGACAGCGCCGCCCAGCGGAACGGCCCCTTGCCCTCGCAGAACAGCGGGCGGATGTAGGCCGGGACGAAGCCGGGGAAGGCGAAGGCGCGGTCGAAGCCGCCCTGGCGGGCCTCGTCCCGGATCGAGTTGCCGTAGTCGAAGACCTCGGCACCCTTGTCCATGAACCCGACCATGGCCTCGACGTGCTTGGCCATGGACGCGCGGGCGCGGTCGGTGAACTCCTCGGGCTTCCTGTCGGCGTAGTCGTGCCAGTCGTCGACGCCGATGCCCTCGGGCAGGTAGGACAACGGGTCGTGCGCGCTGGTCTGGTCGGTGACGATGTCGATCGGCACCTCCCGGCGCAGCAGCTCGGGGAAGACGTCGGCGGCGTTGCCGACGACGCCAACCGAGAGGGCGCGCTTGTCCTTCTTCGCGGCCAGCACCCGGCCGATCGCATCGTCCAGGTCCTCGGCGACCTCGTCGAGGTAGCGGTGGTCGACGCGGCGCTGCAGCCGCTTGCCGTCGACGTCGACGATCAGGCAGACGCCCTCGTTGAGGGTGACCGCGAGCGGCTGTGCGCCGCCCATGCCGCCGCAGCCGGCGGTCAGCGTCAGCGTGCCCGCGAGGGTGCCGCCGAACCGCTTGTCCGCCACCGCCGCGAAGGTCTCGTAGGTGCCCTGCAGGATGCCCTGCGTGCCGATGTAGATCCACGAGCCGGCGGTCATCTGGCCGTACATCGTCAGGCCGAGGTGCTCCAGACGGCGGAACTCCGGCCAGGTGGCCCAGTCCGGCACCAGGTTGGAGTTGGCGATGAGCACCCGCGGCGCCCACTCGTGGGTCCGGAACACACCCACCGGGCGGCCGGACTGCACGAGCATGGTCTCATCCGGCTCGAGGGTGGTCAGGGTGCGCACGATCGCGTCGAAGCTGCGCCAGTCGCGGGCCGCGCGGCCGGTGCCGCCGTAGACGACCAGGTCGTCGGGCCGCTCGGCGACGTCGGGGTCGAGGTTGTTCTGGATCATCCGCAGCGGGGCTTCGGTCTGCCAGCACTTCGCCGTGAGCTCGGTGCCGCGCGGTGCGCTGACGGGGCGGGCGCCTTCCATGGTGTTCTCCTTGCGTTCTCTCCGACCGGACACGTGTTGCGCGAGAGATCTCGGGCGCAAGCCCCGAGATCGCTCTCCGTTCTCGTGTCCGGTCGGGGTTGGGGTGGGTATGCCGGGTGGTTCAGTGGTTCAGTGGAGCGGGCCGGTGACCGACTCGGCGGCCTCGCGGACGGCGCCGGTGCGGACCAGCTCGACGGCCGACTCGATCTCGGGGGACAGGTGCCGGTCCGGGCCGGGGCCCGCGGCGACGGTGCGGAGCAGGTCGATGACCGTGGAGCTGGCCGGCGACGGCGACAGCGGCGCCCGCAGCTGGATCCCGCGGGCGGCGGTGAGCAGCTCGACCGCCAGCACCCGGGCCAACCCGTCGACGCTGCGGCGCAGCTTGCGCGCGGCCGACCAGCCCATCGACACGTGGTCCTCCTGCATCGCCGAGCTCGGGATCGAGTCGACGCTCGCCGGGACCGCGAGCCGCTTCAGCTCCGAGACGATTGCGGCCTGGGTGTACTGCGCGATCATGTGTCCGGAGTCCACGCCGGGGTCGTCGGCGAGGAAGGCGTTCAGCCCGTGGTTGCGGGCCACGTCGAGGAACCGGTCGGTGCGCCGCTCGGACATGCTTGCCACGTCGGCGGCCACGATCGCGAGGAAGTCCAGGACGTAGGCGACCGGCGCCCCGTGGAAGTTGCCGTTGGACTCCACCCGTCCGTCCGGTGTCACGACGGGGTTGTCGACCGCGGAGGCGAGCTCCTGCTCGGCCACCCGCGAGGCGTGGGCGACGGTGTCGCGGGCGCCGCCGGCCACCTGCGGGGCACAGCGCAGCGAGTAGGCGTCCTGCACCCGGGTGCAGGCCTCCGGGTCACGGTGGCTCTCCCGGATCTCGCTGCCCGCCATGACCTTCCGGATGTTCTCGGCGGCCAGCGCCTGGCCGGGGTGCGGGCGCAGCGCCTGCAGGTCGGCGGCGAACACGTCGTCGGTGCCGAGCAGGCCCTCGACGCTCATCGCCGCCGTGATGTCGGCGGTCGTCAGCAGGGTGCCGAGGTCGGTGAGCGCGAGCACGAGCTGCCCGAGCATGCCGTCGGTGCCGTTGATGAGGGCCAGGCCCTCCTTCTCGTGCAGCTCGACCGGGGTGATGCCGGCGGCGGCCAGCGCCTCGCCGGCCGGCACGGGCGACCCGGAGCGGTCCCGGACCTCGCCCTCGCCCATCACGGCGAGCGCGCAGTGCGCCAGCGGCGCGAGGTCGCCGGAGCAGCCGAGGCTGCCGTACTCGCGCACGACCGGGGTGATCCCCGCGTTGAGCAGCTCCGCGTATGCCCGGGCGGTCACCTCCCGCACGCCGGTGCGCCCGGTCGCGAGGGTCGACAGCCGCAGCAGCATCGTGGCCCTGACGACCTCGCGCTCCACCTCGGGGCCGGAGCCGGCGGCGTGGGAGCGGACCAGGCTGCGCTGCAGCTGGTCACGCATCTCCGGCGGGATGTGGCGGGTCGCGAGCGCGCCGAACCCGGTGGAGATGCCGTAGTGCGGCACCGTGTCGTCGGCGAGGTCCTCGACGATCCGCCGGCTGCGCCGGATCTCGGTCACGGCGTCCTCGGCGAGCTCCACGCGGGCGTCGTGGCGCGCCACCGCCACCACGTCCGCGAAGGACAGCGGGCCGGTCCCCACGGAGACGGTCCGGCGCAGGGGCGCACGGCCCGCCGCGGCGTTCGGGGCCTGGTCCGGGCTCGTCATGGGCACTCCTCGGTCTGCACGGGATAGGGGTGGTCCGCGGCCTCCCGTCAGGCGGCCGTCCTGTCTCCATTGGACCGTCCCGGCGAAGGGGACGACAGGGCGCACCGGTCTGTTGTGTCTCACATATGAGACAAATGCCGCCGGACGGAGGACCATGACCGCATGGCCAACGCACCCGCCGCCGCCCAGGCGCTGGACCTGCTCCGGCTGCTCGCCCGGCACGCCGAGCCGCTGCCCGCAGCGGCGATCGCCCGGGATCTGGGCGTGCCCCGCTCGAGCGTCTACCACCTGCTCACCGTGCTGCAGGACCGTGGTTTCGTCACGCACCTGCCGGAGGAACGGCGCTACGGGCTCGGCGTCGCCGCCTTCGAGCTGGGCTCGGCCTACACCCGGCAGGCGCCGCTGCAGCGCATCGCCCGGCCGGTGCTGGCGCGGGTGGTCGACGCGACCTCGCACAACGCCCACCTGGCCGTGCTGCACGGCCGGGACGTGCTCTACGTCATCGAGGAGCGCGCCGTCGGTCGTCCCCCGCTCGTCACCGACGTGGGCGTGCGGCTGCCGGCCCAGCTGACCGCCAGCGGCCTGGCGATGCTGGCGTCACTGCCCCCGCAGCAGGTGCGGGCGCTCTACCCGAGCCGCGACGCATTCGTCCAGCGCCACGGCACCGGACCCACCTCGGCCACGGCACTGCGCAGCATCCTCGCCGGCGTGCGCGCCCGGGGGTATGCCGACGAGGACGGCTCGGTCACACCGGGGTTCGCCTCCGTGGCCAGCCCGGTGCTCGACCACGGCGGCCACCCCGTGGCCGGGCTGGCGCTCACCTTCCCCTCCGAGGAGGTCGACCCGGCCGGGCGGCTCGGGCTGGCTCGGGTGGCCCGCGGTGCGGCCGAGGAGCTCACCCGGCGGGTCGGTGGTGGTCGCCGCCCGGACCGGTGACCGGCCGGGCCCGCGACGGTCCGGGCCCCGCGAGACCGGACCGGCGCGCCACAGTCCCGCCCTTGCCCTCACTCGTCGTAGTAGTCGTCCCGTCCCCGCCGGCGTCCGCCCTCACGCCGCTCGATGACCTCCTTGTGCGAGGTGTGAGCCCGCTGCGCGTTCAGCACGATCGCGAGGATGAGGGCGAGCGCCCCCGCGGCCATCAGGATGTAGCCGATCATGACGAGGTTGACGCCTGCGACGGTCGTGGTCACGGCGAAGCTCAGGATGGCGCCGATCACGATCAGCACGATGCCGAGGCCGATGCCCATGTCGTCTCCTTCGGGTCGGGCGGCCGTCTGCCGGCCACTCGCCTCGACCGTAGCGTTCCGGGTGCCGTGACCGCCTGATCAGCAGCGGTGTGCCCGCGTGGACAACCGGACACCCCGTCGACACCATGACCGGGTGGGCGCAGCTTCCGTCGTGGACGCCGTGGTGGTCGGCGCCGGCCACCACGGGCTGGTGGCGGCGTCCGTACTCGCCGATGCCGGCTGGGACGTGCTGGTGCTCGAGGCGCGGGACCGGCCCGGGGGAGCCGTCTCCTCGGTGGAGCGGGACGGGTGGGTGATGGACGAGTTCAGCGCCTGCCACCCGCTGGCGGCCGCCTCGCCGGTGATCCGCGGCCTGCACCTGGACGAGCTGGGCCTGCGCTGGGCCCGGGGGACCGACACGGTGCTGGTCCACCCGGCGGACCCGCAGGACCGCGAGGGCGCCCTGCTGCACGCGGACCCCGCGCGCACCGCCGCCGCGCTCGCGGCGGACCACCCCGACGACGGCCCGGTCTGGCTGCGCCTGGTCGAGGAGTTCCACCAGGTGCGGGAGCCGCTCCTCGACGCGTTGCTCACCCGCTGGCCGCCGGTCGTGCCCGGGGTCCGCCTCGCCCGGGCGGCGGGCGTGGCGCGGCTTCCGTCGTTCGCCCGCTTCCTGCTGCTGCCCGTGGTCCGCATGGGCGAGGAGCTCTTCCGCGGCCGGCAGGGGCGGCTGCTCCTCGCCGGCAACGCCATGCACGCCGACCTGCCGCCGGACGCGCCCGGCAGTGGCGTCTTCGGGTGGCTGCTGTCAATGCTGGCCCAGGACGTCGGCTACCCCTCCCCGGAGGGCGGCACCGGGCGGCTCGCCGAGCTCCTGGCCGAGCGAGCCCGGCGCAGCGGCGCGCGGATCGAGCTGGGACGGCGCGTGGACGGCATACTCGTCGGGGGTGGTCGGGCGACCGGCGTGCGCACCGACGACGGGCGGCAGGTGCGCGCCCGCAGGGGTGTGCTGGCGGACACGACGGCCCCCGCGCTCTACGAGCGGCTCCTGCCCGCGGCCAGCGTCCCGGCCGGCCTGCGCCGCGAGCTCGAGCACTTCGAGTGGGACCTGCCGACGCTCAAGCTGAACTACCGGCTCCGCGGCACGCCGCCCTGGAGGGCGCAGCGGGCGCGCGACGCCGGCGTGGTGCACGTCGGCGCGGATGTGGCGGGGATCGTCGACTGGCAGGCGGACCTGACCAACGGCCGGGTGCCGCGCCGGCCGTTCGCCCTCGTCGGCCAGATGAGCAGCATCGACCCGACCCGCTCGCCCGCGGGCACGCAGGCCCTGTGGCTCTACACCCACCTGCCCCGGGGGGTCACCGACCCGGCGTCGGTCGACCTGCTGCTCGAGCGGACGGAGAAGATGCTCGACGAGTACGCCCCCGGCTGGCGTGAGCTCGTGGTCGACCGGTGGGTGCAGCGCCCGGACGAGCTCACCGCGGCCGACGCCAACCTGTGGCAGGGCGCGATCGGCGGCGGGACGGCCCAGCTGCACCAGCAGCTCGTCTTCCGTCCCGTGCCGGGGCTGGGCGGCCCGCGCACCCACCTGGACGGCCTCTACCTGGCCAGCGCGTCCGCCCACCCCAGCGGCGGCGTGCACGGCGGGGCCGGCTACCTCGCGGCCCGGCTCGCCCTCGGCGACCAGCAGTGGTGGGGGCGCCCGCGCCGTCGCCTCGCGCTCGCGGCGCTGCACGCCGTGTATGCCGGGGAGCGCCCCTCCGGCTGACCGTCTCGCGGGAGCGCCCCGGCCCCGGAGCACGGGATGTCATCGCGTGCCGGGAGGCCACGGGGCGGTGTCCGACATCACACCGGCGGTGGTGGCTTTCGATTTCTAACTATTCGGTACTGAAGCGTAATATGGAGCTTGTCAACGACAGCGATCAGACCCAGAGGAGGTTGTCCCATGCGCACGAGCGCGGAAGTACACGAGGTGAAGGCGGCGCGTACGGCGCTGGGTGCGGGGCTCGCCCTGAGCATCCTGGTGACGGTCCTGCTGGGTGTGTCCGCCCCGGTCCTCGCCGCCAACGGTGTGGCGACCGGCCTGGTGATCGGCGCCGTCGCCCTGTCCCTGCTGGGGGGCCTGGTCGTGACGGTCCTCGCCGACCGCTTCATGACCCCGGCGCCGGTGCTCGCCACCGACGAGCTGGAGCTCGCCGCCTGAGACCGGCCCACACCTGAGAGCAAGGAGCCTGCGACCCGACGGGTCGCAGGCTCTGTTGTCGTGCGGGCAAATTCACCGGTTCCAGGGGGCCTGGCGGGTCTATCGTGAGCACACTGGCCGCGACGCGGCCCGACTCAGGGGGTCCACGATGTCCCGACCGTCCACGTCTCCAGCCCCGCCCCGACCCGGCCCTCGTCGCAGAGTCGGTGCCCTCGCCCTCGGGGCGGCCCTCGCGACCACGACGCTCACCGCCACCGCGTTCACCGGCCCCGCCGGCGCGGCGCAGCCGGCGCCGCAGGATCCCTGCCCGGCCGCGTACCCGGCCGACCACCTCTCCCCGGGCGAGGGTGTGACGGGCCTGACGGTGAGCAGCGGGACCGAGCCGGAGACGATCTCCGGCACCTACGTGGGGACGCTCGTGGACGGCATCGCCCCGGGCCTGGACATGCTGATCTTCAAGATGAGCGGCGCGCCGATCACCACGCAGAGCGGTGCCGTGGACCGGGGCATCTGGGCCGGCATGTCCGGCTCGCCGCTCTACGCCGAGGACGGGCGGCTGGTGGGCGCGATCTCCTACGGGCTCAGCGCGGCGCCCAGCGAGTACGCCGGCGTGACCCCGGCCGCGGCGATGTACCACCTGCGCAGCTACGAGCAGCCGCCGCCCAAGGTGGTGCCGCTCACCAAGCGGCTGACCCAGCGGCTGCAGAGGCACGGCGTGAGCCCCCAGCAGTCCTCGGGCGGCATGGCGCGACTGCGGATGCCGCTGAACGTCACCGCATCGGGACCGCTGAGCCGGGTCGAGCGGCTCGCGAAGCGGACCGGCCACGGCGGCGTGGCGCTGCGGCGGGCCGGCGGTGTCGGCGCGGAGGGCGCGGCGGACATCCCGATCCGGGCCGGTGGGAACCTCGCCGACAGCATCGCCTATGGCGACCTGACGATGGGCAGCATCGGCACCGCCACCGCGGTCTGTGGCACGGAGGTCATCGGGTTCGGCCACCCCGACTCCTTCACCGGGAAGACCTCGCTGGCGATGCACGGGGCCGACGCGGTGTACATCGAGAAGGACGTCCTCGGGTCGTTCAAGGTGGCCAACTTCGGCACTCCCCAGGGCACCATCACCCAGGACCGCCTGGCCGGCATCCTGGGCACGGTCGGGGCCCTGCCCAGCACGACGCGGGTCACCGTGTCGGCGACGTCGCCGTACAACGTGCACACCGGGACCACCCACAACAGCATGGACGACTACCTGAGCATGGTCGCGGCGACGCAGGTCATGGTGGACGCGGACGTGGCCAACGACCGCATGGGCGAGGGACGTGCGCAGCTGTCCTGGACGGTCCGCCTGCAGCGCCACAACGGCACCACGTTCACCTACCAGCGCAGCAACGTCTTCTCCGACCGCGAGGACCTCACCGGCACCATGCCGACCGAGCTGGCCTCGGACATCGACACCATCCTCGGCAACCGGTTCGCCCACGTGCGGATCAACGCGGTGAAGGTCACGGCCGACAGCACGCCGGAGTTCGAGTCCTACCGGGTCAGCCGGCTCGACTACCGCTCGCACGGCAGCTGGACCACGGCCACCGACGGGTCGGTCGTCACCCGGGCGCCGGGTCAGCGGCTGCGGGTCCGGGTGACCCTCGCCCCGAAGGCCGCGAGCAGCGGCACGGTCCACCGGTTCACCGAGACCGTGCGGGTGCCCAGCGACGGCACCACCCGCGCGGTCCTCAAGGTCCGGGGTCACCTCCAGCCCTGGTGGACGTACCGCACCGGAATGCGGGGCGCCACGTCCCTGCCGCAGCTGCTGAAGACGATGAGCTCGGCACCGCACAACGACACCGTGTCGGTGACCCTCGCCGGCAAGGGCGGGGGGACGGGGGTGACCCGGGACCACACGGCGCCCAGCACGGTCAGCGGGTCCGCCAGCCTGCACGTCCGGATCGCCCGGTAGCCCGCCGGGCTGCTCGCGTCGGACTGCTTTGCTCGCTTCAGGCGGCTTCCCGGGCCGCTCGGAGCGGCTCGAACCGAGCAAAGCCGCCCCGGACGAGCACGGCCGGGAGGCGCGAGCGGTATGCCGAGTGCTCGCCGCCGCGTCCCGCGCTCACCGGGTGCCGCGTTCAGCGGGTGCCGCGCAGGTCCAGCACCAGCTCGTGGTCGCCGCCGTCCTCGAGCAGGACCGGGATGCCCCAGTCCTGCTGGTAGAGGTGGCAGGCCGCGTGCAGCATCGGGTCCTCCCCGCCCGCGTCACCGTCCGGGTCCCGGGGTCCGACGACGTCGCAGGCCGCGGCCTGCACCGACACGTGCAGCACGCCCTCACCGACCGACGCGTCGAGCCGGAGCCGACGGTGCAGCCCGGCCCCGGCCCCGGCACCGGACGTGAGCAGCTCGGCCGGTGAGGCCGACACGGTCAGCCGGGTCGGGTCGCCATAGCGGTCGTCCAGCTTCTGCCCGGTCGGCGGGGTGAACGCCACCGCCAGCTCGACGTCCCCCGACGCAAGTGCCGTCGGCGGGCGCTGGGTCGCTCGGGCCGGGCCGTCGACCCGCTGCGCCTGCTCGGGCAGGGCCACGCGGACCAGCCGGTGGGCGGCGGACTCCACGACGACCAGTCGGGCCACGCGGTCACCCGTGCCGCCGCCGCTGTCGCCGGATCCACCAGGCGTCTGGGCGAACTCGACGACGGCGCCGCTCGGCTCGGCCAGTCCGCCCGCCAGGGTCTCCACCTCGTCCCGGACCGGGTCGTAGCGCCGGATCGCCCCGTTGTAGGTGTCGCTCACCGCGACCGACCCGTCCGGCAGCACGCTGACGCCGAGCGGGTGCTGGAGCAGCGCCGCCGCCGCGTCCCCGTCCTTGTGGCCGAAGTCGAACAGCCCCTGACCCACGTGCGTGCGCACGACGAACCCGCCGAGTTCTCTCGCGGCTCCTGCGACGTCGCCGCTGGGGTCCTCGAGCGTGACCGACCGCAGCGCCGAGGTCTCGGAGTCGGCGACCCACAGCCGCGACCCGTCGGCGGAGGCGGCGAGCCCGGAGGGCTGGGCGAACCACGCGTCGTGGGCCGGCCCGTCGCGCAGTCCCTCCTCGGACGTCCCGCCCAGCACGGCGACGGTGTTGTCGGCCACGTCCTGTGCCAGGTGCAGCACCCACAGCTGGTGCACGCCGGCCATCGCGATCACGACCCGGTCGGCGAACCACGCCAGGTCCCACGGCGTCGACAGGTCCTGCTCCAGCGCGGGGCCGCTGCCCGAGCGCTCGCGCAGCTGCCGTCCCGTGCCGGCCACGGTCCGCACGGACCCGTCCGCCAGCCGCAGCCCACGGACCCGGTGGTGCACGCTGTCGGCGACCAGCACGTCATACCCGACCCGCCCGGCGACGTCGGCCGGCAGGGCGAGCACCCCCTGCGGCTCGTTGAGCTCGCCCTCCCCACCGAAGCGGGCCCGCTCGGTGACGAGGTCGTCCTCGAGCTGCACGAGCTGGTGGTGTGCCGTGTCGGAGACGAGGAACGACCCGTCCGGCAGCGCGGTCACCTTGCCGGGGAAGCGCAGTGCCGATGCCGGCGGGGGTGGCGGCACATAGGGGGCATCCCCCCGGCGCAGTGTCCCCTTGCCCGAGTGCTCGGCCAGCAGCTCCTCGACCAGCGCGGTGAGGCCGTGGGCGTGCCCCTCCCCGGACATCGAGGCGACGACGTAGCCCTCCGGGTCGATGACGACCAGCGTCGGCCAGGCCCGGGCGGTGTAGGCCTGCCAGCTGCGCAGCTCGGGGTCGTCCAGGACGGGGTGGTGCACGGCATACCGCTCCACGGCCGACTCGAGCGCACGGGGGTCGGCCTCGTGCTCGAACTTCGGCGAGTGCACCCCGACCAGCACGAGCGAGTCGGCGAACCGCTCCTCCAGCGGCCGCAGCTCGTCGAGCACGTGCAGGCAGTTGACGCAGCAGAAGCTCCAGAAGTCGAGCACCACCACGCGGCCGCGCAGCTCGGCGAGGGACAGCTCCCGGCCGCCGGTGTTGAGCCAGCCGCGCCCCTGCAGCTCCGGTGCCCGCACCCGCGCACGTACCCGATCCGCCGTCGTCACCGAGCCGTCGTCGCACACAGGATCTTCGCTGCGATCTCCTCGGCGCTCCGGGCCTCGCTGCGCTCGTTTCCTCGCGCCGTCGTCGCTCACAGGATCTTCGCTGCGATCTCCTCGGCGCTCCGGGCCTCGCTGCGCTCGTTTCCTCGCGCCGTCGTCGCTCACAGGGGCAACCGCCGGTCCTGCAGCACCGGGAAGCTCGCCCGGTAGTCGTCGACGACCTGCAGGTCCACGTCCACGCTGAGCACCTCCTCGTCGGTGCCGGCCGTGGCCACGACCTCCGCGGTCGGCAGCACCACGGTGCTGTGGCCGCCCATCTCCACACCGGCGTGGGTGCCGGCGGTGTTGCACGCGACCACGACGCACTGGTTCTCCACGGCCCGCGCCCGGGCGAGCAGGGTCCAGTGCTCCACCCGCGGCATCGGCCAGGCCGCGGGCACGACGAACATCGTTGCGCCGGCGTCCAGCTGGGCGCGGTAGAGCTCCGGGAAGCGCAGGTCGTAGCAGGTGGACAGCCCCGCCTGCCAGGTCCGTCCGGTCGCCGGGTCCGGTAGGTCGACCGCGGCCAGCGCGTCTCCGGCCTCCATGAGCTTGGGCTCGCCCTGGCCGAACCCGAAGCGGTGCACCTTGCGATAGGTCGTCAGCAGCGTGCCGTCCGGGGCGAAGACGAGGGAGGTGTTCCACAGGTCCTTGCCCTCGGGGCCGCGGCCGCCGTCCGCGGGCCGCTCGACGAGGGAGCCCGCGTGCAGCAGCACGCCCGCGTCCGAGGCGGCCCCGGCCATCGCCTGGGCGATGGGGCCGTCCACGGCCTGGGCGTTCTCGTCCCAGCGGCGGTAGGCGAACCCGCCGGCGCCCCACAGCTCCGGCAGCACCACCAGGTCGTGGTCGGCCTGCTGCCGCACCAGGTCGCCGGCGCGGTCGGTCCGTGCCTCGAGGGACTCCTCGTCGCCGTAGCCCAGCTGGATCAGCGCGATTCGCATGTCACTCCTTGGTCTCGGTGGCTCGTGAGGTCTCGCCCCGCGAGGTCTTCGCGGTGGAGGCGGTCCCGGCGGTCCCGCCGGCGGCCCGCCGGTCGGCCTCGGCCAGCATCGCGAGGTGCTCGTTGTAGGCCCGCAGCGCCGCGTCGTCGTCCCGCTCGGCCTGCCGGTCGAGGCGGCGGGTCTCCGCGGCGTCGGAGCGGATCCAGGCGACGACCACCAGCAGCGCGAGCAGCAGCGAGGGGATCTCGCCGGTGCCCCAGGTGATGGCGCCACCGGCCTGCTGGTCGGCGAGGGGGTGCGGCACCCAGGACAGGTGCAGCTGGGTGAAGAAGTCGGGCGCCAGCAGCTCGGTGCCGGCCATCAGGGCGAGCCCGAAGAACATGTGGGCCGACATGGTGACCAGCAGCACCAGCAGGCGCAGCATCGGCGCCCACTTCGGCGGGCCCGGGTCGACACCGACGAGCACCCAGGCGAACAGGTACCCGCTGAGCAGGAAGTGCACGACCATGAGCACGTGGCCGGTGTGCGTGGTCAGCGCCAGCGGGAAGAACGGCGTGTAGTAGAAGCCGAGCAGGCTCACGTAGAAGATGAGCGCCGCGACGACCGGGTTGCCGAGCACGTGCAGCAGGCGTGAGTGCACCACTGCCAGGACCACCTCGCGCGGTCCGAGCGTCTTGTCGTGTCGCGGCCGCAGGGTCCGCAGTGCCAGCGTGACGGGGGCGGCGAGGACGAGCAGGATCGGCACGATCATCGACAGGGTCATGTGCAGGGACATGTGCACCGAGAACATGACTCGTCCGTAGACCGCCGGGGCCCCGTTCGTCAGGTAGGCGAACACCAGCCAGCCGGCGACCCATGCCACCGTGCGGCCCACCGGCCAGTGGTCCCCGCGCCGGTGCATCCGGAGCACGCCGGCGAGGTAGAGCCCGAGGGCGAGCACCGTCACGGTCGCGAACAGCCACTCGACCTGCCAGGCGGTGATCCACGAGGACCAGTGCAGCGGCTCGGGACGCGGGTAGCCGGTGAGCGCCAGCACGGTGTCGTTGCGGTCGCCCGGCAACACGTCCGGCACCGGCGGCGCGCTGCGCGCGAGCACCGTCGCCATGCCGATCGCCGCACCCATCACGACGAGCTCGGCCGTGGCCAGCCGGGTGAACGCCCCCCGCGCGGCGCGGTCCTCCCGCAGCCGACGGATGACCACCCGCCGCTGCTGCCACCCCGCCAGGCCCAGCAGCACGAGGGCGACGCTCTTGCCGATGACCAGCAGTCCGTATGCCGTCGCGAGGCCGCCGATGCTGCCCACGCGCACCCACGCGTTGAGCACGCCGGAGAACGCGACGAGGACGAAGCACCAGCCGGCGAGGGTGGAGTAGCGCTCCACGGCGATGGTCGTGGCCTTGCCGAGCAGCGGCCGCAGGGCGACCAGCGCGAGCAGGCCGCCGACCCACAGCGCCACTCCGATCAGGTGGAAGGCCAGGGAGTTGACGGCGGTGTCGTGGTCGGCCGAACCGCCGGCGTGCCCGCCGAGCGCCAGCGGGAGCAGGGCGAACAGGCTGAGCAGGCACAGCCACGCCTGTGCGGCCCGGCTGCGCCACACGGCGGTCCCGACCGTGACGGCGAGTGCGACCAGGGCGGTGATGGCGGTGACCCGCAACGCCTCGATGGCCCAGACCGACGCCCACATCTCGCCCACGAATCCGGGGTCGCTCAGCGGCTCGCCGGCGAGGTCGGCGAACCCGAGCACGGTGACCACCGCGGCGCTGAGCGTCCACACGGCCGCGGTGCGCACGGCATACCGGGCGGAGGTGGTGCGGCGGCTGCTGCGCCGGCCCTCGGGGACGAGGAAACCGCCCATCAACAGCAGGCCGATGGTGGCCGCGGCGGAGATGTCCTGGACCGCGCGGACCAGCGGCAGGCCCCAGCGCACCACGGCACCCGGGTCGGACAGCCCGGCGACCGGTGCGGCGGCCGCGCCGGTGAGGACCGCGGAGGGGATGACGAGCCCGAGGGCGACCAGTGCGGTCAGCAGGAAGACGCGCGGCCCGCCCCGGGCCGTGCGTCCACCGGCTCCCCGGTCCGTGCCGGGGCCGGCGTCCGTGCCGGGCGTGCCGGCCACGGACTCGACATCTGCCATGTCCCCAGCGTAAGTAGGGTGGCCCCATGC